>CAZEAA010000001.1:0-25042 GCA_964510015.1 uncultured Sandaracinaceae bacterium
ACCAGACACGATGAACGAACGCGCCCCCCTGCGAGAGAACGTGAGCCCCCTCGAGTTGCTGCGGAGCGCGAGCGCGACCGAGGTAGCCGCCCGCATCCGCAGCCGCCGCGTGAGTTCGCGCGCCATGGTGGACGCGTGCATCGCCGAGGTGGAGCGGGTGAACCCGAAGCTCAACGCGGTGGTGGCCACGCGCTTCGCGGAGGCACGCGCCGAGGCCGACGCAGCCGACCAGCGCCTGGCGACCGAGGGCCCCGACAACCTGCCAGCGCTACATGGCGTGCCCTGCACCATCAAGGAGTGCTTCGCGCTGGTGGGCATGCCGCAGACGTCGGGTCTGCCTGCGCGCGTGGGCTTCCGCCCCACGGGAGACGCGCCCGCCGTGACTCGCTTGCGCGAAGCGGGCGCCATCCCCGTGGGCGTCACCAACGTCTCCGAGCTCTGCATGTGGATGGAGAGCTTCAACCGCGTGTACGGGCGCACCAACAACCCCTACGACGTCACGCGCATCGTGGGCGGCAGCTCCGGCGGCGAAGGCGCCATCGTGGGATCGGGGGCCAGCCTCTTCGGCTTGGGCTCCGACGTGGGCGGCTCGATCCGCATGCCGGCGTTCTTCAACGGCGTGTTCGGCCACAAGTGCAGCGCGGGTCTGATCCCCAACAGCGGTCAGTTCCCGGAGGCCAACGGCGCAGCCGGAGGTTTCCTGAGCACGGGACCCATCGCGCGCCGCGCCGAAGACCTGCCGCTGCTGGTGCGCGTGCTCGCCGGCCCGCACGAGAGCGACCCCAACACCAGGCCCATCCCCTTTCGTGATCCGGGCGAGGTGGACGTCTCGCGCCTGCGCGTGCTGACCGTACCGGACGACGGCCGCACGTATGTCAGCCCTGCCCTGCGCGAGAGCCAGCGCCGCGTGGCCGCCCACCTGCGGGAGCGGGGCTGCAAGGTGGAAGAGCGGCGCTTCGCGCGCCTCAAGAAGGCCTTCGACATCTGGTCCAGCATGCTGCACGCGTCGCAGGAGACGCCCTTCGCCACGCTGCTGGCCAACAACGAGAAGTGGCAGAGCCTGCCGGAGCTCGCGAAGCTGGCACTACGGCGCTCGGCGCACACGCTGCCCGCCGTGATCCTCGCGGTGGGCGAGCGCATCACCGACCTCGCGCCCGGCCACACCCGCGCCATGGTGGAGCAAGGCAAGCTGCTGCGCGCCGAGCTGGACGAGGCGCTCGCGGGCGACACCGTCATGCTCTACCCGCCCTACGGCATGGTGGCCCCCAAGCACGACGTGCCGCTCTTGTGGCCCTTCCTGTGGGTCTACACCGCCATCTTGAACGTCATGCAGCTCCCCGTGACGCAGGTGCCCCTCGGCCTCGACAAGCGCGGCCTCCCGCTGGGCGTTCAGGTTGCTGCGGCGCACGGGAACGACCACCTCACGCTGGCGGTGGCACAGGAGCTCGAGCGCGCGTTTGGCGGCTGGGTCCGTCCGAAGATCTAGCCCGAAGAGAGGACAAGGCTCTCGTATTCGTCGACGTCAACGTGGTCGTAGGCGTCCTCGTGCTCGTTGACCTGCTCGTGCTCGTGCTCGTGTTCAAAGCGTGCAGGGGCAGTCCTCGTGACGGCAGGTCCGGGCGCGTCGCCGTAGCCGCCAACGACTGGCGGACACGAGCACGAGCAGGAGCACGTCAACGAGCACGCTTACGCCTACGACCACGTCAACGTACGTCAACGTTGACGACGCAGCCGCGAAACCCAAACTCACACCGCGCCGCGCAGCGCGGTCATCACCTCGTCCAGGCGCTTGCGCTCCACGCTCACGCGCGTGGGCATGCCGCCCGTGAGCCCCAGCAGCGCGACCAGGTCCACGCCGCTGTCGAACTTGGCGGCCGCGGTGACGGTGGTCTCGTCCAGCACCACGGACACGCGCGCTAGCTCCTGGCCCAGCAGGAGCAGCAGCGTCTTGTCGTAGTGACCACCGCGCTCGGTCGCGTCGCAGAACGCCACGTTGGCGGCGACGGTGTAGCGTTCGGCCAGGCGGTGGGCCTCTCGCTCACGACCATCCAGCGCCTTGGCGGCTTCGCGGATGGGCTCGAACAGCCCGGCATCGGACGCACCGCCAGCCAGGTAGCGGACGATGACGCCCTTCAAGCCATCGTCCCGGTGGCGAGCCCGCAACGCCCGGTCGATCACGGCCGCCCGCTCGCTCGGCTCACCGAGGCGCGTGTCGATGGCGCGCGCGTCGTCGTCGGCGCCCACGTATGGCTCGACGCCACCGCGAATCCACTTGGCCGCGCTGCACAGCCCGTCGAAGTCCACGTGACAGCAGATGGTCTGGATCTCGCCGGCCCAGGCCACGCGCTCCGGAGTCACCAGCTCCGGACACGCGCCGTGCTCGGCCTTCGTGTGCAGCACGAAGCGCGGGTCATCGGCGTAGGCCGCGTGCATCTCGTGATCGTGGTGATCGATCCACATGGCCAGCCGCGAGCCCAGGCCGTCGAGGAAAGGCTTGGTCACGCCCTCGAAGCTGGCACCACCGGCGTTCGCCGCGAAGGCCACGTCCAGCACCACCACGCGGCCTGGCAGGGACTTCGCGCGGGGGAGCTTGCGCGGTGTCCCGTAGGCCAGCTGCGGGAAGGGCGAGAGCGAACGTTGCGGGGGCATGGAGGGCCCATCGTGCAGCAATTCGGGGCGTGCGCAACAGCGTGCTCATAGCGTCGAAACAGACCGGAAACATTCGTGAACGAGGGAATACTTTCGACGTCTCATTTTGCCTTTCGGTGCTGTTCAGGAAACACATCCGAAATGTCCCGCGGCCAAGGTCTTCCCAAGTAGTCGAGGTGAAGAGACTTCGACGGAACGCGAACCCGGACCGGTGGCGACACCAACCATGCTGGGTCTCACACAACGGCCGACTGGAGACAACACGTGAAGAACTTCTCAACCCGTCTGAGCTTGATCATGTTGGCGATGGCGCTGCCGAGCGCAGCGGTCGCCCAGGAAGCCACCGAAGAGCCCGTCGAGGCGCAGCCCACCACCTACGCCGAGCCCGTCGAGGAGGAGGAGGAGGAGGAGGCTGTCGACGAAGAGGAGCCCGCCGCCGAGGAGGAGGTTGCGGAAGAGGAAGAGGGCTCCCTCATGGACAACATCACGTGGCAAGCCATGGCGTCTGCCTACTACCAGTTCGACATCGAGCGCGTCCCGAACGATGTCCCCGGTAGCGAGCCCGCGCACCGCGAGTACGCCCGCAACCACGGCTTCGGCCTCCCGTTCGCGGGTGGTGACTTCGCGTACGCCGGCGAGCACGGCGGCGTCACCCTCAACCTGCGCTTCGGCCAAGCCGCTCCGCTCCTCATCGCTGCCGCGAGAAACTATCCGTTGATCAGCAATGTGAAGCAGGGCTTCGCCTCCTGGTACGCCACGGACTCGCTCACGTTCGACCTCGGCTTCTTCGACACCATCTACGGTGCCGAGGTGGCGGACGAGTGGGTCAACGTGAACTACACGCGCGGCGCGCTCTACTTCCTGATGCAGCCCTTCAACCACACTGGTCTGCGTGTGAACTACACCGTCAGCGACACCGTCGGGCTGAAGTTCTTGGTGGTCAATGGCAACTTCGACTTCGCTGACGCCCTCGACATCAACGAGGTTCCCGCGTTCGGCGCTCAGGTCACGCTGGCGCCGAGCGACAACGTCTTCCTCGCGGTGGGCTACGCGACGCAGGCCGAGAACGGCAACAACGACTGGGGTCACTTCATCGACGTGGTGGCCACCATCGGCCTCGGCGACAGCGCCAGCCTGATCCTCAACGCCGACCTGCGCTTCAACCCGCAGTTCGCTGGCGACACCGTCGACAACCTCTACTTCGGCGCGAGCGCGGCGATGAAGATCGACATCACCGAGGACCTCTCGGTCGGCGCGCGCGTCGAGTACCTGTACGGCGGCAGCAACAACGGCGCGTACTCGGCCATGGGCGCCGAGAGCCTCATCACGGTCACCCCGACCCTCCGCTACACCCCCGGCGACAACATCGTGTTGACCCTCGAGCCGCGCCTCGACTGGGCCAACGAGGACCTCTTTGCCACGCGCGACGGCATCGCGGACACCAACATGTCGGTGAACATCCTGGCCGGTCTCAGCGCGCACTTCGGCAACTGAGCTGAGCCCACACCGGGTGCATGCGCCCGGACACATCGAGAGAGGCCTCCCTTCGGGGAGGCCTTTTCGTTTGGGCTCCGTGTATGATCGCGCATGGTGGAAAAGCGGCCGGTCCGTCCTCTGGTGTGGGTCCTGGGTGGGACGCTGGGGCTCGTGGGCATCACGGTAGGCGTGCTGTTCGCGTTGGTCCGGGCCGAAGCCGCGCGTTGGCCCAGCCTCGCCGAGACGCCGCAGGTGACGTCTCGTTCTGTCCCTGCGCGCGATGATGGGCAGGCCTGGCAGCGGATCAACGCAGCCTGCGAGAGTCTTCCCGAGGAGCTGCCGGACTTCTCCGCGATCCTGGAGCGCGAGGGAATTCCCAGCGCCGACGTCCTGTCCACGGCAGCGCCCTTCCGCGCCCACATCGACAGCCTGCGCGCAGCGGTCACCAGCACGGAGGGGCTGAGCGTTCCCCTGCCCGCGAGCTGGGACGATCCCGGTCCGCAGTTCCTGCCAGTCATCCGGCTCTCTTGGGCGTGGCTGCTGTTCGCATGGTCCAGCGCCGCGGCCGGCGACCCAGCTCTGGGGCTGACCGAGATGCTGCACGTGCAGGCCTTGGGGGCGCGCCTCACGGCGGGCGACGCTGGCCTGATCGGCACGATGATGGGCATCGTCATCCACCAGAAGGCGCGTCGGGAGATCCTCGAGCTACTCGCCGCCTTTGGGGTCACGCAGCCAGATCTCTACGCCCAAGCGGCGGCCGGCCTCGTTCCGATCGAGCCTGGAGGTGTCGCCCGCGGGCTGGTGGGTGAAGCCCGCATGATGGAGGCCATGATGGCCGAGCAGCGGGACTCGATGCCCACGCTCGAGGCCTGGGGCTATGACGACGACACCACGCGCGTCTGGATCCGCCTGCAGATGAAGCCCCAGGTGGACCGCGCCGAGACCCCTCGCTGGGAGCGCGTACCCGTCGAACCCTTGCCTCTGTGGAGCGACGACGGCGGCGTGGTGCAGCAGCTCCACAACCGCACCGGGCGGATCCTGCTCTCGCTGGGCATGGCCGACTTCGGTCGCTTCGTGGACCGGGAGGACGGCGCCGTAGCCGCCTCGCGCCTGGACATCCTCGCCGTGGCCGCGCGGCGCTTCGCCTTGGATCACGGCGGCGCGCTGCCTGCGGACCAGGGCCAGCTGGTGCCGACTTACCTGCCGACGCCGCTGCTGGACCCTTACGACGGGCAGCCGCTGCGCCTCGAGGGAGGCAGCGCCTGGTCCGTGGGCGAAGCGGAAGCGCCCGACGGAGTCACGCTCCGCCGGGCGCTCTGAGCACGCCGCCTCCCGAGGCGTCATTCCACGGGATTGATGGGCCGGCAGCCCACGCGCAGCGCGCGCGGGTCACCCTCGGAGGTCATGGGCCCCGTGCCGCCGTACTCGGCGCGCTGCTCGGCGGTGATGCGGCGGGAAGCCGCGATCTCACCCAGCAGCACGGCGCCCTCGGTCGCGGTGCGCTCGAAGGTGCTGGTGTCCACGCGGTACAGACCGAAGCGCGGCGCGTAGCCCTCGGCCCACTCGAAGTTGTCCATCAGGCTCCAGTGGTAGTAGCCGCGCACGTCCACGCCCTCGCGGCGCGCCTGCTCGATCTGCTCCATGAAGCGCACGATGTGCTCCGCCCGGCGACGACCGACGTTCGTGGCGAGGCCGCTCTCGGTGACGGTCAGAGGCAGGTCCGGGTACGTGGCACCGTACTCGCTCAGCAGGTTGTAGATGCCGGGCTCGTAGTACTCGTAGCCCATGGCAGGCACGCAGTGCGTCTGGTCGAAGATGGGGTCCACGCACGCGCCGAAGTCGAAGTCCGCGAAGCAGGGCGTCACGTTCAGCACGGGGATCAGGCCCGGCGAGCCGGTCACGCCCTGGCGCGAGTAGTACTGCACGCCCATGAAGTCCACCTTGCCGGCCCACTCCGCGCGGTCCTCGTCGGGCATGCCGTCGTAGTCGCGGTCGAACGTCCCGTTGATGATCGACTCCGGGAACTGGTGGTTGTAGACGTAGTGCACCGTGTTGCGCGCGCGCACGGCGCTGTCGAAGTCGGACACCGCGTTGCGCACCGCCGGCGCCCACTCGATGACGTTGAGGGTGAAGCCCACCACGGCGGCCTGTCCGTCGCCGTCGGCGTCGATGGTGTCGTTCTCGTGGATGGCTTCGTACATGGCCACGTGCGCCGCCATGAAGTCCTCGACCACGTCGTCGAAGTTCTCCGCGAAGCCTCCGAAGAGCAGGTTCCGGCCGGGCGGGAAGACCGTGAGCATGTAGCTCGCCACCAGGTAGTTGATGGGCTCGTTCAGGGTCACCCACTCGTCCACGCGGTCGCCGTAGCGGCGCGCCAGCTCGCCCGCGAACTCGGCCATCTCAGCCACGATGGCGGGCCCGCCCGTGGGGTGCCCGAAGCCACACAGGTGCGCGTCGGTCGGCCCACCCTCCGGGCACTCGGCCACGCGCGGGTCGTCCACCCAGATGGGGTTCGAGAAGTGATGCACCGTGATCATGGGCTTGATCTCGCGGGCCACCAGCGCGTCGATGACGCCGTCGTAGTGGGTGAACGCCGTCTCGTCGTAGGTGTCGCGCGTGGGCTCCATGCGCGCCCAGTTCACGCTGAAGCGGTAGGCGTCGAGGTTCATCTCCTCCACCAGCGCCACGTCGTCGAGCGCTCGCGCGTAGCCCTGCACGGCGTCGCCCACGAACTCCCCCACGCCGAGGCCGCCCTCGGACACCGGCTGGGTGTAGACCCACCAGTCGGCGTTCTCGTTACCCTCTTCGATCTGCGCGGCGGCGGTGGCCACGCCCAGCGTGAAGGAACCGCGTCCGGCCTGACCTCCTGCGGCGCCCGGGTCCGCGTAGCGGATGGTCAGGGAGTCGTCGCTCCCGCAAGAGAGGCTCGAGAGGGCCAGACCCAAGAGGGCCGGCACACGGCATGCACGGAGCAGCGTCTTCATGGAGGCGTTTTGCCAGATGGAAACCCATGGCGAAACCCCTAGCGACCAGAAGCTGATAGATTGCGCGCCATGGTTGCCCCCCGCCCGGAACGCCGGGGCGTCACTGCGACGCTCCCCCTCACCCTCGTCCTCACGCTCTCCATGGGCTCGCTCGGCTGCGGCAGCGACGCCTCCCCCCCCGAGATCCCCGAGGGTTGCAACACGTACGGCTGGGCGCCCGGCGTCGCGGACCTCTCGTCGTTCCCCACCAGCGACTTCCTGGTGGCCGACGAGTCGCGACCCACGGGCTATCAGATGTCGCTGCCCGAGGGGGCCGACCTCACGCCCTTCGGGCCGCTCGCGCCGCTGTTCGACGAGCACATCGTGGACCTCGACGGCGTGGGTGTGCAGGGCGAGATGTGGCTGGGCTTCAGCGGCACGTTCGACCCGGCCATGCTGCAGGTGGCCGATGGCGAGGCTCACCCCGAAGACAGCATCGGCATCGTGGTGTTGCCGGAGGATGGGCCGCCCGTGCTGGTGCCCACGCAGGCGCGCACCAGCGACACCTTCCTCTACGTCCGGCCGCTCACGCCGCTGCCCGAGGCCACGCGCGTGGCCTACTTCGCGACGCGCGGCCTCAGCGCTGCGGCCGGTGGTTGCCTCGAGCCGCTCGAGCCCATGTGGCAGCTGCTGCGCCGCCCGGACGACGACCGCCGCGACGCTATCGAAGCGCTGACGGAGCTGGGGGTGGTCGAGGGTTGGGAAGACCTGGTGGCCCTGCACGTGGTCACCACGCAGTCCATCACGCGCGAGTCGGTGGCCATCGCCGCCCACATCGAGACGCTCTCGCCAGCGCTGACGGACACCGTGTGCACGGACGAGGGCACGTACCGGCGCTGCTCCGCCATGCTGATGGTGGAGGACTACCGCGCCGAGAACGGGGCCGTGGACATCGACGTGAACGACGTCAGCCCGCAGAAGAGCTGGGAGGTGCCGGTCTCCATCTGGCTGCCGCCCGCCAGCATGGCAGGCCCCTACCCCACCATCGTCTTCGGGCACGGCCTGACCGACACGCGCAACTCGGCCGCCATGTTCGCCGAGGACTACGCCGAAGACGGCTGGGCCACGGTGGCCATCGACGCGCTGGTGCACGGAGACCACCCCAGCACCGAAGGCGTGATGCTGGCCGGCATCCAGGGCACCTTCCGCTTCTTCGCGCTGACGCTGAGCAACCCGCCGGTGCTGGACGCGCGCCGCCTGCGCGACCACTGGCGCCAGTCCACTTACGACAAGCTGCAGCTCACGCGCATGCTCACGAGCGACGGCGATCTCGACGGCGACGGCGACAACGACGTGGACACCACGCGGCTGGTGTACTTCGGCATCTCGCTGGGCGGCATCATGTCCACCGAGCTGGTGGCCATGAGCGACGCGTACTCCGCGGTGGTCAACATGGAGGGCGGCGGGACCCTCTCGCGCATCGTCTACGACGACGACTCCTCGTTCTCGCCGCTGGTCACGTTCGTGCTGCGCCGGCAGACCGCCGACTCCATCGCGCAGTCGTTCGCGGCCCTGCAGATGGTGCTCGATCGCGGGGACGGCTCCGCGTACGGACGGCACGTCTTGCTCGATCGGCTGCGGCCCAGCTCGGCGGTGCCGGACTATCTCTTCGGCGTGACCCTGGACGACAACACGGTCACCAACGCGTCCAACTACTCGCTGGCGCGCGCCCTCGGCATCCCCCACGTGGGAGACCAGGTGCGCCCCGTGGTGGGACTGACGTGGTCGAGCGACGCGCCGCCCCTGATGGGCAACGGCGAGGCCGGCGCCACCGCTGGGCTTCTGCAGTACGACGTCATCGACGAAGGCGGCGAGGTCGTGGTCGCCACGCACACGAACATGCCCACCAGTGACTTGGCGCGCTCGTCGATCGGGACGTTCCTCGAGAGCCACTTTGCCGACGGCACCGCCACGCTGATCGACCCGTACGCCGAAGCCGGTCTGGCGCACGGCCTGCCCGCCGCGCCCTGAGTCGCAGAGAGCTCCGGGGCGCTGGAATCGACCCGGGCCAGCCAGGTCGCGGGGGCCCCCGTGCGCTGCTAGCATCCGGCGCTCGCTGCCCCGTTCAACACCGCTCGGCGCCGCCCGGCGGGTTGACGAAACTGAAACACGTTCTACTTTTGAAGCCATGGCCGCCGACTTCCACGAGCTCCTCGTCTCCGGGATCCTGCAAGAAACGCATGACACGCGCTCCTTCGTGTTCGAGATCCCCGCGCCCCTGCGCGAGGCGTTTCGGTACAAGGCCGGCCAATTCCTGACCTTCGAGGTGCCGTTCAGCGGCATGCAGCTGCGCCGCTGCTACTCGCTCGCCAGCTCGCCGGACACGGACGCGTGGCACAAGGTCACGGTCAAGCGCGTGGACGGCGGCCGCATCTCCAACTGGTTCAACGACCAGCTGGTGGTGGGCAGCACCATCCGAGTCCAGCCGCCGGAGGGCCGCTTCGTGCTGAAGGCCGACGCGGGCGAGCGGCCCCTCACGCTCTTCGGTGGCGGCAGCGGCATCACGCCGGTCATCTCGCTGATGAAGTCCGCGCTCACCACCACGCGCCGCAACGTGCTCTTGGTGTACGCCAACCGCGACGCCCGCTCGGTCATCTTCCAGGAAGAGCTGGACCTGCTGGAGCGGAACTTCCCCGGGCGCGCCAAGGTGGTTCACCACCTCGACTCGACTGGCGGCTTCATGACCGCGCAGAAGGTCAGCGAGCTGATCGCCGAGCGCAAGGGGTCCGACTTCTACGTGTGCGGCCCCGGTCCCTTCATGGACACGGTGGAAGCCGGCTTCGAGGCGTCGGGCATCGCGCGCGAGCAGACGCACTTCGAGCGCTTCGTCTCACCCACCGACCCGGATCGCCGCGACGCCGTCCAGGACGCAGCGCCGGTGGCTGCGGGGGACACACCGGCGACGTTCTGCATGAAGCTGGACGGCACCCGCGTGGACGTCCCGTACGTGGCCGGGCTCACGCTGCTGAAGGCCGCCGAGGCCGCCGGGCACCGCCCGCCGTCGTCGTGCGAAGACGGCTACTGCGGCTGCTGCATGGGCCGCTTGGCCAGCGGCAAGGTGGCCATGAAGAGCCACGAGGCGCTCACGGACGACGACCTCAAGCGCGGCTGGGTGCTGGCGTGTCAGGCGCGGCCCACCAGCGCCGAGCCGCTCGAGATCGACTTCGACGCTCAGTACTGAGAGGCGCGCGGGGCGACGCCCGCTCAGTCGGAGGGGCAGCCCCAGCCCGCGATCGAGGCCGCGCTCGGCGGCTCACACCACTCCCAGTCGATGAACATCTGCGGGCAAGTGGCCGTGGTGGGAGGGTTCGGCGGGATCTCGCATTCTGTCGCCGCGTTGGTGCAGAAGGCCGAGTTCGGCGTGCTGTTGTTGCGGCGGAAGTCGGTCGTGATGTGGTGGTGCTGGCCCCACTGGTACTGGTTCGTGGGGCGGTCGCAGATGTGGTAGCCCACCGCCGCCTCGAAGGCCTTGGGGCTCAAGTTGTTGCCGCGGTGACCGCGACACGTCGGCTCGTCCATCCAGCCGTACTCGGCCGCAGCCGGATCGAGGTTGGCGGAGATGTTCTCGGCCAGCCCGTAGTTCAGCCCGGCGGCGGCGGCGCGCTCGGACGGGCCATCACCGCCGATTTCGTGGGCGAAGACGCCCATGTTGCACATGTTGCGGCTGTGGCCGACGGCCACCTCCCAGATGTCCTCGTTCCAAACCAGCGGCGCAGCGTTCCCCGACTCGGCACTGAAGTGCGCGCGGTCGTTGTTGATGTGCGCGAAGGTCACGCACGCCAGGGTGCGGAACTCGTCGTCCGCAGCGTTCGCGCCGTTCATACAGTCGTAATCGAGCTCGAGCTCGCACTCCCCGTCGCCGTCCGGGTCATAGCCGTCTTCGTCCACGTCCTGACGGCCGCGCAGCGAGCAGTCGTCGCAGTCGTCGCCGTCCGAGTCGCCGCAGGCGCGCGGGTCGTTCGGTGCGGGGTCCAGGTCGTCGACCACGTCGTCGGCGTCCGCGTCATCCGCCGTGGGCGCACGGCAGTCGGTGGTCACCAGCATGCAGTTGGTGCACGCGAGCTGACCCACGGGGGTGCTGGGCGTCTCGCTGGCGCAGGTGGCGCCGCCTCGGTCGGAGCCATCGCACTCCTCGGTGCCGTTGCGCGTGCCGTCACCGCACTCGGGCGCCGTGGACTGGTCTCCCTGCGTGGACTGGTCGCCCTGGGCGTTCGCGTCTTCCGTGTCGCCGTCGCGGACGTCGGCGTCCGACGTGCCGCCATCACCGCCGGGCCCTCCATCGCCGCTCCCGCCGCAGGCCGCTGCGGTGAAGGAGATGAAGACCGCGAGACAGAGCAACCACGTGGGGGACGAGGCGAGGCGCATGACCGTAGAGTGCCGCCGGAGGCCGTCGGCTCACAAGCCCGGAACCCGAAATCGCCCTTGTTATTGGCGCAGTAGAAAGAAACGAGGATACGGCAATCAGCTGTTCACGCCGCGGTGGCGAGCACGCAGGAAGCCGTTCCGTCGATGGCGCGCATGGCGTCGATCAGCTCGGTGCCGCTGACGAGCTGGCCGGCGATCACCACGCCCGTGGGCAGGCGCCGCGGCAGTAGCTCGCGCACGAACGCCGCCAGCGCGAGCGCGGTGCCGTTGGTCCCGTCGGGGACGCGCACCAGACGCTGACGCCGGCCGGTCGGGGCCTCGACCACCACGCTCAGGTCCACGGGCGAGCTGACGCGACGCAGCAAGAACGCCCGCAGGCCGAGCAGCATGACGTACGACACCGCCAGCAGGCCCCCGCGCAGCGTCCCCAAGCGGTCCGCCAGCCACGCCAGCGCACGAAAGTTGTGGAGCAAGAAGCCCGGCTGCAGCGCGAAGCGCGTGCGCACCGCGGGAGCCTTGGTGGCGCGCGCGATCAGGTCGGCGTCGGGCAACGCCATCTCGGCGGCCACCTGCGGATCGCTCCCGAAGAAGGGCATGGCCGCGCGCGCACCCACGGTCCGTCCCGTGACCCGCTGACGGTCGTCGTAGCGCACGCTCGGCAGCGACAGCGTGTGCGTCATCAGGGCGCAGTTGCCGCGCCCGGCGCCGGACAGCGGCGAGATGCGGATGCCCAGCTCCACCTGCGAGGCGTCCGTGCCCGCCAGCTCCACCGCCAGCGCGGTGCTGAGCCCGGGGAAGATGCCCGCGCCCAACACCACCGTCCCGCGCGCGGGCGCCACGGAGAGGGCGAGCGCGCGCTGCGTCAGCTGCGGGTCGGCCCCCATCTCCACCCACAAGAGCCCTTCGGCCAGGGCGAAGCGCAGCGCGTCGTCGGGCTTGGCCCGCACGGAGTCCGATGCGTTCACGATGGCCGCGTAGTCGCGCAGCACGCCGAAGGTGGCGGCGTCCCGCAGGTCGAGCAGCACGTCCGCGCCGCGGCGGCCGGCGCTGCGCACGGTGAAGCCGGCGCGCCGCAGCGCGCCCATCACCTTCTGCCCGTAATATCCCGTGCCGCCGATCACGAGCACGCCGCCAGTCACCATGCGGGCGACATAGGGGCAGGCGCCGCGTCCGCCAAGCCACGGCGCGGGTTCCGCTACTCTCGGACCGTGACCGCCCGGCGCTCCCCCGAGGCCTCGCGCAGGATGACCAGCTCGAGCTGGCCCACGGGAAAGTCGGCCGTCCGGGTGATGGTGAGCGTGCGCCGGGACTCCGGAGCCAGGATGAATTCGTCGGGGGGCGCGAGGTCCACGCCGCCCAGGCGTGCGACGGGCGCGTCGAAGGTCAGCGGCTCGGCGCAGTCGTTGCGCAGCTCGAGCTCCGCCGCGCCGGTTGCGTCGAGGGTCAGCGTGCGCGGGACCGTGAGGCAATCCCCCAGCGGCATGGGCAGGGCCTCGACCATTCCGCCGACGGCGACGTCGCTGGTCACGAGATCGAGGGGCGCGAACGCGGTCCCGTCGACGGAGATGATCTGCAGCCGCAGCCACCCCTCGAAGCCTGCGGGCAGCGTGGTGGAGAAGCCCAGCGGCTCCCCCGCGATGGGCACGACGACCGTGTCGAAGAGCGTCTCCACCGCCGTCACGTGGAGCTCGGAGTCGGGCGGGACCATGAAGTCGACCTGCCCGCTGAGCAGGCCGGGGTCGGTCATGCCCGGCACCAACAGGAAGCTCACGTTCCCGAGCTGCAGGCCCGTGTCGGGCTGCACCGGCGGATTGCCCGTCTCCGTGCTGGAGCAGCTGATGGCGCACGCGGCAGCGAGCACCGCGGCGAAGCGCGCACCGGACCTGCGGCTCATCGCGCGGCCTCGCTCTCTCCGTCGTCGCTCAGCGGGAAGAGCTGAATGTTGAGCTGGAGCACGCGCGCCGGTCTCCGCGACTGCTCGGCCAGCGCCACACACTGGCGCCGGAAGTCGGCGATCATCGCGCGGAAGACGGGCAGCGCATCGGCGTCCACACAGCAGGTCAGGGCAGACAGGTCGCGCTCACTCGCTGGAAACTCGTCGATGGCGTGTGCGGCCCGCTCCAGCATGACCCGATGATAGCGCGTGATGTGCGCGCCGCGCGTCTGCGCGCCGGTGGTGATCACGGCGTCTGCCTTCGCCAGCTTCCCGTCCACCTCGTGCAGCAACCCGAGCGACAGCAGCGTGTCGAGCGCCTCGCGGGCCTCCCGCACCGTGATGCGCGGACGCAGCTGACGCGCGAGCCACTTGGGGTCCGCGCGGAAGCCAGCGCGCGACGACAGCTCACGCACAGCCGGGATGTACCAGCTCTCGTGGTAGGCGGCGTGTCGCTCGTCCAGCTGGTGCGCGTCCTGGTACTGCCGGAACGAGCGCAGCACGCGGTAGGCGTCCTCGCGCTGGCGGCTGTCTCCCGCGTCCGTGAAGAGCACCAGCGCCTCGAAGTAGCGGCGCTGGCTGGGCCCGAGGCCGAGCACCTTGGCGTAGCGCTCGACGAGCTCGCCCTTGAGACCGCGCTCGCCGTCCATGATGCGCTTCAGGTGGTTCGGGGACGCGAGCCCTGCGCGCATGGAGAACGCCCGATACGAGAACGCCGGCGACGCCGCCTTCTCCGCGTCGTAGAAGGCACGGAGATACGTGCGGTAGTCGAGGAACTGGAAGATGTCGACGTTGGAGCGCGGCAAGAAGACCTCGGACGTAAGACCTCAGACGCAACTATCGCTGGCCTGCGCGCAGACCCCAATCTCAGTCCAGCGACACTCGCCGAATTCCGGGATGGGGCAGGGCTCGCAGCCCGTGCAGGGGTCGCCGATGTGTGGACACGCCGGCTGCTCCCAGCCACACGTGCCTTGGCTGTTGCGGGTGCACACCTGCGGCGTCGCGGAGCCGTCGGCGCAGGGCAGCGTGGGCGGCACGGGGCCACACGCTTCGGTCGTGCACTCGGCCGCCTCGTCGGCGACGCACACCGGAACCGGCTCACAGGTGGGGCTGTTCGGGGCGCAGGGGGTCGCCAGCAGCTCGCAGTGCTGACCCTGCTCGCAGACCTGGGAGTCACACGGGTCGTCCACGCTGCCATCGAGACGCAGTCCGTTGTGGTTGCCCGAGCTGGGGGAGGATGCGCAGGCCGTGGCGAGCAGGGCGAAGACAGCAAGTGAGAGCGGAGAGAACACGCGAGAAGCAGACATGGGGACCTCCGGAAGACGGCGAGGAGTGGACGTGGGGACACCATGGGCGACGCCGAGCGTGTGCCGCAACTCATCGAAACCAGTAGCGTATCCGGCCGGATACAGGCCACGATGGCGCTCGACGCCATGAACCGCCAGCCCACCCTCTACATCCCGCACGGCGGGGGCCCTTGCTTCTTCATGGAGTGGACCATGGGACCGCCCGACACCTGGGACGCGCTCGCGGAGTGGCTGCGCGGGTTCCCCGCCACGTTGCCGGAGCCGCCCCGCGCGATGCTGGTCGTCTCGGCGCACTGGGAGACGAGCGGCTTCGCGGTCACCAGCGCGGCCCAGCCGCCGCTGCTCTACGACTACTACGGCTTCCCCCCGCACACGTATCAGCTCACGTGGCCTGCGCCGGGTGAACCGGCGCTCGCGGGGCGCGTGGCGGAGTTGCTGCAGACCGCTGGCTTCGAGGCGGCGAAGGACGCGCAGCGCGGCTTCGATCACGGCGTCTTCGTGCCGCTCAAGGTGAGCTTTCCGGAGGCGCACATCCCCACCGTGCAGCTCTCGCTCGACCGGCGCTTGGACCCCGAGCAGCACTTGGCTCTCGGACGAGCGCTCGCGCCGCTGCGCGACGAGGGGGTGCTGATCCTCGGGAGCGGCATGAGCTACCACAACATGCAGCACTTCCAGCGCTCGCTCGCGCGTGACGCGTCGGCCACGTTCGACGCGTGGCTGGACGAGAGCCTGCGGTTGCCGCGCGAGGCGCGCGAGGAGCGCCTGCGCCACTGGCAGGACGCCCCCGCCGGCCGCATCGCCCATCCGCGTGAAGAGCACCTCTTGCCGCTGATGGTGGTGGCGGGCGCCGCGGGCGACGACGCCGCCCAGGTGGCCTATCGCGGCAAGGTCATGTCGGCGACCGTGTCGGCCTTCCGCTTCGGCTGAGCGACGTGGCCGAGCGCGCCCGTCACTGGCCCGGTCAGTTGATGTGCGGCCCGTCGAAGACGGGGTCGTCCACGCTCGCCACCATGGCGTCCACCAACGTGGCGCTCACGGGCGCCCGCACGCGCCAGTCACGCACGGGGTTCGGGCGCATGCGCGCCAGCGTGACCATGTGCGGGACCAGGTGCGCGTGCGCGGAGAGCATGCGCACACCCGGGTGCGCGTGGCGCACGAGCTCGGGGAAGCCTGCCCCCGCGCGACCGTGCTCGGTGCTCGACCAAGCCACCGCGGCGTAGCGCGCCACGTTCAGCTCACCGAGTGCCTGCGTGAGGCTGGACACCCGGGTGACGTCGAAGACACCGATGAAGGAGTCCACGATGATGGACGCCAGAGTGGAGTCACCAAGCACGAGCAGGAGGCGGGGGTTGGCCATGATGAGCGCAAGCAAAGCAATGCGCGGGCCAACGCCTCAGACAGGCTCAGATTTCTGAAATATCGATATTTTCCTTTGTCACAGTTCTAATCGGGCTTGCGTCTGTGGGTTTTCCCCTACGGAGTTGAACGACGGTCGCTCTTTTCTCGTGGGGGAAAACCCACAACACGTCAGTCAGCTGTGTCGGCCACCGCCGACGCTGCCGCGCTGCCCGCCAAGCGCCGGACCCCCTGGACGGGGGCACGTCGGGCCCCACGAATGGTCCCTTCCAGCACGTCCACCCGCATCGGAGGCGTGAGCTCGTAGCGATAGCCGCGCGAGTCGATCCGGAAGTTGATGTAGGAGCCCAGGTAGTTGAAGCGCTTGGCGTACCGCACGCTGATGGACCCGTGGCGCTGGTGGGCGCGATGACCCAGCACGAACGACGCGAGGCGCACCGCCAGGTGGTTGTAGAGCCGGTGACAGCCGTGGCTGGTGCCCCGCACGATGGAGCGATAGCTGACCGAGCCGTGCGTGCGGATGCCCTCGTCGTGGATGCGCGGCGGGTCGTCCGGGTTGCGCGTGGGCATCACGCGATGATGCATGAGCATGACCATGCCGTAGGCGCTGCGGTAGCTCGGTCCGAAGAGCGCGGTGTTCGCGCGGTACCCCACGCCCGGCACGCGGCGGACCATGTCTTCGTTGGGCGTGCTCGGGGGCGGCAGCCACGCCGGGCTAGCGATGATGTCCCGAATGATGCGCTCGCCCACGGGCGACTCCTTGTAGCTCATGCCGACCCCGCCCCCATGCGTCCGCTCGGTCTTCCAGCCGCCGATGGTGGTGGCCCAGCGCGCGAGCGCGATCTCCTGTCCCTCGTGCATGACGTAGAGCGTGAAGATCGGGCGCTTCGGCGTGGGCTGCGAGACGTGCGCGCCCGTGTTCGTGTACGGGTAGTCGTAGTACACGACGCCGCGATCCACCTCGGCGCGCAGGGCCATCTGGCCGCTGTGATAGGCGGGCGGGTCCGGCAGGCGCACGGCGACCCGTGTGTGTCCTCGCGCGATCAGCTGCCCGAGCGCCGTCGTCGCCGCCTCGGGCGCGGTCCAGCCCAGCGCTCGCGCGGCGGCCTCCGTAGCGGGAGAGATCAGATCCGGCGCGGCGTTCGGTGCGGGGGGGTGACCGGCGTCCATCTGAAACTCGGCGGTGTCCAGCTTGTGCCCCATGACCGTGCCCCACGCGTGCGCCGCGGAGCCGTCTTCGATCAGCCCGGTGGCGTCCACCACACGCTCGCGCAGGACCCGCAGCAGCGTGGCGAAGTCCGCCTCGCGGCTGTTCTGCAGGAAGGCCTCGCGAGTGGGTGTGTCCACGAAGCCGGCGTTGGTCACCATGTGCCGGCGCTGGAAGACGATCAGCGCGTCCACCAAGTGTCCGTCGAAGACGCCATCGGTGAAGCGCTCGGGCAGCAACCCCTCGCAGCGCAGGTGCGCCACCAGCTCACGGGTGGCGTCGACCGGCACGCGCTCGCGCTGGTAGCGACGGTAGTCCGAGCCGTAGTGCTCGTCCGTGGCCAGCTCGTCGATGGACGCGAGGCCGCGCTGCTCGCGCGCTCGCTCGAGGCGGTGCCGCAGCCACGCCAGGCTGCGCACGCGCGCCTCTTTCTGGGTGCGGTCTCCCCACGGCCGCAGCATGTCGTCGAGTACGGCCAGGTTCGTGTCGTCCACCGCGTCGCGGCAGGCGTGCCGCTCCGTCTCCAAGAGGCGCTCGTGCACCACGCGCAACGTGGGGAAGATGCCGAAGAGCTCGAGGTAGCGCTCGGGCTCCACCTCCTCGGGCAGCGCCTCGAAGTTCTCGTCGGCGAGCGCCAGCAGCACGGCGCGGTAGGGCTGCACGCCGGCTTCCCCGAGGGAGGGGTCTTCGTCGAAGACGCGCGGTGTCCAGTCGGGCCGCAGGTCCAAGAGCGTGAGGCCCTGGGACGCGAGGTCGTCGGGACACACCTGCGCGCGGGTCGCGCCATCCGCGTAGACCGGAATGGCATCGTCTCCGCACCGGGTGGGTGTGGCGCTCGCGGGGCCCGCGTCCTCGCTCTCGCCACGATCGTCCGTGCCTTCGGCTGCGCCCGGGGCGGGTTCGGCACCGGGCACCGGCTCGGTGTCCCTTCCGTCTCCGCCGCAGCCGAGCACTCCCACCAGCAAGACCATCAACCACGGCTCGGGGAACCCACGGCGTCGTTCGTGCACGCTTCATCTTGCCATGACGGCTGCGCGCTCGCCCGGGAAGTCATTGACGCCCCACGAGGTTCCGGCCAACCTCCGGCCCGTGAGTCAGCAGCGCGTGACGTCCCCCGATCTGGTGCTCCCCTGGGGACGCACCCGTGGCGCCAGCGAAGCGCCTTGCCCGAGCCTGGTGCTGGCCTGGTCGCTGGACGAGCCCGAGCGCGTGGGCGAGATCCTGGCCGTGCGTGGCCCCGCCTGCATCGGTCGCGGCGAGAACCTGGCCGACGACCCCGCGCCGCGCATCCACCCGATGCGCGTGCGCCCCGGATACACCATCCCGCGGCTGCCCATCGCGAACGCGCGCATCTCGCGGCAGCAGCTGGCGGTCAGCCCGCTCGAAGGCGGGCAGCTGGAGGTGCGCTGCATCGGGCGCACGCCGATGTTCGTCAACGGCCGCGCCGCGAGCGAAGCGGTGGTGAGCGCCAACGACCTGATCGAGCTGCGCAACGCCGCCATCTTCCTGGTGGCGGAGCGCCGCGCCACGCTGGCCGAGCCCCGCAGCGGTGACGAGCCGCGCTTCGACTTCGGCGTACCGGACGAGCATGGCATCGTGGGCGAGAGCGAGCTCGCGCATCGCTTGCGCGAGCAGCTGGCCTTCGCCGCGAGCACCAGCCGGCACGTGTTGCTGCTGGGCCCGAGCGGCACCGGTAAGGAGCTGGCCGCGCGCGCCATCCATGCCCTGTCGGATCGCCGCGCCAAGACCTTCGTGTCGCGCAACGCCGCGACCTTGCCGGAGGGCATCGTGGACGCCGAGCTGTTCGGGAACATGCGTGGCTACCCGAACCCGGGCATGCCCGAGCGTCCCGGCCTCTTGGGGGAAGCCCACGAATCGACGCTCTTCCTGGACGAGATCGGCGACCTGCCCGAGCGCCTGCAGGTGCACCTGCTGCGCGCCATGGACGACGACGGCGAGTACCAGCGCCTCGGCGACTCGCGCCCGCGGCGGTCGTCGTTCCGGCTGGTGGCCGCCACCAACCGGCCGCTGTCGTCGCTCAAGCACGACTTCCTGGCGCGCTTCACGCACCGCATCCACTTGCCGAGCCTCGACGAGCGGCGCGACGACCTGCCGCTTGTGATGCGTTCGCTGCTGGTGCGAGCCGCCCACGCGGACCCCAGCATCGCCGAGCGCTTCTTCGAGCGCCGCGGGGGTCAGATGGCCGAGCCGCGCGTCACGCCTTTGCTGGTCACCCGTCTGCTGCGGCACCGCTTCACGCACAACGTGCGCGAGCTGGACCGGCTGCTGTGGCTCGCGATCGGCGGCGCCCGCGAGGACTACTTGGACGTCACCCCCGAGCTCGAAGCCGAGCTGGGGGAGCCCGTGTCCACGGCCACCGAGGCGAGCGAGGTGGACGCCTCCGCCATCGAGCGCGCCCTGCTCGACTCGAGCGGCAACATCTCGGCGGCCGCGCGCGCCCTCGGCCTGCGCAATCGCTACGTCTTGCTGCGCCTGATCAAGAAGCACGGCGTGGACGTCGCCGGCACCGACACGGAGGACGCATGAACGCGGACGACCAGCGCCTGCTGCGCGACACGCTCGAGCGGGCTCTCGCGAGTGACGACCGCTTCCCGGCGCGCTTCTACGAGATCCTCTTCGAGCGGCACCCCGAGTACGAGCAGCTGTTCACCCGCAACAGCCGCGGCGCGCAGGTGCGCAACTTCGGCAAGAAGCTGGTGGCCATCGTGGACCACATCGACGACCCCGAGTGGGCGCGGCGCGAGCTGCTCCCCTTGGCACAGAGCCACGTGGCCTACGGCGTCACCGCCGGCATGTACGCGCCGGTCGGCGAGGCCTTGTTCGCCACGCTGCGCGAGGCCTGCGGCGACTCGTTCGACGACGAGTGCGACCGCGTGTGGCGTGATGCCTATCAGGCCATCACGCGCGCCATGCTCGACTGACCCAGGCGGGTGGGCGGGGTTCGGCGCTCAGGCGGCGCTGGCCTGCCGCGCGCGCTCGGCGCCCGCGATCATGGTGCCCGCGATGAAGCCGATGGCGTCGGACCAGGCCTGCGCGGTCTCCGGGGTCCACGCCTCCCCCGACACATCGGCCAGCGTCTCGAGCAGCGCGCCGCCCACGAGCGGGTACATCTCGTCGCGCACGCCGTACTCCACGTGCTTCGCGCCGAGCGAGCGGAGCGTCGCGTCGAGCCAGCTCGCGTCCTCGAGGTGGTCCACCACGGCCACGATGGCCTCGAGCAGCATGCGCTGCTGCGCCTCCTCGGAGCGTCGACCGAAGAGCCCCTGCAGCGCCGGGTGCAGGCGGAACAGGCGCTCGTAGAAGCGCGCGGTCAGGTCGGGGGCAGCGGTGGCGACGAGCTCGAGGTTCTCGCGGATCAGGTCATTGGCGGTCATCGTGGGTTCTCTCCAGTTCAGGTTCGCGCTCTCCCTCAGCAACCGCCGTGCCACCGCGATAGCACGCGAAAACAAGACCAATTCCCGACCTCCACGAGTGTCCGCGAGGGTGCGCGCACCGGCGGATGGTGCGCCCGCACACTCGCGAGCCGTGGGTGCGGCGCGCCACGTTGACGTTGACGTTGACGCACGTTGCCGTGGTCGTGGTCGTGGGCGTTCGTGGGCGTGGGCGTCAACGCAGACGCCAACGTCGTCGGCCATAGCAGCCCCCTCGTTCCCCTCCCCCGCCGATACGTTCCTGCGCTCGTAGCTGGCTTGGGTGGTCTTGATGCTCACCAAGGCCCTTTCCGTCGACGTGTGCGTTGACGCCCACGCCCACGCTTAGGACCACGACCACGCTTACGACCACGACTACGTGCGGTGTCGTTGGCGGCGACGGTCTCCGTCGCCCATGATCTGGGGAGACCCGCAGCCGTTCAGGCTTCAGGCGGAGGCAGGCTCAGCGAGTCCGACAAGCTGCGGGCATCGGGCGCGCTCGGTCGCCCGAGCAGGTAGCCCTGCAAGAGATCGCAGCCCGCCGCGATCAGCGCGTCGTGCTGAGCCTGCGTCTCGACCCCCTCGGCCACCACTTCGATCCCTAGGCGATGCGCCAGGTCGATGATGGAGGCCACGATGGCCTGGCTGCGACGGTCGTCGGCCAGCACGAAGGAGCGGTCGATCTTGAGGGCGTCCACCTCGAAGCTGGCGAGGTTGGCCAAGCTCGAGTGTCCGGTGCCGAAGTCGTCGAGCGCCACGCGCACCCCACGGCGGCGGAGCTCGCCCAGCACGAAGTGCGCGCGCGAGGTGGAGCGCAGCAGCGTGGTCTCGGTGATCTCCACCTCCAGCAGCGACTCCTCGAGGCCGTGCCGCGCGAGCGCCAGCCGGATGGTGTCGAGCACTCCGTCGTCTTCGAGCTGGATGGGCGAGAGGTTCACCGCCATGTGCAGGTCGCGCGCGCCCGCTTGGCGCCAGCGGGCCAGCTGCGCGAGCGCCGTGTCGATGACCCACGCGCCGACGGGGACGATCAGCCCGAGCGCCTCGAGGACGGGCACGAAGTCGTTCGGCGGGATCACTTGACCGGCCACGTTGCGCCAGCGAATCAGGGCCTCGACGCCCACGGTGCGCCGCTCGGTGGGCGACCACTTGGGCTGGTACTCGAGGGTGAACTGGTTGCGCTCGAGCGCGTAGCGCAGCTGCCCCTCTTGCCGGAGCCGCGAGAGCGCCGCCGTGGTGTTGACCTGCCCGGCGATGGCGAAGCGGTCGCCGCCGTGGCGCTTGCCGCCGAACATCGCCGAGTCGGCGGCGTCGATCAGCGCCTCCACGGTGTCCCCAGCGTCCGGACACAGCGCTGCCCCGATGCTGGCGCGCGGCACGATGTCGGTCTGCTCGAAGCGCAGCGGCTCGGCCATGGCTTCACGGATGCGCCGCGCGATCTCCGAGACGCCCTCGCGCGCGATGGGACCCTCGAGGATGAGGCCGAACTCGTCGCGCTCGAGCCGCGCCAGCGTGTCGCCCTCGCGCAGGCAGAGCTGGATGCGGTGGGCCACCTCGCGCAGGAAGCGGTCGCCCGCGCCCTGGCCGAAGGACTCGTTGATCGACTTGAAGCGGTCGATGTCCACGAACATGACCGCGAAGGCCTGGTCTTCGCGCCGGAAGCGCGCGAGCGCGTGGGCCAGGCGGTCTCGGAAGCTGGCGCGGTTGGGCAGGCCGGTCAGGTAGTCGTAGCGCGCCACATAGGACGAGCGACGCTCGAAGCGCTTGCGCTCGAGGGCGAACATCAAGGCGCGACGCAGCGCCACGGGATCCCGGAAGCCGTGCTCGAGGCAGTCCTGGGCGCCCAGCTGCACCGCGTGGCGCGCGCTGGTCTCGTCCCACTTGGGCGAGAGCACGATGATGGCGCTGTCCGGCGAGGCAAGCCGCAGGCGCACGATGGCGTCCATGCCGATGCCCTGGGTGAGGCTCAAGTCCATGAGCACCAGGTCGAAGTGACCGGCCTCGAGCAGGTCGAGCGCGTCTTGCAGGCTGTGTGTGGCGCGGCAGCCCACCACGCAGACCCCCGCCCCCCGCAGCGTGGCCAGCGTGGCCTCGGCGCGCACCGGGTCCACGTCGAGCACGAGCAGGCTGGCCTCGACCGACGCCAAGGGCTCCGTGGAGGGACGCAGCGCCAGCTCTTCGGCGCGCTCGAGCGCGTCCAGCAGCGTGTCCTTGAGCACCTGGGGGTCCCACGGCTTCACCACCACGAACGCGTCGAGGTGCACGTCGGGCCGCGTGGGCAGCTCGAGCGACGGCGCCCCGGAGACCAGCACGAACGCGCTCGACGGGCTGACCTCGCGCAGGCGCTCCACCATGCCGAGGCCGTCCAGACCGGGCATGCTCAGGTCCACCGCGATCACGTCGAAGCGGCCCTGCTCCACGGCGCGCAGGGCCTGCGTGGCGCTGTTGGCCAGCTCGACCACGACGCCGAGCGAGAACGCCGCCTGCTCGAACGCGCGCTGCACGTGGCGCTCGTCATCGACGAAGAGCACCCGCGGGCGGGCCTCGTCCACCGAGGGACGTCGTGAGTCGCGGCGGGTCATGGGGTTCGTGTAGCGTACGCGATCCCCCCGGCAAGTGGATACTCGGCCGCGCGGGACGCCCCCGCGGTGATACACTCGCCGTCCCTATCAAGAGGACTCGATGGAGCGACTCACCGGACTAGACGCCTCGTTTTTGTACATGGAGACCCCGCAAGTGCAGATGCACGTGGGGTTTGCGTGCGTCTTCTCGCCCGGGGACATGCCCGGCGGGTACTCGTTCCACACCATCTCCCGGCGCATCGCGCGAGCCGCCCAGGAGCACTACGCGCTGCGTCGCCGCCTGGTGCACGTGCCCCTCGACCTGCATCACCCGTTGTGGGTGGACGACCCCGACTTCGACGTGATCCACCACGTTCGCCACGTGGCCCTGCCCGCGCCCGGCGGCGAAGAAGAGCTGGGCTTGATGATCGGCCGCATCTACAGCACGCCGCTCGACCGCTCGCGTCCGCTGTGGGAGGCGTGGGTCATCGAAGGCCTCGAGCGCGGGCGCTTCTGCTTGTTCATGAAGTTCCACCACGCGGCCGTGGACGGCGTGGCCGGCTCCGAGCTGGTCATGCACCTGCTGCAGCAGAGCCCGCTGCCCGGGCCGGACAAGCCCATCGCGCCGCGTGAGGCGGACCGCATCCCCACCGACCTCGAGATGGTGAGCTTCGCGCTGCGCTCCAAGCTGAAGCAGCCGGCCCAGTTCGCCAACGTGCTGGGGCAGTCGGTGAAGTTCGTGGACGCCGTCATCAAGCGCCGGCGCGACCCGGAGCAGGACGCGGGCGGCACCCCGCTGGTGGCGCCGCGCACGCCGTGGAACGGAGCCGTCAGCGCCCGCCGCAACCTGGCCAACGCACGCGTGCAGCTCGAGACCATCAAGGACATCAAGAACGCGTTCGGCACCACCGTGAACGACGTGGTGCTAGCCATCGCGGGCGGCGTGCTGCGCGCCTACCTGATCGAGCGCGGCGCCCTGCCGAGCGCGCCGCTCACCGCGGTGTGCCCCATGTCGGTGCGCGCCAAGGAAGAGTTCGGTCAGGCCAACAACAAGGTCAGCGCCATGTTCGTGTGCCTCTACACGAACATCGAAGACCCGGTGGAGCGCCTGAAGGAGATCCACAAGACCACGCAGGGGGCGAAGGCCGAGCACAACGCCCTCGGCGCCGAGACCCTGCAGAACTGGGCGGAGCTCGCGGGTCCCAGCGTGTTCGCCAACGCGGTGCGCTTCTACTCCACGCGCAACCTCGCGGACCGTCACCGGCCCATCCACAACCTGGTCATCAGCAACGTGCCCGGCCCGCGCTTCCCGCTCTTCCTCGAGGGCGCCAAGCTCGAGGCCATCTACCCGCTCGGCCCCGTGATGGAGGGCGCCGGGCTGAACCTGACGTTGATGAGCTACCTGGACTACATCGACTTCAGCTTCTTGGTGGACGCCGAGCTGGTGCCCGACGTGTGGGAGATGGCGCGCATGACCGACGCGGCGCTGGCCGAGCTGCTCGAGGCCGCGCGCCTGCACCGAGCCTCGCAGTTTCCTCCACCGGTGGCGGCCATCCCAGCGCCGCCGCGGGTGCCCAGTGAGGCTGTGGCCAAGCCGGAGGTGAGGTCCGAGCCGGAAGTGAAGCCTCCGCCGACGGAGCCCGAGGTGGAGCCCGCGAGCACGAAGGCGTCCTCCGCGGAGACGCGCAGCGCGGTGAGTGACGCACCTCCCGCACGCAAGAAGCCTGCAGCGAAGCG
>CAZEAA010000001.1:25142-73741 GCA_964510015.1 uncultured Sandaracinaceae bacterium
CAAAGCGCGCTGAGCGACCGAGAGACCGAAGCGCAAAGCGCGCTGAGCGACCGAGAGACCGAAGCGCAAAGCGCGCTGAGCGACCGAGCGCCGCGTGGAGGCCCCGCTCACGCGGCGATGCGCAGGGTGCTGCTCTCGCTCGCGCGGAACGCGGCGGCGACGGCCAGCCCACGCAGCGTGAGGCGCACGCGGTCGGCGTCCACGAGCGCGCGACCTTCGAGGTGCACGAGCGCAGCTCGAACGGCGGCCGCGCTGGCGCCCAAGCGACCGGCGACACGGTTCACCCGCACCGACTCGGAGTGACCGAGGTCGTGCGCGAGGTCGAAGAGGGAGAGGAGCGTACCCAGGATCAGTTGTTCACGGTTCATGCGTTCAGTGTGCCGTCACTACTGTTCAGGCGTCCAGTTTTCGCACCAACTTTTTTTCGAGTGGGCTGCACCGGTGAGTCCAGCCTGGAAAAGGGTGGGTAGTCAGCGGCGGCCCCATCTGGCAGGATCACCCACTGACGCCCCACCGGGGCAGCTCCCTGAGACTCGATGAGCGGCATCATTCTAGGAATCGACCTCGGAACGACCAACTCGGTCGTGGCCGTGGCGGACGGCGAACAAGTCACCGTCCTGGCCGACGAGGCTGGCAACCGCCTCATCCCTTCGGTCGTATCGTTCCACCCGGAGCGCCGTATCTTGGTGGGCGAAGAGGCCCGTGACCGGCGTCTGATCGACGCTCGGAACACGGTGTACTCCATCAAGCGGCTGATCGGCCGTCCCTACAAGAGCGCCGAAGTGGCCACGGCGAAGTCGCGCTTCGCGTTCGACCTGACCGAGAGCGGCAGCGGTGGCGTGGTGGTCACCGTGCGCGACGAGACCTATACGCTGACCGAGATCAGCGCGTTCGTCTTGCGCGAGGTGCGTCGCATCGCCGAGGCCCGCCTCGGACAGCCGGTCAACCGCGCGGTCATCACCGTGCCTGCCAACTTCAACGAGCTGCAGCGCAGCGCCACGAAGGCCGCCGGACGCGTGGCCGGCCTCGAGGTCGCGCGCATCATCAACGAGCCCACCGCAGCGGCGCTGGCCTATGGCTACGGCAAGCAGCGCTCCGAGCGCGTGGCCGTGTTCGACCTGGGCGGCGGCACCTTCGACCTCACCATCCTCGAGCTCGACAAAGACGTCTTCGAGGTGGTGGCCACCGCGGGCGACAGCTTCCTGGGCGGCGACGACATCGACCTGATCATCGCGGAGGCGATGGCCGACCAGTTCCTGCGCGAGCACCGCTACGACGTGCGCGGCGACGCTCAGGCCTTCGAGCGCCTGCGCGCGGCGGCCGAGTGGACCAAGTGTCAGCTGTCGGCCGAGCCCAAGGTCAGCGTCACCGTCGAGGAGCTGGCCTACGGCGAGAGCGGCCACGCGCTCGATCTCGCCTTCAACATGACGCGCACCGAGCTCGAGCTGCGCATGCGGCCCACGCTCGAGAAGAGCATCGAGGTCTGCAAGGTCGCGATGAAGCAGTCGGGCCTCACCGTGAAGGACATCGACAGCGTCATCCTGGTCGGCGGGTCCACGCGCGTGCCGCTGGTGCGCGAGCTGGTCACGCAGTTCTTCGGCCAGGCACCGCGTCAGGAGATCGACCCGGACCTGGTGGTGGCCCAGGGCGCGGCGCTGCACGCGCTGGCGCTCGGAGGCCCGGAGGCCGCGCGCGGGCGCATGGCGCTCGGCCGCGTGGCGCTGAAGAAGGTGTCGCTCACGGACTTGCGGGCCGCGCAGGGTGCCAACCTGGCGCGCAAGGACGCCCTGCCCAAGCAGCCCGCGTTCGCACCCAACGTGCAAGTGGAGCGGCCCGTGGTCGCCGTGGAGGTCGTCAGCGCGGACATCGGCAAGCCACGCGGCGGGCTGGGAGTGCCCGCCATCAGCGTCGGCGTCCCGGCCATCAGCGTCGGCGTCCCGACCGTCAGCGCCGGTGCCGCCAAGAAGGCCGGCCCTCCGAAGCCGTTGCTGAACCTGGACGACCCGATGGCCGACGAGCTGGGTGTCGGCGCGGCGCGCGGGCCCGCCCCCGCCAAGCACCCCACGCTGATCCCGGGTTCGAAGGGCTCTCCGTTCATCCAAGCGTCGAACCTCACCAGCACCGAGGGCAGCTCGCTGTTGAACCTCGACGAGCCCTCGCGACCGGACGTGCGTCCGATGATGCTGGGCGTCTCGCGGGCCGCCGTGAACGCGGGGCGCCAGCGCGAGAACACCGCCCAGTTCGGGACGGGGTCGGACGCGCTGCCGGTGGCCACACCCCGTGTGGCGTTGGACGCGCTCGACGCCCCCACGGCCGCTGCGCCGCGCGCCAAGGTCAACACCCTGGCGGGCATCGCGGCCCCCGCGGTCACGAGCGAGTTCGAGGACCTCGAGGATCTCGACGATCTGGAGCTGCTCGAGTCGGAGCCCGCGCCGCCGCCGTCGGTGACCACCACGCAGGCGCTCGGCGACGCCGACCTGCAGTTCATGGCCGCGCCGCGTCCGCGCGTGAACACCGAGGCGCTCGGGGACGCCGACTTCGAGGTCATGATCGGCGGCGGCCTGAGCGAGCCGGAGGACGACGACCTCGAGCTGGTGCCCGCGCTGCCCGCGCGTCCCGCGCCGATGGCCTCGGCCTTGGCCGCCGCAGCGCCCGCCAACGTGGAGGTGGCGCGCCCGGTGCTGGCGGTCAGCGGCCCGGCCCCGCTGCTGATGGACGTGACGCCCCTCTCGCTCGGGCTCGAGACGGTGGGCGGCTACTGCCAGCACTTGATTCGGCGGAACACGCCCATCCCCACCGAGCAGAGCCGCATCTTCTCGACGGCGCAGGACGGACAGCTGGAGGTGCACGTGCGCATCTGCCAGGGCGATGCCCGCGTGTACAACGAGAACCAGGCGCTCGGCGACGTGCTGCTCACGGGGCTGCGGGACGCGGCGCGCGGCGGGGTGCGCATCGAGGTGACCTTCATCCTCGATGCGAGCGGCACGTTGGACGTGCGCGCCGTGGACGTGGAGACGGGCGTTCAGCAGGCCACGCGCATCAACCTCTTGGGCGGCGTGTCGGAAGACGAGATCCGCTCCATGCAGGCGCGCCAGTCCATGGCGCTCGGGGGCCGGCGATGAGCGACCTCGACAACCTCGACTACTACGCGCTGCTCGGCGTGGACGAAGAAGCCAGCATCGTGAAGGTCAAGGAGGCCTTCCGCGTGTTCGCGCGCCGCTACCACCCGGACCGCTTCGCGGGAGCTAGCCCCGAGAAGCTCGAGCGGGCCAACGCCATCTACCGGCGCGGCACCGAGGCGTTCCAGGTGCTCACCGATCCGGTGTCGCGCACACGCTACGACGAGGCCCTCGAGCGCGGCGAGCTGCGCCTGACCTCCGAGGCGCGTGAGAACGCCAAGCCCAAGCCGAAGCCGGCGGCGGCGCCTGCCCCGAAGATCCGCTCAGCGCAGGCGCGGACGCTCTATGACGACGCGGTGGACGCCACCAAGCGGCAGGACTGGAAGGCCGCCCAGCGCGCGCTGCGAGGCGCCGTGCAGCTGGAGCCCGAGAGCGTGTTCTTGAAGGAGCGCCTGGCCCAGCTGGAGCAGCACCTCCGCTCCCTGCGCTGAAGAGCGACACGCGTTCGAGCTTCAGGCCTCGGCGGTGCGCCGGCGCTGCTTGCGCCGCCGGTTCTGGGCGCGGGCCGGCGCGCTGAGCATGACCACGGAGCGCAGCCGCGAGCGCCCGAAGCGCGACATGCGCTCGAAGTCGGCGTGCGTCACCGGCACGTGGATGTAGTCCGTGGCCGAGCGGTGCTCGTCTTCGTCCACGCCCGGGTCGTGCATGTAGACGAAGCGCTCGTCCCAGCCGGTGAGCACCACCCAGTGGGGGGCCTTCTTGTGCGTGAGGCGGTACTCGCTGATCAGCACCACCGGCACGACGCCCTGGTCCATGCTCGTGCGCAGCTCGTCCAAGCTGAGCACCCGCTGCACCACCTGCGCGTGAGACGCCTCGAGCTTGGCGAGGAAGTCCTCGTGCACCAGGCGCATGACCTCCTTCTTGGCCTCGTCGCGCACACCCTCGAGGAAGGGTACCGCGTCGCTGTTGCTGTAGACCGAGACCTCGAAGCCGCGACTCGCCGCGGCCACCGCCAGGCCGTGAGGACTGCATCCGCCGTGGCCGCTGGTCATGAAGATGGTGGTCGCCTCACGCCAGATCTGCAGCTCCTCCTGGCGGGACGGCAGGTACTCGGAGTCGAGCGCCGCCATGGCCATCATCAGAGACGCCGAGCCACAGGTGAAGTCGGTGATCTGCTCGTAGTACGGGATCTCCCGCACGCTGCTCTCGAGCCCCGGGAACCGAATGCGCTTCTCGAAGCGCAGCGCGTCGCCGTGCTGGCCGTAGTAGCCGACCACGCGCTCGAAGGGGACGTAGCCCCGCGACACGTACAGCTGGATGGCGGTCGCGTTGTCCGCGCGCACCTCGAGCCGCAGGTACACGGCGCCGCGCGTCTCGGCCTCTTCTTCGGCCGCTTCGAGCAGCCGGGCCCCTAGGCGCTGCCCGCGCGCCGAGTCCGCCACCGCGATGGAGTAGAGCCGCGCGAGGGAGGTGCCGCGGTGAAAGAGCACCAGCGCGTAGCCCACGATCTCGGTGTCCGCCGGCGGGGTCTCACCTGCGGGAATGACGGGCGTGGCCACCAGCAACGCGGCGTTCGCGCGCTTCTGCATCCACTGGAAGTTTCGGCGCGACAGGCGGTCGTAGTCGAAGGTCGCTTCCTCGAGGGCGACCAAGGCGCGCAGGTCCTCCGGGCGCGCGGGCCGAATCTCTAGCGTTCTCGGGACTTCCGTGGACATCGTTCTCAATTCGCGAAGGAACCCTTGCGTACCACCGCGAGCGGCTCAATTCTAGCGGCCTCCGATTCGGGCCATCATGCGCAAACTCATCATCGTCGTCACGGAACTCGAGGACTGGGCGAATCTCTACCCGAGCGACGACGTCGTCACGGTGCACGAGTACCTGGCCAGTGCGCCGAACGGCGTGGACCCGAACCAGGTGCGGGTCATCAACCTGTGTCGCAGCCAGAAGTACTTGAGTTACGGATATTATTGCTCGCTGCTGGCCGAGGCCCGCGGGCACCGCGTGCTGCCGTCCGTGCGCACGCTCAACGACCTGCGGCGCCGCTCGATCTACTCGCTCGACACCGAGAGCCTGGATGACGCCGTGGTGGCGGCCCTCGAGGCCTACGCCAGCCCGCTCACGAAGTCGCTCGAGCTGATCCTCCACTTCGGCTCCACCACGGTGGAGCCGTTGCAGGACATCGCCAGCCAGATCTTCGAGCTGTTCCCGTGCCCCATCCTGCGGGTGCGCTTCAAGAAGCGAAAGTCGTGGAGCATCGCGTCGGTCACGACCGGCAACCTGGCCAAGCTCGACGAAGCCAGCGAAGAAGAGTTCGGCCTCGCCCTCGAGCGCTTCAGTACGCGCATGTGGTTGGCCCCCAAGGCGCGCACCAAGTACCGCTACGACGTGGCGATGCTGGTGGACCCGAACGAGGCCATGGCGCCGAGCGACCCCGAGGCGCTCGCCAAGTTCGAGCGCGTGGGCAAGGACATGGGGCTCCTCATCGAGCGCATCCGCAAGCGCGACTTCGGGCGCCTCGCCGAGTACGACGCGCTGTTCATCCGCGAGACCACGGCGGTCAACCACCACACCTTCCGGTTCGCCAAGCGCGCCGAGAACGAGGGCATGGTGGTCATCGACGACCCGAGCTCGATCCTGCGCTGCACCAACAAGCTGTTCCTGTGGGACCTGCTGAAGACCAAGGACGTGCCCACGCCGCGCGCGGCGATGCTGTACCGCTCGCGCCCCGAGTCGCTCCCGCAGTGCGCCGAGGCGCTCAGCTTCCCGGTGGTGGTCAAGATCCCCGACGGCGCGTTCTCGAAGGGTATCGAGCTGGCCGAGGACATGAACGGCCTGCACAAGGTCACGCGCAAGCTGTTCGAGCGCTCGGCGCTGCTGCTCGCGCAGGAGTTCATGCTCACCGAGTACGACTGGCGCATCGGCGTGCTGAACCGCCAGCCGCTCTACGCGTGCAAGTACTTCATGGCTCCGTCGCACTGGCAGATCTACAACCACGCGGCGGACGCCAAGGACGACACGGGCGGTGGCTTCGAAACGCTGCCCATCAGCGCGGTGCCGCCCTTGGTGCTAGAGGCAGCCATGAACGCGGCCAACCTGATCGGCGACGGCCTCTACGGCGTGGACGTGAAGCAGGTGGGTAACCGCGCGGTGGTCATCGAGGTCAACGACAACCCGAGCATCGACGAGGGCGTGGAGGACGCGCTGCTGGGCGACGAGCTGTACGCGAGGATCCTCGGCGACTTCGTGCGGCGCCTCGACGAGCAGCGCGCGGCCGAGTCGTAGGACTTGCTGGGCTGCGGGGCCTCGCGAGCCGTCACCCGGTCCAGGGAGGGGGCTCTTCGCTCGGTCCCGACGGCACCCCCCAGTCGATGCCGTCGTTCATGGTGGGCTCGGGGTCCGGCGGCGGCGGCAGCGTGGTGGGCGGGCCGAGAGGACGCGACGTCCCGGCGGGCGGCAGGTCGGGCGGCGGCGGCACGGAGGTGTCGGGGCGGCTGCTGCCGGTGCTGGGCGCGCGGCTCGTGCGCGCGACGTCGACGTCCTGACGGAGCATGACGCGCTGCGCTCCCACGCCGAACTCGAGCGTGACCTCGTGGCTCCCCGGCTGGCTGAAGGCGTAGTCGGCCACCCAGGTGCCGCTGATGTCGCCCGGTGTGGCGGGGATGCGGTCGATGCGCCGCCCTGCACGCAGGACGGTGAACTCGGGGACCACGTCGGACGGCAGGCGCATGCCCGGCCCGAACACCCCCACGAAGCGGATGCGCTCGCGCGGCGCGGGCTCGTCGGGGTCGAGGTGAATGCCCGCGGCCAACGGCGGTGCCGACGCCACCTGCTCCGCCTGGGCGAGCAAGCGCAGGCCCTCCACGGCCGCCGCGTCCTCGGGGAAGAGGCGCAGCACCTGCTGGTAGGCGTCGCGTGCGGAGGCCATGTCGTTCTGGGCACGCGCGTTGGCGGCGCGCTCGCGCAGCAGCAGGGCGGCCTCGCGCCGGATGGAGCGCGCCCCAGCGTGGGCGGGATCGATCTCCAGCAGTCGGCGCGTGAGCTCGAGCACGTTGTCGCCAGGAGGCGAGTCGATGGCGCCGTGGCTGAGCGCCTCGCGGGCCCGCTCCTCGATGCTGCGCTGCTGCTCGAGGGCCTCGCTCGCGCCCTGCTGGGACACCCACAGCGCCACGCCGCCCACGGCCACCGCGCCCACCAGGAAGCCGACCAGGATGGGCATCAGCGCGCGCGGCCGCGGCGAGGCCAGGCCGGGGATGCCCACGAACGACTCGTCGTAGGAGCGGCCGCCCACTGGCCCGGGATCGTGCGTCACGCGCGCGGTCGCGTCGGCGGGCAGCAGCACGGGCAGTTCCACGGCGGGCATCATCTGCCGTGCGTGACCCACGCCCTGCGTGGCCCCGAGCCCCACGCCAGCCGGGGCGGCCCCCGACGACACCGCGAGGCGCGCCAGCTCTTGCTGGTTGAGGGCGGGCATCACGCTTCCATCGCGACGCGTGGCCATCTGCGGGCGCAGCATCCCGGGCGCACCGGGCACGGGAGCGATGGGCGCGGGCAAGTCCACCAGCGCCCCCGTGGACTGCAGCAGCGTGGCGGCGGAGCCCTTCACGGCAGCGCGAGACATCTCGGGGGTGATGGCCACGCCGGACGTGGCCGCGGCGCTCTCGAGCGCCCGCGCGAAGGCGGCGGCGTTGTCGTGCCGAGCATCGGGGTGCTTGTTCAGCCCGCGCATGACCACCTCGGCGATGGCCAGAGGCACGTGCGCCCCACCCGGCCGCGACTCGAGCGGCGGCGGCTTCTGCCGGAGGTGCTTCATGAGCAGCGCCACCGGCGACGGGTCGTCGAAGGGCAAGCTGCCGGAGAGCAGCTGGTAGGTGAGCACGGCCAGCGAGTAGACGTCCGAGCGCGCGTCGGTGGCCTCGCCGGAGGCGCCCTCGGGCGAGATGTAGCGCGCCGTCCCGAAGATGACGCCCGACTGCGTGATGTGGCTCTGCTCGTCCCACAAGAGGCGCGCGATGCCGAAGTCGAGCACCTTCACGAAGTCCGGGTCCCCATCGCGCTTCACCAGCATGATGTTCTCGGGCTTCACGTCGCGGTGCACGATGCCCTGCCGGTGCGCGGCCCCCACGCCCATCGCGGTGGCGTGGGCGATGCGCAGGCCGCGCGCGAGCGCGAAGGGACCATCCTCGAAGAGGGCCTGCGCGAGCGTGCGCCCCTCGAGGTACTCCATGACCAGGTACAGGCTCCCGTCCGGCAGCTCGCCGAACAGGTAGACGTCCACCAGGTTCGGGTGGTCGAGCGAAGAGGCCACGCGCGCCTCGCGCTGGAAGCGGCGCACGGCGTCGGCGTTCTTGGCCAGGTCGCGGTGCAGGATCTTGATGGCCACGTCGCGCTGGAGCGCGGCTTGGTGCGCGCGGTAGACGGTGCCCATGCCGCCCGAGCCGATGGCCTCGTGCACGTCGAACTGCTCCAGCAGGCGGGCGCCCACCAGCGGGTCGTTCGAGACCTCCTGCTCGACCAGCGCGCTGCCGTCCAGCTGACAGAAGGTGGCCGCCGCGTGGTACGGCGTGCTGCACTCGGGGCAGATCTTGGGGTGCTGGGACATGGGAACGACGAGACACAGCGTAGCGCAGCGGATGCCCGGCAGACAGTTGTACGCGCGGCCTCTGCCTGACACCCCCGCGCCGCCACGCCGCCCCCCGGCACCTGGGGCACCTCGCGGACGAGCCCGGCCCCACCGCCGCTTCCGCCGTGATATGGTCGGCCACTCGCATGGATCCGACCCTCGCTGACATCATCGCCCGGAACGCGGCCGCCTTCACGCCCCTCCACCTTCGCCTGATGGTCAACGTGGTCGTCGTCATCGCGCACGCCGACCTCATCATCGACGAGGCCGAGCGAGCGAGCATCCAGATCGCCCTCGAGTCCATCCTCGCGCACACGCTCAGCGCCGCCGAGGTGTCCGAGCAGATCGACAACGCGCGCAAGCGCATCGCGGCCAGCGGCGGGGTGCGCTTCGCCGAGCAGGTGGGCGTGAACCTTGACGAGCTCGGGCTCACCCAGGCCGGCGCGCGGCTGGCCTACGCCATCGCGGCCATCAGTGAAGGCGTCTCCGAGCCCGAGCGCATGCGTCTCCGCGCGCTGCTCCACGGGGCCAAGCTGTCGGCCAGCGATGCAGCCCGCATCGAAGCCGAGCTGCACATCCACTGACCCGCCCGTCGGCCGGTCTGGCCATCAGCTGGCCTGGGGTGGGCCCTCCATGGCAGGCGCCGCGGCGGGCACGTCCATCCGCAGGCGCTGCGTGGGCTGCCGGATGCCCGCTTCGGCGAGGCGCTCCTGGGCCAGCGCCTGGACCGTGGCGCGCGCCTCGAGGAACACCTCGCGGCGGGTCCAGAAGCGGAACTTCACCCACACCGCGGCGTCCGTGAAGTCCTGCACGAAGAAGTGGGTCTTGGGCTCGAGCAAGCACTCGGGCAGCTCGTGCACGATGCCCTCGAGCAGCTTCGCCAGCTTTGCCAGGTCCGTCTCGTACTCGACGCGGAAGTCGATCTCCACGCGCCTTATGGGGAAGCGGCTCAGGTTGATGATGTCCGCCTTGATGAGCGTCTCGTTCGGCACGCGCACGAACAGGTTGTCGGGCGTACGCAGCTTGGCGGACAAGAGATCGATGCTGAGCACCTCGCCGGTGGTGGTGCCCACGGTGATCCAGTCCCCCACCACGAACGCGCGCTCGCCGATCAGGAAGATGCCGCTGATCAGGTTCGACATGCTGGTCTGCGAGGCGAAGCCGAAGGCGACCGTGAGGATGCCTGCGGCCCCGAAGAACACGCTCATGTCGATGCCGCCGCGCTGCAGCGCCGCGAGCGTCACGAGCACGGCGAGCCCATAGAAGGCGATGCGCCGCGCGACGGTCACGCGCTGCACGTCCAGGTGCTTGGCCGCCACGCGCGCGATGCCGCCCACCACGAGGCGCGCGACGATCATGCCGATGACCCAGAAGACGCACGCGAAGAACGACGTGCGCACGATCGGGTCGCGCAGCCACGTGGAGAAGCTGTCGTACAGAGCGCTCACAGGCCACCTCCCCAGAACTCGTTCAGCATCGCCAGCACGGAGACGCGCGGCTCGGCCTCGCGCGCTGGCGCCACGCGCCGCGCCCCTGGCCTCGGCGGCGCTTCGTGCACCTCCACGTCCTCGTCCCCGCGCTGCCGCGTCACGGTCAGCGAGTCCGTGTGCAGGAGCCCCGTCGCCTCGTCCTCCCACAGCGCGAGCCGCGGCACGGGCACGTGGAGCTTCTCCACCCAGTAGGGCTCGGAGCCACGGTTGTGCAGGCGGATGGCCGTGATGGCCCGGCTCTCGCGCCGCTCGAGGAGCTCCGGCTGCAGGCGCGCGTGCGTGCGGCCCGCGTAGCAGACGGCCCCCGTGATCGTGTCGTCCCCGTGCCAGGTCTCCGACGGGCGGGTCACCGGCACCTCCACCATGGGCACGGGCGCCGTGCCGTCCGAGAGTCGCACCACCAGGGGCATCATCACGTACACCACCACCTGCTGGTTGGGGAGCAGGTGCAGCTTGGCGTAGGGCCGCACCACGAACGGGCGGTCCATCAAGCCGGGCGTCAGCGTCACGCGCCCCGACGTCTCGCTCTGGGCGAAGCGATCCCACTGCGAGTCGTCGGAGCGGGCCCCCGGATCGCCCTCGTCGAAGACCCGCACGCCGGCTCCCGCGCGCAGCGTGTCCGGGTGGCGTTCGGCGCCGATGCGCCACTCCCGCTCGTGGCGCGACACCCACAGCGTCAAGGCTCCGAGGGTCAGCTCGAGCCGGCCACGCGGGGGGACCTCGTGACTGCCCCACCACGGGCGCGCCGCTGTTTCGTCGGTCATCGGGAAGATGTGAGAGGGGGTGGCCGGGGGTGCAAGCTGCCGTTCGGAGGCGAACCGCAGAGGTATGTCTACGCACACTTGACCGCACGATAGAAACAATGCCCAATACCGCCATCATGACTATGACCCTCAGGAGCGCGCTCCGCGCTGCCGCCGTCGTCGCCCTGTGCGCCGGCCTTGTCGCTTGGGCCCCGAGCCGCGCCAACGCCGACTCCGGACGCTTGAATCTCCACGTGGATCTCGGCGCGGGTATCCCCATCATGGGATACCTGGCGCCTCCCGGGAACAACGACCTCACCGCCCGCCTCGGCATCGGCGGCTGGCTCTCGCTCGACTACGTGGTGGCCGGCCCGGTCGCGCTCGAGGTCATCGGCAGCGCGGGCTACCTGTTGGAGATGGCCGACGGCGCTCCGCGCGATCCCAGCGGTGACCTCGCCCTGGGCCGCTACGACGGCTCCATGATGTGGATGGCCGGTCTCGGCGTGCGCGTCCGCCTGATCGACCCGCAGGACGGGTACAGCAACGAGACCAACGGCGACATCGCCGGCGGCTTCTGGGTCAGCGCCCACGTCGGCGTTCACCAGTTCGACGGCATCCAGATCGGCCTCGACGCCGCGCTGGGCTACGACCTGTCCATCGCGCGTCCCTTCTCCATGGGCTTCTTCGTCCGTGGCTACCTGCTCTTCGCGGGTGACGGCAAGCCGGCCTCGGTCATCGAGCGCGCCTCGGACAACCACACCGACGCCGCCATCTTCGCGGGCCTCAGCTTCAGCTTCGAGCTGCTTCAGCGTGACCGCGTGGAGCCCGAGCCCGAGCCGGAGCCGGAGCCCGAGCTGGTCCCCACCGAGACCGATCGCGACGGCGACGGCATCGAAGACGTGAACGACCAGTGCCCGGACGATCCCGAGGACCGCGACAACTTCCAGGACGAGGACGGTTGCCCGGATCCGGACAACGACAACGACCGCGTGCTCGACGTGAACGATCGCTGCCCGATGGACGCCGAGGACCTCGACGGCTTCGAGGACGTGGACGGCTGCCCCGAGGCCGACAACGACGGCGACGGCGTGGTGGACCTCGAGGACCGCTGCCCGAACGAGGCTGGCGTCATCGAGAACCGTGGCTGCCCGGACTCGGACCGCGATGGTGACACCGTGGTGGACCGCCGCGACAACTGCCCGGACGAGCCCGGCAGCGTCGAGAACCACGGCTGCCAGGAGCAGCAGCTCGTCGTGCTCCAGGACGACCGCATCGAGATCCTCGACAACGTCTACTTCCGCACCAACAGCCACCGCATCGAGCGCCGCTCCTATCCGCTGCTCGACAACATCGCCGCCGTGCTCGCGGCGCACCCCGAGATCCAGCTGCTCTCCATCGAGGGCCACACCGACAACCGCGGCCGCGCAGCCAACAACCTGCGCCTCTCGCAGCGTCGCGCCCGGTCGGTCATGGACTACCTCCGCCGCAAGGGCGTCGACCGCGCCCGCCTGCAGTCGGAGGGCTACGGCCAGGAGCGCCCGATCGTGCCCGACGCCGTGTCCGAGGAGGACCTCGCGCGCAACCGTCGCGTGGAGTTCAACATCGTGCAGCAGCCGGAGTGAGCGCCCTCGGCGCTGACCCCCGCTGACCCCTGACGAGAGCCCGGCCCACCGCCGGGCTCTCGCGCTTCTGGAGACCGGCCCACCGCCGGGCTCTCGTGCTTCTGGAGCCCGGCCCACCGCCGGGCTCTCGTGTTTTTTGCAGGTTGCGCTGCCCCCCCGTTTCGCGCGACACTGCGCAAACTCCGATGGCAACTGACGACTCGATCAGCTGCGCCGTTTGCGGCGCGGCCAACCCGGTTACCTCCTCGCGCTGCGCCTCGTGTGGCGCTCGCCTCGAGGAGCTCACCCGCGACCTCACCGAAGACGAGGAGGCCGCGCGGCGCTATCAGCAGGACACCTTCGAGTGGAAGTGGGTGTTGATCGCCTTCGTGCTCGACATGATCCTGGGCGCGCTCGTGTTCGCTGGCCTGCCGCTCGTGATCTCCACGTACGACCCGCAAGGCTCCGTGGGCCTCGCCATCGCCGGCTGCGTCTGGTTCGTGGGGGCCGTCATCGTCGGCCGCCTCTCGCCGGGCAAGACCTTCCTCGAGCCGCCGGTGGGCGCGCTCTTGGCCGTGCTCCCCACCCTCGCCTACCTGGACAGCATCGCCGACGTGCACGAGCTGCCGAAGCTGGCCTACGTGGTGGGTGGTCTGCTGGGCATCCTGGCCACGCTGATGGGCGCGTTCGTGGGCGAGAAGCTGCAGCCGGCCGCCAGCCGCAAGCGCGCCTAGTCGCCTGCCCCCCGCGCTTCCGCATTCGTGAAGTGCTGCGCACGAGACCATTGATCCCGCACGGGGCCACGGGCACGATGCGGCCATGTCCGCGCAAAAGCCGCCTGTGCCTCCGAAGCGAGCGGCGCCCCCCGTCCCCGGTTCAGGGAGCCGCGCTGCGCCGGTCCCCAAAGCGACCCTCGCGCGCATCGAGCTCGCCGAGAACGTGCTGCGCCTGCGCGACGAGCAGCTGAAGGCGCGCGTCGTCTATTTCGAGCCGCAGATCCAGACCAACGCCGAGCTCGACGCGATCACCGCGCAGGTGGTGGCCGAGCTGCAGACGCTGCAGCAGGAGCAGCTGGCCAGCTCCTCGCCCACGGACCCGGCCGAGATCGAGATCGCCCTCATGAAGGGGCTGCGTGAGCTGCTCGAGAAGATGGTGTCCGCGCGCCGCGAGGCGTTCCTGCGGCACAAGATCGAGCTCATCCAGCGCAAGATCACGAACCTCTTCTTCACGTCCGAGATCTACGCGAACCCCTCCGTGGCGCAGAGCGCGAAGACCATCTTCGCGTACGCGGACGAGGCGCTGTTCCACGTGCTGCATCACAACGAAGCGCTCATGATCGACGAGCTGCGTAGCCTCAACTACCGCAGCGACCGCGTGCAGGCCGACGCGGTGGAGCGCTTGCAGCGCTTCAGCAAGATGCTGGTGTCCGAGACGCTGGCGCGCAGCCGCCCGGAGCTCGAGCGGCTCCTGATGGTCTACCGCGACGTGCTGCTGGTGTTCCTCATGCGCGACTTCCGCGAGAGCCTCGGGGAGTTCTCCTGGGAGGTCATCAAGGAGAGCCGCGTCGCGCACGGGGCCGCGCTCACCTACAAGATCCAAGAGGCGTCGTTCCCCGAGTTCCGCAAGGTCTTCGAGCGCAAGTTCCTCGACAACATGCTGAGCCACATGCAGGCCCCGCTAGCCGCGCACCTCAACGAAGAGGGCGCTGACGCGTTCCGCCCGGAGACCCTGCAGTTCGCTGCGGACGCCCGCATCTACGCCGAGATCTGCGCGGTGTGGTGCAACGCGATCTACGCCTACCTGCACGGCGAAGGCTGGCTCGACCTGCCGGTGCAGTGGCAGCAGCATCTCGCCGACGAGTAGCCCGCTACGCGTGACGAGTCGACCGACGGCGACGGCGACGAACCGCGCCCCGGCAAACCGAATCAGTTCACGCCAGCGCGCGACTTGCTCTTGCTCTCGGCGCTCTTGACCGCGCTCCCCGCAGGCTCTTCCTCGCGCAACACAGGCGGCGTGAACTGGCCCGGATAGCGGCCCTCCATGCCCGCGTAGAACGCGCGGATGAGGTCCATGTCGGCCTTGATGTCGCCGCTCGGGTAGATCATGCGCCCGATGCCGGTGCGCTTGGTCTTCCAGTCCAGGTAGCTGAGCGCGATGGGCACGTTGGCCGCCGAGGCGATGTGGTAGAAGCCCGACTTCCAGTGCGACTGCTTGCCGCGCGTGCCCTCGGCGGGCACGGCCAGCACGAAGCCCTCACCGTTCTTCGCCATCTCGCTGAAGCGGTCCACGAACTGCGCCACCACGCCGCCGGGCTTGCTGCGGTCGATGGCGATGCCGCCGAGGGGCTTCAGCAGCCAGCCGAGCGGGGGCTTGAAGAGGGTGTCCTTGCCCATCCAGTGCATGGGCAGGTCGTAGATGTAGGAGCACGCCAGCATGAACGGCAGGTCCCAGTTGGACGTGTGCGGCGCCGCGATGAGCACGTAGCGCTGCTCGGTGGGGGCGCTGCCTTCGAGGGTCCACCCTGCCGCGCGCAACCAGGTCTGTCCGATCCACTTCTTCATGAGCACACCGCTCCTTCGCGGTCCTCCAGGTTTATCACGGGCTCCCGACGTGACCTGCACGGGGATGTAATAATTGTGTCACGAGCTGTGTCTACGTCGGAAGCCACACGCGGAAGCGCGCTCCGCCGCCGTCTTCGGGCGCGGCGTCGTCGGCCTCCACGCGGCCGCCCGCCCGCTCCACCAGGCCGTGCACCACCGCCAGCCCGAGCCCCGTACCGGTGCCCGCCGGCTTGGTCGTGACGAAGGGCTCGAAGAGGTGCGCACGCACGGACGGCGCGATGCCCGGCCCCGAGTCGGTCACCTGCAGCAGGACGCGGTCGTCGCCGTCGACCGAGAGCGAGAGCCGCACGCGTCCCTCGCCCGCGAGCGCGTCCACGGCGTTGAGCAGCAGGTTCAGCACGATCTGCCGGCACGCGTCGGCGTCCACGGACACGGCCGGCAGACCGCTCGCCACGTCACGCTCGAGGGTCACGCGGTTCATGTCTTTCTGCGGCGCGAGCAGGCGCAGCGTCTCGTCGAGGACGCTGGCGAGGTCGGTGCGGGGCCGCGGCTTGTTCGTGACCGTGGCGGTGGCCCGAGCGCCTTCGTGGCGCGCGAAGTCCAGCAGGTCGCGGATGATCTGGTGCATGCGCTCCGTCTCGCGCTGCACCCGCGCCAAGAACTCCGCGCTCTCGGCGGCGTCGAGGTCTCCCTCGCGCACCAGCTCGAGCAGCCCGAGCACCGCGGCCAAGGGGTTGCCGAGCTCGTGAGCCACGCCGGCCGCCAAGCGACCCACCGACGCGAGGCGCTCACCGCGCACGACCTGCGCCTGCGCCGCTTCCAGCTGCCGCGTGGTGGCCTCGAGCTCGTGCAGCCGGTGCTCGAGCGCCTCGCGGTCCAGCCGCAGCTGCTTCGCCATCTGGTTGAAGCCCACGGCCAGCTCCGCGACTTCGGCGGCCCCCTTGATGGGCACGTCCTGCTCGAGTCGGCCCTCGGCGAGGCGCGTGACCGCGCGCGTGATGCGCTCGACCGGCCGCACGATGAGCCCCGTCAGCGCCACGTACGCGAGCAGCAGGATCACGGCACCCGTCACCGAGACGTAGCCCAGCACGAGCGACAGGTGCGGCGACGTGTCCACCGCCGGCGCCCGCACCCAGAGACGCACGCGACGGCCATCGGCGAGCGGCGCGTCCACGGGTTCGCCGAGGCCCGTGACCCCGCGCACCCACGGCTCGGAGTCGCCGTGCTGCAGCTCCACGCCGCGCACACCCGCTTCTCCCAGCAGCGCCCCGCTCAGCTGCACGAAGTGCGCACGAGGGTCCTGGCTGGGCTGCGAGAGCGCGCTCGCCAAGAGGGCCGCGGCCGCCTGCACGTCGTGGACGCGGTCCTGCGCGCGCGCGCGCTGCGTGATGCGCACCAGCGCCACGCTGAAGAGACCGAAGGCCAGCACGAAGGTCACCGTCAGCGCGAGGACGATCTGCGAGCGGAGCCCCAGGTGCGTGAGCGGTCGACGGGGCGGCTCCATCGCGGGCAGCGTATCAACTTCCGGGTGTGGACGTCCCCGAGAACCTCTGTGGTACAGTGCGCGCATGACCCAAGCCGGCAGCGCCATGTCTACCTGGATCGGGACCCTGGCCCGCAGCGGCGTCGTCCGCGGCGCAGAGGCCGCTGGCCTCGCCGTGGCCGCGTACGTCGTCGGTGAAGACAAGCTGGACGAGCTGCGCGCGTGGTTTGGTGAACAGACCGCAGAGGTGGCCCTGCGCGAGAAGCGCGCCGCCATCGAGATCTGCATCTGGATGGCGAACGCCGACCGCACGCTGGACCCCGAGGAGGCCTACTTCCTCAAGCAGCTCGTGATGAGCGCCAGCATGGACGACGACACGGTGGATGCGCTGGTCTCCGCGGTGCACGACCCTCCCTCGCTCGACGACCTCGAAGAGCGCCTCACGCACCCCGTGCTGCGCGAGCTGATGCTGGCGCTGAGCTGGGAGCTGGCCGGCACCGACGGCAGCGTGGACCGCGCCGAGGCGGCCTTCCACGAGGGCCTCGCCAAGCGCCTGGGCATCGCCGACGCGCGCGCCGAGGAGCTGCGCTCGGCCATCACCGATCGCCTCAGCGCGCCGCCAGCCCCTTGATGGGGTCGAGGCGGGCGCCTCGAGGCGCCCTGTGCTCAGACCCTCTCGGACCAGTAGTCGAACCCGTGCCGCGACAGGTTCGCGGGCGAGAAGAAGTCCACCCCGCGCACGAAGGCCGCGTAGTCGCGTCGCAGCCGACGCGCGGGTGTGGGCGGCGTCAGGTTCCGCAGGCGCTCGGCCAGCATGACGCGGTCGAACGTGGACTGCTGCGTGAAGCGCAACCCGATGGAGCGGCCACGGTCCGTCCCGCGCTGGCCCCTTACCACGCGCGCCACCTCGGCCTCGGCGTCCATCCAGTCGTCGCTGTTGGGCGCCTTGAAGCTCACGATGACGGGCTCGCCCACGCGGACTTGCGCCGCGCTCTGCACCTGCATGCCCTCGGGCGAGAGGTCGATGACGCGCGCCCCCAGGAAGCGGAAGCCGTCTTCGGCCACGGCCTGGCAAGGGAGGTCGACCTGGCGGCGGGTGGAGCGGCGTTCGATGGCGTTGCGCAGAGTCATGGGGGTCTCCTGTCTGTCCATATCCTACATGTAGTTCTGTATCCTCCAACTTTTCGTCCTTAATGCGGCGAGCGGCCCGGCGTGCTCGCTGTGCGCTCCCCTGCTACACACGGCGCGGTGACACGAGCCAAGACCAACGAGTTGAAGAAGGCGCTGCTCGCCTACCTCTCGGCGCTGGAGATCGAGCCCGCGGAACTGCCGCCCCTCGAGAACCCCGTCGACGTCTTGGTGGAGGCGTTGCAGCTGGGGGCGAGCCACCCGCACGGCTTCGCCCTGCTGGACCTCTCGGACGCGCCGTATCCGGGCCTGGCCAGCGGCGATCCGTCCGCGCCGTGGCGCATGCAGTGGGCCATCCAGGTGGCCGAGCTCGAGGCGTTCACCTGCCCCGCCATGGAGGAGACGCTCTTCCTGGTGGACACGCTGGCCGACCCCGACGGCAACCATCGCGTCTACACGGCCGAAGACGGCCTGCGCGGCGACCTCGAGTTCGACGGCATCCCCAACGCGCTGCACTTCATGGCCGCGCGCGTGAAGGCGTCGGCCGGCGCCAAGCAGGCCACGCTGACGGCGGCCATCAAGAAGCACGCGAAGCTGCTGGACGACAGCTGGGAAGAGGACGACCGCTCGGGCTGGAACGTCTTCGAGAGCCTGCTCGACTCGGGCTTCGCCGAAGCGTGGGACGCCCTCAGCCGCGGCGATTGGCCCGTGCTCGACGGTCGTCAGGAGCCTCCGCCCAGCGAGCCGCACCCGGCCCTGGCGCGCGCCCCCGTCACGTGGGTGACCGAGAAGTTCATCCGCACGCGTCGCGTGGAGCTGCCCGAGGGCTTCGATGCCGAGGGCCTCGCCGCCGTGCATCAGGCGCTGCTCGATCAGCTGCGCGAGCTCGACACCGCGCTGCAGGCTGGCCGCGTGCCCGGCGCCATCGCCACCGCCCTCACCAGCGACGACGAGCTGGTGCGAGAGCTCGCCACCGCGTGGCAGTCCCGCTTCAAGGCCGCGCAGCGCAGCTTGCGTGGCACACCGAGCCCGAGCGCCGACATCATGCCCATCCGCCGTGCTGGCAAGGGTCGCGGACCGGCGGTGGTCGAGATGCCGCCCGCCAAGGCCGCGGTTCCGGCGGACGACCTCGCTGACTTGGCTGGGCTCGGTGACTTGGGGGACCTCGGTGACTTGGGGGACCTCGGTGACCTCGATGATCTGGACCTCGAGGGCGACGAAGAGTTCGCCGCCCTCGAGCGTGAGCTGGGCACGAGCAACGTGAGCGCGAAGCCGGGCAAGCCGAGCGGCGCAGCCCAGCCCAAGGCGCCCGGCAAGGCCAGCGCGACGAAGAGCAGCGCCAAGCCCGGCAGCGCCAGCAAGCCCGGCAGCGCCAGCAAGCCCGGCGGCGCCAGCAAGCCCGGCAAGGCGGGCAAGGCAAGCAAGGACGACGACGACCTCGGGGGTCTCGGCGGTGCGCTGCGCGCGCTGCTGGGCGGTGGCGGCGGCGCTGGCGGCGCGGACCTCGGCGAGGACGAGCCCGAGGACGTCGAGATGACGCCCTTCAACCAGAAGCTGATGGCCGCGCTCGACGTGCTGCTGGACCGCATGGAGGCCGACGAGGTCATCGAGATCATCGCCGACCGCAAGCAGATGCTGGTGCGCGAGATGGTGCGCGCGGCGTCGGACTCGCGCAGCCCGAAGCACATGATCTCGTCCCTCACGCGGGCGCTCGTGGAGTCGGAGCAGGTGGAAGAGAGCTACGCCACCGACGACCAGATCCAGCGGCTGCTGCGCGGCACGCTCGGCGGATGATCCGCCCTCGCACGCTGGGAGGCGCGCAGCTCTGGACCGACGTCCGAGCGTGGCGCGGCTACCGCGTGCAGTCCTTCGCCCTCGCGCCGCGCCGGCACCGGCTGCTCTCGCCGCGCAATCGGCTGCTGCTGCGCGGAACTCGCGAAGCGTGCGTGGCCGCGTTCGAAGCGCTGTGGCTCCGCTTGGCGCAGGAGTCGGAGCGCGAGCTGGTGGTGCTGCTGCACGGGCTCGGTCGCACCTCGCGCTCGCTCTCCACGCTGCGCCGCCGCCTGCACCGAGAGGGCTACGCCACGCTGGCGCTCGACTACGCCAGCACCCGCAACGAGGTCCACGTGCACGCCGCCCACGTGGCCGACGTGCTGGCCGCCTTGCCAGCGCGCCACGCCACCAGCTTCGTGACCCACAGCCTCGGGGGCATCGTCGCGCGTCAGCTGCTGTCGGCCCACGCGAGCGACATCGCGCACCTGCACCCGCGCAGGCTCTTCATGATCGCGCCGCCGAGCCAGGGAGCCCGCGTCGCGGCGCGCCTCGACAGCCTGCCGTTTCGCGCGGTGCTCGGCCCCGCGGGGGAGCGCATGGCCCGCGCGCACCGCGGTGAGCTCGGCCAAGTGGCCCCCCTGCCCACCATCCCGTTCGGCATCGTCGCCGGGTCGTTGCGGGGGGGTCGCGGGGTGAACCCGCTCATCGACGGGGACGACGACGGCGTGGTCGGCGTGAGTGAGGCTGCGCTACCCGGAGCGGAACTATTCGCCCTCGTGGAAAGCCCGCACACGTTCATCATGAACGACCCGCAGACCATCGCGCACTGCCTGGAATTCCTCGGACGCGGAAAACCCCGTTAGGGGTTCTCACCGACACCGGCCTAGGAACTTCTGGTCTCGCTGCCGTTCGCCTACCCTCCGCGCATGGCGAAAACGGTGGTTGTTCTGGGAGGAGGGATCGGCGGGCTCTCCGCGGCCCATGAGCTCGCGCAACGCGGCTATTCCGTACGTGTTTTCGAGGCGATGGACGTTCCCGGTGGCAAGGCGCGCAGCGTGCGGATCCCCGGCACCGGCACGGATGGCCGGCCCGATCTGCCCGGTGAGCACGGGTTCCGATTCTTCCCCGGCTTCTACAAGCACATCACCGACACGATGAAGCGCATCCCCTATCCGGGGAACGTTGACGGCGTCTACGACAACCTGGCGCAGGCCACGCAATTCCAGGTGGCGCGCATCGGCCAGAGCGACCCGGTGTTGGTGGCGCGCTTCCCCCGCAGCCTCACCGAATTCAAGGACGCGATCGTCGCGCTGGCGACCGCCAACTTCGGCATCCCCGAGCTCGAGGCCGTCTTCTTCGCCACGCGTCTCGTGGCGCTGCTCAGCTCGTGCGACGAGCGTCGCTTCGGACAGTGGGAGCAGATGACGTGGTGGGACTTCATCAAGGCGGACGAGATGAGCCCCGAGTACCGCCTCTATCTGGCGCGCGGGCTAACGCGCTCGCTGGTGGCGATGCGCGCCGAGGTCGGCAGCACGCGCACGGTGGGCTACATCCTGCTGCAGCTGCTGCAAGACCTGCTGAAGCCGGGCGACACGCTCGACCGCCTGCTGAACGGTCCTACCAACGACGTCTTCATCGACCCGTGGGTGCAGCACATCCAGCAGCTAGGGGCGACCTACGAGCTCGAGCGTCCCCTCGAGGCCATCCACCTGGCCGCCGGCCGCATCACGAGCGTGGACGTGCGCCGGCCCGACGGCACCGTGGAGAGCGTGACCGCCGACCACTACGTCTCGGCCATCCCGGTCGATCGCTTCGTGCACTACGTGACCCCGGACATGGTGGCCGCGGCGCCCGAGCTCGGTCGGCTGCTGCAGCTCGAGACCGCGTGGATGAGCGGCATCCAGTTCTTCCTACGCGACGACATGCCGCTCGCGCACGGCCACACCATCTACGCCGACTCGCCCTGGGCGCTCACCAGCATCTCGCAGCAGCAGTTCTGGAAGATGCGCCTCTCGGGCGTGGGCGACGGAACGGTGCGCGGCATCCTCTCGGTGGACATCAGCGACTGGACCTCGCCCGGCTTCCTGCTGCACCAGCCGGCCGACACCATCGACGACCGCACCAAGATCAAGGACGAGGTCTGGGAGCAGCTGCGCCTCTCACTGAACGACGATCCCGGCGTGGACTTGATGGACTCGAACCTGGCGCACTGGTACCTGGACGACAGCATCGTGACGGGTGGGCCCACGGGTCGGCCCGAGAACCGCCAGCCGCTGCTCGTGAACACGGTGGGCTCCTGGGCCAATCGACCCGAGGCACACACCGGTATCTCGAACTTGTTCCTGGCGTCCGACTTCGTCCGCACGTACACGGACCTCGCCACGATGGAGGGCGCCAACGAAGCGGCGCGCCGCGCGGTCAACGCGATCCTCGAGGCCGACCACAGCAGCGAGACGCCCTGCAAGCTCTATCCCTTGGAGGAGCCGCTCGTGTTCGAGCCCCTGCAGCTGCTGGACAAGATCCGCTGGCGCCTCGGGCTCCCGCCGGTCGCAGCCCCCGACCTCTTCCCTTGATTCGACGGAGTTCACCGTGACGCCACCTCCCCTCCGACTCGACTCCACGCCGCGCGAGGGCCTCGACTGGGGTCTGCGCGCCATCGACAAGAACGAGGTCGAAGCGTTTGCAGCAGAGCTGCCGCTGAGCGTCGCCGATCAGCGCGGCATCGTGAGCACGCTCTTGCACTTCCCGAGCGAGTGTCAGGTGCGCGGGATGTTCTTCGACGGACTGGTGAACGTCATCAAGCGCAAGCAAGAAGGCCCGCTCGCGGATCAGCTGATGGCGCACGCTGGCGTGAAGGGCCGCGTGATCCCCTTCGCACTGCTGCCCCACCGCGACTTCTACAAGCTGTACTTCATGGCGGCGCCGGTGCTGTATCCGAGCCTGCCGCTCGAGCAGTCCATGGAGCGCATCGCGGAGACGTTCTACCCCGTGTTCCGCGACAGCATGGTGGGACGCACGCTGAGCGCCATGATGGGCAAGGATCCACGCAAGGTGCTGGAGCGGCTCGTCGACGCCTACACGATGAGCGTGCAGGACAACCAGCACTCGGTCCGGATGGCGGGCGAGCACGCCATGCTCTGGGAGTGCCGCGTGGAGCCGAGCCCCTTCTACGCGGACACGTTCCGAGGCATCGTGCTCGGCACGCTGAAGTCGCACGGCGTCCTCGGCGGTCGTGTGGAGACGGTGTCTCGCGTGGCGGACGGCCTCGAGCACACGCGCTGGGTGTTCCGCATCAGCTGGTAGCGCCGGGGTGTGCGGGGTCAGCGCGCGGCGAAGAGGTCGCGACCCGCGAGCCCGTCCACACGAACGCCAAACCGCCCGAGGGCGGTGGGCGTGACGTCGAACAGGCTGGCCCCCTCGATGCGCTGCCCCTCCGGGATGCCCGGCCCGGCCGCCACGAACACGCCCTCCCAGTCGTGGTTGCAGCCATCGGGGCCGCCGTCGTTGCTCTGCCGGAAGAGGCTCGGGTGGCCGACGGTGCCGAGCGCGCGGTGGTCGAGATCATCGAGGTAGAGCATCAGGTCCGGGGCCTCGCCGCGCGTCGCGCGATAGCTCTCGTTCGGCTTCACCGCGCGCACCGGGAACGGGCTTCCGTCCGGTCGCTTCACATGGCCCAGCGCCTCGATCAGCGCGTCGCGGGTGCGCTCGTAGTCGGCCTCCGGGACGGTGCCCTCGGGCTCGCGGCCCACCACGTTCAAGAACACGCGCGCGTAGTAGCCGCCCTCGGCCCAGGCCCGCGTCCGGGGCCAGTCCACGCCGGCCTCGCGCAGCGCCGTGGGCGCGCTGACCGCGCCGTGCTTCAAGAAGCCCGCGTCACGCAGCCAGTCGTTGATGCAGAAGCCACCCTGCATGGACTTCGCGCCGTGGTCGCTGACGATCATCACGGTGCAGTCGGGTGGCACGTCCGCCAGCAGCTTGCCCAGCTCCGCGTCCAAGAAGGCGTAGTAGCGCTCGGGGGCGTCGGCATATGGACCACCCGGCTGATGCAGCGGGTGACGCGCGTCGAACTGCGCGAAGAAGGCGTGGTGGAAGCGGTCCGGGCCCATCTCCACCATCATCATGAACTCGGGCGACTGCCGGGCGAGCACGTCGCGCGCCATGGCCACGTGCTGCACCGCCATCGCGTGCAGCTCGTCCCAGATGCGGCCGAGGTCGTCGGTGCGGAAGTCCCTCACGTCGGCGTGATAGGCGCCGTGACGTGCTTCGAGCTGAGCGCCGAGCCCCGCCGGAAACGTGAAGGGGGCACCCTCGGGGGTGAGGAAGCACGAGGCCATCACGCCCCGCACGGGCGTCGGCGGATAGGTCAGCGGCACGAACAGCGGCGCCACCCGATGGCCCGCGTCGCCGAGGTAGTCCCACACGCGCTTCACCCGCACGTCGCGGCTGTCGGCGGTGCGCAGGCCGTACTCGCCGCGCACCCGATTGCGGAATCCGTAGAGCCCCAGCTCACCGGCGTCGCGCCCCGAGGTCATGCAGGCCCAGGCCGGCACGGTGATGGGCGGCTCGCTCGAGCGCAGCGGCCCGTGCACCCCCCGAGCGATGAGCGCCGACACGTTGGGCATCACCCCACGGCAGCGGTCGAAGAGCAGCGCAGGGGGCACGCAGTCGAGCCCGAGGATCAGCAAACGAAGCACGGCACAGAATATGGCACCCATTGCCATTTTGCGACACATCGCCGATCCTGTTGGGATGTTCGCTGCCTTCCTCCGCTCCCCCCAGCGGGTCGCCTCACGCTTTCTCTTCCTCCTTCTTTTCGTGGGCGCCGTGCTCGCCCCAGGCTGCAAGGGAGGAGGCCAGACCGAAGACCAGGCCGCCGTGCTGGCCGTGCCCGAGACCTCTCGCACGGTGCTCCCCACGCTGCGCCGCGAGGTCCACGTGCTGCGCACCGAGGCGAACATCCCGCACATCTACGCGCAGAACGAGCGCGACCTGCGCGTGGTGCAGGGCTACATCGCCGCCTCCGATCGCTACTTCTCCATCGAAGCCGGGCGGCGCCTGGGCTGGGGCGAGCTGTCGTCACTGGTCGGCGACGTGGCGCTCTCCGGCGACCAACAGTCGCGCGGACAGGGTCTCGCCGTGGTGGCGCAGCGCATCCTCGACCAGCTCACGCCCGAGCAGCTGGACACGTTCGATGCCTACGCCGAAGGCGTCAATGCGTACATCGACGCCGTGGCCGCGCAGACCGCCGAGCCGCCCACCGAGCTGACGCTGCTGCGCTTGGTCATCCCGCGCAGCGAGCCGGTCATGCGCCACGTCACGGGCCGTGATCTGATCGGCTGGCTCGCGGCCGTCACCTTCCAGCAGGGCTACGACAGCCTGGACCTGACGCGCGCCAACGTGGAAGCGCGCTTGGAAGAAGCCTTCACGGGCTCGGGCCTGCCCAACGAAGAGCTGCGGCAGGCCGGCATCGTGCAGGACATCTGGACGCCGGTGCGCCCGCTGCGCAACACCACCACCACGTCGGGCTTCGGGCTCAGCACGGGCGCGATGGCCAACGCCGCAGGCCTGCCGGGCCCGCGCTCGGTCGCGCCACGGCAGAACGTGGACATCACGCAGACGCTGCTCGACCGTGCGTTGGCGCGCGCCTCGCGCTGGGAAGACCTGGTGCACGGCGGCCGCGACCAGGACTACGGCTCGAACTTCTGGGCCATGACGGCGTCGAGCACCGCCGATGGCGTGGCGCTCCTGTCCGGCGATGGTCACCTCCCGCTGACCGTGCCGAGCCTGCTCTACCACACGGGCCTCGACACCTCGGTGTTCGGCGGTGGCCGTGACGCGCTGCGCCAGCTGGGCCTCTACTTCGCGGGCGTTCCGTACATGGGCGTCGGCACCAACGGCAACGTGGCTTACAGCATCACGTACCTCTACGGCGACCTCACCGACTGGTACCGCGAGGAGATTCAGCTCGACGCCAACGGCGCGCCCAGCGCCAGCCGGTTCGAGGGCGAGTGGCGCCCGCTCGTGGGCATCGACGAGGTCTACGAGATCGCGGGGGTCCCGGCCTTCGGCTCGGTGGCGCGCACGGAGACCTGGACGCGCTACACCACCTTCGACGGCCGCTTGTTCGCCGAGCTCGAGGGCCGCGTCGTGGAGGCCGACACGGAGCCCGGCCCCGGCGAGACCCTGGTCAACGTGCAGGGCAGCTACATCATCCCCGAGGACACGGACATGGACGGCGTGATCACCGCCATCACGTTCGACTACACGGGCTTCGACATCGCCAACACCGTGCAGGCCGCCGATGGCCTCGGACGCGCCGAGAACGTGGCCGAGATGCGCGAAGCCAGCCGGCGCTTCGTGGGCTTCGGTCAGAACGTGGGCGCGGCCGACATCCACGGAGACGTCTGGTACGGCAGCTACAACGCGCTGCCGTGCCGTGATGGCCTGCGCAACCCCGACCGCACCTGGGCCACGGGCGGCGACCCGCGCTCGCTGCTGGACGGCACGCGCTTCGGTGCCTTCACCATCCCTCTCAACGAAGAGGGCCTGCCGGACGAGGAGGACGCCGAGCACTGCCTGGTGCCGTTCGACGAGTGGCCCATGGCCATCTCCCCCGACGCGGGCTTCATCGCCAACGCCAACAACGACATCGCCGGCATGACCACCGACGACGACCTCACCAACGACGCCTGGTACCTGGGCTACGACTTCGACGTGGGCTACCGCGCGACCACCATCACCACGCGCCTCAGTGAGCTCGCGGCGAGCAGCACGGGCAGCCTCGAGGCGATGCGTGCGCTGCAGGCCGACCACCACTCGCCCACTGGCCGTCACCTGGGGCCCATCGCCCTCGCCGCACTCGAGCGGGCCCAGGCGCTGGACACCGGCGACCCCGCGCCCACGCCGGAGGAGCAGCGCCTGCTGGATCTCTACCTGGCCAATGAGGCGGCCTTCGACGAAGTGGCCACGCGGCTCGACACGTGGCTCACGCGCGGGGCACAGGCCGAGAGCGGCGTCGAGACCTTCTACGAGTCACCCACCCAAGAGCAGCGCGAGGCGGCGGTGGCCACCATGATCTGGAACGAGTGGCTGCGCGCCATGCACGACGCCATCTTCGGCGACGAGGACGTGGCCTACGTGTTCGAGGACGACTCGGGGCTGCGCGTGAAGGCGCTGGTCTGGCTCCTCGAGGGCCGCGGCGCGGGCAACCCCGACAACCTCGCGTCGTGGGACACCACCACGCAGGAGTCCGTCTTCTTCGACGACACCACCACGGGCGCCGTGGTGGAGCGCAGCGACGAGATCCTCCTGACCGCGCTCGCGTCCGCGCTGAGCCGCCTGGGGGCCGCGCCCGATCCCGAGGTTCCCGGCGTGGGCGGCTTCGACACCACCGACATGACCCAGTGGCTCTGGGGCCTACGCCATCAGGTGCGCTTCCAGTCGCTGGTCACGCAGTTCGCCGGCGACATCCCCGAGGTGGCGCTGCTGGGACGCGACATCAACACCACGCGGCTCCCGCTTTTCCCGGGACTCGACGACGGCGATCCGCGCGCCTCGGCGCCCTGGTTCCCGCGTCACAGCGACCTCTTCGCGGTGGACGCTGCACACCCGCCGCTCGTCACCGGCGCTCCCTATACGTTCGGCAACGGCCCGGTCATGCGCATGGTGTTCCACATGCAGCCGGGCAACGTGACGGGCGTGAACATCGTGCCGGGGGGTCAGTCCGCGATCGCGGACTCGGAGCACTTCGACGACCAAGCGCAGCTGTGGCTCGCCAACGACGTGCTCCCGGCCCGCTTCGAGCTGGCCGATGTGCTCGCGGGCGCGACGGGTCGCGAGGTCTTCGCTCCCGAGTGAGGCGCTTCTCCGCACGATTGGGGGTCTGTCGGCGTGCGCCGGCCCCCTCTACGTGGTACATCCCGCGCCGGCTGTAGGTTTTCTCACTACGGCCCATTACGACGCAATGACCGAACCGACGCCCGCCATCCCTCCGCGCATCTTCCAACACGGCAAGCGCCAGCAGTGGGGCCGCGCCGTGCTCCTCGAGGAGCTGAGCGACCGCCGCATCTTCCTCTTCGAGGACGGCACCGAGCGCGCCATCCATCAAGAGTTCTACGAGAAGATGAGCGTGCTGCAGTGCGCCCCGGACGAGGCCCATCGCATCGACCGCGCCGCGCGTCGCAACCGTCCGTCGACGTCCACCAAGACCAAGGCCGCCCTCAAGCGCCCCGAGATCGAGTTCCCGCAGCAGGTCGCCATCTTCAAGGCGCAGTACCCCGGCGGGTTCCAGGACCCCGACTACCTCGTCGCCGAGCGCGGCGTGGGTGACGACCGCCTCAAGGACGCGGCCATCACGCGCGCCAAGGACGTCCTCAGCCAGGACACGCTCAGCGAGCTGATGGAAGAGGGCAACTACACGGCCGTGCTCGACAGCGCCGCCGCGTGCCTCGAGGGCACCGCGGGCACCACGCAGCGCGCCGAGATCACGCGCTTCCGCACCATGCCGGAGAGCGCCCACGAGAACTTCGCCCGCGCCCTGTACGAGCTGCTCTACGGCGAAGGCCCGCTGGCCCGCCGCTTCGACGAGTACGTGCTGGCCATGCGCATCGACGGCGGCGCCTCCTGGCCCGCCGCCACCTGGCTGGCGGCCGCCGCGCTGCCCAACGAGCACGTGTTCGTGAAGCCCACGTACTTCAAGAAGCAGGCGCTGGTGCTCGAGCAGGAGCTGGCCTACGACAGCAGCCCGAACGGCGCAACGTACGAGCAGTTCATGCGCGCCGCGGCCCGCTGCCAGGAGCGCCTGATCGCCGCCGGACTCAAGCCGCGTGATCTGATCGACGTCTCGGCCTTCATCAGCGCCACGCTGACACCCACGGCCATCCGCTCGGTCTCCACCGACAAGCCGAAGCGCAAGAAGGACGCCTGAGGCGCCCACTCGGATTGCTCCGCAGAAAGGGCGCCCCTCGTGAGAGGCGGCGCCTTTTTTCATCGGGAGACTGGGTACTTGGACAGCTTGCGTTGAAGCGACCGGCGGTGGAGCCCGAGGCGCTTCGCCGCGACCGTGATGTTCCCTCCGGCGTCGGTGAGCACCCGCTGGATGTGCTCCCACTCCACGCGCGCGAGGCTCGGCGCGTCGTCTTCCCGGATGGGCAGCGAGGCGTCGCCCTCGTCCGGCCGCCGTGAGAAGGCCAGCTCCACGTCGTCGGCGTCGGCAGGCTTGGTCAGGTAGTGCGTGGCGCCCAGCTTCACGGCCTCCACGGCCGTCGCGATACTGCCGTAGCCGGTGAGCACCACCACCCGCGTGGTCGGGTCGAGCGCGTGCAGGCAAGCCACCACCTCGAGCCCGCTGCTGCCGGGCATGCGCAGGTCCACCACCGCGAACTCGGGGGTCTCCTGCTCGGCGAGCACCCGCGCCTGCTCACCGTCGCGAGCCTGTCGCACGTCGTAGCCGCGCTCCACGAACGCGCGAGCGAGGCGAGAGCGGAAGACGTCGTCGTCATCCACCACCAGCAGCGTCCGTGCGACGACGGGCTCGTCGGTGCTCATGCGGGGAACTCCATCGGGAACTCGGTCATCGGCACATACCCTCGCCCAGCCGGCGAGCAACGCGTCAGATTGTCGCAGCATCACCCCACGCGAGGCACGGGCGCGTCAGCTCACGGGGATGACGAAGCTTACCTCGGTCCCCGCTCCTGCGGTCGAGCGCAGCGCGAACGTCCCCCCCAGCTGCTCCACGACGGCCCGCGACAGGTACAGGCCGAGACCCATGCCGTGCCCCACGTCCTTCGTGGTGAAGAACGGCTCGCCGGCACGCGCGAGCGCGTCATCACTCATGCCGGGACCGTCGTCCGCCACCTTGACCCGCACCGTTCCGTCCCCGGCGCGCTCGGCAGCCACGGTCACACGGCTCTCCGCCGCCGCATCGAGGCCGTTGCGCACCAGGTTCTCGAGCACCTGGGTGAGCGCCCGCGGCGGCACACGCACCAGCTGGTCGCCACCGCTCGCGAGCGTCACGCGCTCGGCGTCGGCGGCGTGCAGCCGCTCCCGCGCGGCGTCCAACAGGGCCGCGATGGTCATGCTCTCGCGCGCTTCACCGACCGGCTCCCCGGTGCGCCCCGCCATGCGGTCGAGGATGGCGCGGCAGCGGTCCACCTCGGCACGCACCAGCGCCGCGTCTTCGCGGATGGACCCGAGCTGGCTGTCCGTGCCGGCGCGCTTCTCGATCTCCTTCGCCACCAACGCGATGGTGCCGAGCGGCGTGCCCAGCTCGTGCGCCGCGCCTGCCGAGAGCGTGGTGAGCGCCGTGAGCCGCTCGGCGCGGGACACCTCCGCACGCGCGAGGCGGAGCTCCTCCTCGCGACCCCGGAGCGCGCTCGCAAGGCGCGTGACGAAGCCCGCGATCAACGCTGCCGTCACCGCCAGGGCGAGGAACATCCCGTAGAGGTGCGCGTCGTAGGCGGCGCTTCCGCTGGTGTGCCCCGAGTGGTCGGCGTGTCCAGCGTGCGGATCGAGCGGGTCGGGAGGCACCACGAAGAGCACCCCATAGGCCAGGATCGAGAGCGCGGTCAGCGCGGCCGTGACACGCCCGCTCAGCGTCATGGCCGCGAGCGTGACGTAGACCAAGTACAGCGCACTGAACGGGTTGCTGGGCCCGCCAGCGATGCCCAGCATCAGCGTCAACACGACGACATCGAAGCCGAGCAGCCAGGCGCCCGCGACGCTCTGCTTGGCCTTCGGGACCCACCCTGCCGCCGCGTTCGTGGCCAGCGCGAGCGACCACAGCACGAAGAGCGGCATCAGCTCGAGGCGCAGCTGCAGCACCTCCTGCGCCACCACGACCGCGACGGCGAACGCGGCGGTGGCGGCCCAGCGCGTGCGGAGCAGCCACAGAAAGGCCACGTCGCGCCCGCTATCCATCGAGGGCGTGGAGGGCGAAGGCATGTCGAGGAGATAGCAAGCCCGGGCGTCCGCCGCGACCCGAGCCCCTCGAGCAAGAAAGTCTCGGGGCGTTAAGGTCCTCGCAAGGAGTCGTGCGTCTTCGTGCACAGACCCCCAACGAACAGGATTGATGATGACCCGTACGACTCGACTCTTCCGCAAGCTAACCGGTGCCTCGCTGCTGCTGGCCCTGGCCGTCCCGGCGGGCCTCTCGGCTCAGCCGCCGCGCCAGAACCCCGACGGCGGCGGCGCCGGTCAGCGCGCCGACGGCTCCGTGCGCGGTGAAGGCCAGGGCCGCCGCGGAGGCGGACACCACGGCGGTCACCGCGGGCACGGTGGCCACGGCCAGCACGTCATGCGCCAGCTGAACCTGACCGATGCGCAGCAGGCGCAAGTGCGCACCATCCGTGAGGAGACCCGCGCCCGCGCCGAGCAGCTCCGCGCGAGCGGCGACCGCGACGCCAACCGCGCGCAGATGCACGCCCTCCACGAAGAGAGCCGGCGCCGCATCGACGCGGTGCTGACCCCGGCGCAGCGGCAGCAGGCCGAGACGCTGCGGGCGCAGGCGCGCACCGAGCACACCACTCGGCGCGTCGCTCGCCTGCGGGAGAGCCTCGGCCTCAACGACGACCAAGCCGCCCGTGTGCAGCGTGTATTCGAGCAGGCCGCGACCCGGCGGCACGCGGCTCGGCAGGCCAACCCCAGCGTGACACCCGAAGCTCGGCGCGCCGCGCACCAGGCCGAGCGCAACCAGGTGGAAGCGGAGCTACGTCAGATCCTGACGGCCGACCAGATGGCCCGCCTGGAGGCCGACCGGGCCAACCACCGCGGTCATCATGGGGGCCGCGGACAGGGCCGCCTCGGTGCTCGTACGGGTGGTCGCCATGGCCAGCCCGACGGGGCACCCGCGTCGCAGAGCCAGCCGGCCCCCCGTTGACGCGGCGCTGAGCGTCGACCCTCGCAGGTCGAAACGAAGAACGCCGCGGCTCGTGATGGGCCGCGGCGCTTCTCGTTTGGTGAACCACGTCCAGCGTGGCGGAGTTTAGGTCGGGCCCCAGGCGTGCAAGGAGGGGAGGGACTGCATTTTACCCAGGGCCCGTTGGCGCCGTCTCCAGCGCCGAACCTCACTATGCGACACGCCCTGTCATAGGTCAATACTCTTAAGGGTTTTCCCAGACGGCTGAAATATCGAGTGTGTAACTTCGACGGCGGCCCCCAGAAAGCGGCCCCGATCCAATTGACACGCCGCGGCAGACCCACTATGCGTTAGGCCACCGTGGCCTACGACCGAACAAAATACGGCGAAGACCCCTACCCGCTCGATGCGATCGATCGTCAGGTGGTCGCGGCGTTGCAGGCGGATGCCAAGATCTCACTGAAGTCGGTGGGGGAGCAGGTGGGCCTCACCGCCCCGGCGGTCATGGAGCGCGTCCGGAAGCTGGAAAACGCTGGAATCATCACAGGTTACCACGCCTGTGTGGACGCCCGCGCCATGGGCCTCGACATCGCCGCCTTCATCGGGGTGAGCGTCTATGATCCCGCTCGGCTCTCGGACATCGAGAACTGGGTGGAGGCCATGCCGCAGATCATGGAGTGCCACCACGTGACGGGGGGCAGCACCCTCCTTCTCAAGGTGAAGGTGAAGAACACCAATGGCCTCGAGCGGCTGATCAGCCGCGTGCGCTCGCTGGAAGGCGTGGAGGGCACCCACACGATGGTGGTGCTCTCCAGCCACACCGAGCGCGTCCAGGTGTCGTTCGACGACGACGACCAGGTCGCCCCGCAGGACGACACCCCTCGCAAACGCCGACGCCGCTCGGCGTCTTGAACCCAGGAAACCGCAATGCCCTACGGCGCACCCAAAAAGCAGGGTCTCTACGACCCCCAGTATGAGCAGGACTCCTGTGGCGTCGGCTTCGTCGCCGACATCCAGGGTCGTCGCTCTCATCAGATCGTGCTCGACGCCGATCAGCTGCTCCGCGCGATGGACCATCGTGGCGCCTGCGGCTGCGAGACGAACACGGGTGACGGCGCTGGGCTGCTGACTGCGCTGCCCATCGAGTTCCTGCGCAAGGTGGCCCTGCGCGACGCTGGCCTCACGCTCCCGCCCGACGGCGAGTTCGCGGCGGGCAACGTGTTCCTGCCGACCGACCCGGCCGAGCGTCGGCACGCCAAGCGCTACGTGGAGCGCCAGGTGGAGCACCAGGGCCAGCGCTTCCTCGGGTGGCGTGAGGTGCCGGTGGACCCGAAAGGCGCCGACATCGGGCCCACCGCGGTCGCGTCGCTGCCGCACATCGAGCAGCTCTTCATCGGCCGCGCCGAGGGCATCAGCGAGGACGACTTCAACCGTCAGCTGTTCATCATCCGCAAGTCGGTGGGCAACGCGCTCCGCAAGGACGCCAAGCTCACGCAGGCTGGGCTGTTCTACGTCTGCTCGCTGTCCACGCGCCTGATGATCTACAAGGGCATGCTCACGCCTTCGCAGGTGGTGCCCTTCTACCCGGACCTCGCGGACTGGGAGTACAAGTCGCACCTGGCGATGGCGCACTCGCGCTTCTCCACCAACACGTTCCCGTCCTGGGACCGCGCGCAGCCCATGCGCATGATGAGCCACAACGGCGAGATCAACACGCTGCGCGGCAACGTGAACAACATGAGCAGCCGCGAGGGCGTGGTGCAGAGCGACGCGTTCGGCGCCGACATCACCAAGGTGTTCCCGGTGGCCGAGCCCGACACGAGCGACACGGGCAACTTCGACAACGTGCTCGAGTTTCTCTACATGGGCGGCCGCTCGCTGCCCGAGTGCGTGATGATGATGGTGCCCGAGGCGTGGCAGATGCACACGTCCATGACGAAGGAGAAGCGGGACTTCTACGAGTACCACTCCACGATCATGGAGCCGTGGGACGGCCCCGCGTCCATCGCCTTCACGGACGGCAAGGTCATCGGCGCCACGCTGGACCGCAACGGCCTGCGCCCGAGCCGCTTCTACATCACGCACGACGACAAGTGCATCATGGCCTCCGAGGTCGGCGTCATCGACGTGGACCCGGCGAACGTGAAGATGAAGGGCCGCTTGCAGCCCGGCCGCATGTTCCTGATCGACTTCGAGCAGGGCCGCATGATCCCCGACGAGGAGATCAAGCAGCAGGTCGCGTCCGCGCGCCCCTACGGCGAGTGGCTGAAGGAGCACGTCATCACGCTGGACTCGCTGCCGGCGCCGGATGCCGAGGACGTAGCCGAGCACAGCTACGCCAAGGACAGCGTGCTCGCGCGCATGCAGGCCTTCGGATACACCACCGAGACGCTCCAGTTCATGCTGAAGCCGATGGTGGAGGAGAAGCGCGATCCCGTCGGGTCCATGGGCAACGACAGCGCGCTCGCGTGCTTGAGCGACAAGCCGCGCATGCTCTACGACTACTTCAAGCAGCTCTTCGCGCAGGTGACCAACCCGCCGATCGACTCGATCCGCGAAGAGGTCGTGATGGCGCTCGAGTGCTTCATCGGGCCCGAGCGCAACCTGCTCGAGACCACGGCAAAGCACGCGCACCGCCTGCGCATCGAGAACCCCATCCTCAACAACGACCAGCTGCTGCGCCTGAAGTCGCTGGACGGCAAGGAGGGGCGCTGGGAAACCAAGACGCTCGACATCACGTGGCCCCGCAGCCGCGGCGCGGCCGGGCTGAGCGAGACCATCCGTCGCCTGCAGGCCGAGGCCGAGGCGGCGGTGGACGAGGGCTACGAGCTCATCGTGCTGAGCGATCGGCGCACGTCGAAGACGCGGGTGCCGGTGAGCGCGCTCCTGGCGTGTGGCTCGGTGCACCATCACCTGCTCCGCAAGGCCAAGCGCACCCGCGTGGGCCTCGTGCTCGAGACGGGCGAGGCGCGCGAGGTGCATCACTTCTGCACGCTGGTGGGCTACGGCGCCGACGCCATCAACCCCTACCTCGCGTTCGAGGCGCTCGCGTTCCTTCATCAGGAGGGCATCCTCAAGAGCGACTACGTGCCCGAGAAGGCCGTCGAAATCTATCGCAAGGCCGCGGGCAAGGCGATGCTCAAGGTCTTCGCGAAGATGGGCATCAGCACGCTGCAGTCCTACAAGGGCGCGCAGATCTTCGAGGCCGTGGGCATCAACCACGCCGTCATCGACCTGTGCTTCGCGGGGACCGCGAGCCGCATCGAGGGCGTGGGCTTCGACGTGCTCGCCGAAGAGCAGGTGCGCCGTCACGAGGTGGGCTACCCCACCCTGCCCGAGGCCGCCAAGCTGCCCGTGCTGCCGAACGACGGTCAGTTCCACTGGCGCGCCACCGGCGAGCGCCACATGTGGGACCCGAAGGCCATCGCCACGCTGCAGAAGGCCGCGCGCGGCAACGACCGCGACGCCTACTGGGAGTTCAGCAAGCACGCGAACGACGACTCGGAGACGCGCTGCACGCTGCGTGGCCTCTTCAAGTTCAAGGAGACCACCGGCATCCCCATCGAGGACGTGCAGCCCGCGAGCGAGATCGTGAAGCGCTTCGTGACGGGCGCCATGAGCTTCGGCTCCATCTCCATGGAGGCGCACAGCACGCTGGCCGTGGCCATGAACCAGCTGGGCGGCAAGTCCAACACGGGTGAAGGTGGCGAGGACCCGAGCCGCTATCGGCGCATGCCGGACGGCTCGCTCAACCCGAAGCGCTCGGCCATCAAGCAGATCGCGTCGGGGCGCTTTGGCGTCACGATCAACTACCTGACCAACGCCGACGAGCTGCAGATCAAGATGGCCCAGGGCGCGAAGCCCGGCGAGGGCGGCGAGCTGCCCGGCCGCAAGGTCAACGACGAGATCGCGGCCGTGCGTCACAGCACGCCCGGCGTGGGCCTCATCAGCCCGCCGCCGCACCACGACATCTACTCCATCGAGGATCTGGCGCAGCTGATCCACGACCTCAAGAACGCCAACCCGAGCGCGCGCATCAGCGTGAAGCTGGTGAGCAAGGTGGGCGTGGGCACCATCGCGGCCGGCGTGAGCAAGGCGCACGCGGACCACATCCTGGTGAGCGGTCACGACGGTGGCACGGGCGCGAGCCCCATCACCTCCGTGAAGCACGCGGGCCTGCCGTGGGAGCTGGGCCTCGCCGAGACGCACCAGACGCTGGTGCTGAACGACCTGCGCAGCCGCGTGATCGTGCAGGCCGACGGCCAGCTCAAGACGGGCCGCGACGTGGTCATCGCCGCGCTGCTGGGCGCCGAAGAGATGGGCTTCAGCACGGCGCCGCTCGTGACGCTGGGCTGCATCATGATGCGCAAGTGCCACCTCAACACCTGCCCGGTGGGTGTCGCCACGCAGGACCCCGAGCTGCGCAAGAAGTTCGCGGGCCAACCGGAGCACGTCGTGAACTACCTGTTCATGGTGGCCGAGGAGGCGCGCGAGATCATGGCGAAGCTCGGCTTCCGCGACATGAACGAGATGGTCGGTCGCTCCGACGTGCTCGACACCAGCGACGCGCTCTCGCACTGGAAGGCGCAGGGCCTCGACCTCACCGCGATCCTCGAGCCCGCGCGCAAGCTGCGCCCGAACGTGGGCGTCTACTGCACCATGAAGCAGGACCACGGCCTCGAGAAGGCGCTCGACAACCGCCTCATCGAGATCGCGCGGCCGGCGCTGCAGAACGGCACGCGCGTGCGGGCCGAGATGCCCATCCGCAACGTGAACCGCACGGTGGGCACCATGCTCAGCCACGAGATCGCGAAGAAGAACGGCGAGGCGCTCTTGCCGGACGACACCATCCAGCTGCGCTTCACCGGCTCGGCCGGTCAGAGCTTCGGCGCGTGGCTCGCGCGCGGCGTCTCGCTCGAGCTCGAGGGCGACGCCAACGACTACGTGGGCAAGGGCCTGAGCGGCGGCAAGATCGTGGTCTACCCGCCTGAGCAGAGCACCTTCGTGGCCGAGGACAACATCCTCGTCGGCAACGTGTGCCTCTACGGCGCCATCTCGGGCAAGGCCTTCTTCCGCGGGCGCGCGGCCGAGCGCTTCTGCGTGCGCAACTCGGGTGCCACCGCGGTGGTGGAGGGCCTGGGTGACCACGGCCTCGAGTACATGACGGGCGGCACGGTGGTGGTGCTGGGCGTGACCGGACGCAACTTCGCGGCCGGCATGAGCGGCGGCGTCGGCTACGTGCTGGACACCGACGGTCAGTTCGCCTCGCGCTGCAACATGGAGATGATCGAGCTCGCCACCTTGGCGGAGCTCGGCGACGCCGAGGCGAGCGAGAGTGTGCAGGCGCTCATCACCGAGCACTTCGAGATGACCGGCTCCGAGGTGGCGCGCCGCCTGTTGGACGACTGGCAGGCCGCCGAGCAGCAGCTCGTGCGCGTGATGCCACTGGAATACAAGCGCGTGCTCCAAGAGCGCGCGGAACAGGCTGCCCTCGAGGCCGCCGCAGCTCTGCAGAAAGAGGTCGCCTGATGGGCAAGCCCACCGGTTTCATGGAGTACCCGCGCGAGGCGATCGGGTACGCAGACGCGCTCGAGCGCGTGACGCACTGGCGCGAGTTCCAGGTGGACGTGCCGGTCTCGCACCTCACCAAGCAGGGCGCGCGCTGCATGGACTGCGGCGTGCCCTTCTGTCAGTCGGCCACGGGCTGCCCCGTGGACAACCTGATCCCCGAGTGGAACGACCTGGTCTACCAGGGCCGCTGGCTCGAGGCGCTGGACCGCCTGCACAAGACCAACAACTTCCCCGAGTTCACCGGGCGCGTGTGCCCGGCGCCGTGCGAGGGAGCGTGCTGCCTCGGCGTCAACGAACCGGCCGTCACCATCAAGAACATCGAGTGCGCCATCGTGGACCGCGGCTTCGCGGAAGGCTGGATCAAGCCCCAGCCCGCGGCGTCGCCCACCGGCAAGAAGGTGGCCATCATCGGCTCCGGCCCGGCCGGCCTCGCGGCCGCGCAGCAGCTGGCGCGCGTGGGCCACGAGGTGACCGTCTACGAGCGCGACGACCGCGCGGGCGGACTCTTGATGTACGGCATCCCGAACATGAAGCTCGAGAAGGAGCTGGTGGAGCGGCGCCTCGACCAGCTGCGCGCCGAGGGCGTGCGCTTCGTGTGCAACGCCAACGTGGGCGTGGACCCCGCGTTCTCCATCGAGGACATCCGCGAGAACAGCGACGCGCTGATCTTCGCGACCGGCGCCACCAAGGCGCGTGACCTGCCCATCCCGGGGCGCGAGCTCAACGGCGTGCACCTGGCCATGGACTTCCTGCGGCCCAACACCAAGAGCCTGCTCGACAGCCAGCTCGCGGACGGGAAGTACATCTCGGCCAAGGGCAAGAAGGTCATCGTGGTGGGCGGCGGTGACACCGGCACCGACTGCATCGGCACGTCCATCCGGCACGGCTGCACGCAGGTGGTGAACTTCGAGCTCCTGCCGCAGCCGCCGGCCGCGCGCGCGAGCGACAACCCCTGGCCCGAGTGGCCGCGCATCTTCCGCGTGGACTACGGTCACGCCGAGGCCAGCGCCAAGTTCGGCAAAGACCCCCGCGAGTTCCAGGTGCTGAGCAAGCGCTTCATCGATGACGGCAAGGGCAACGTGGCCGGCATGGAGACCGTGCAGGTCGAGTGGACCAAGGACGCGAAGGGCGGCTGGCGCATGACCGAAGTGCCCGGCAGCGAGCGCACCTTCGAGGCGGACCTGGTGTTCCTCTCGATGGGCTTCATCGGGCCCGAGCACGCGGCCGTGAAGCCGCTCGACCTCGAGCTGGACGCGCGCAGCAACTACAAGGCCGACTACGGCAAGTTCGCCACCAGCGTGGACGGTGTCTTCGCCGCCGGGGACTGCCGTCGCGGGCAGAGCCTCATCGTGTGGGGCATCGCCGAGGGCCGCGGCGTGGCCAACGCGGTGGACGCCTACCTGATGGGCGAGAGCTCGCTGCCGATGCCCGACTGAGAGGCGCGCGGGAACGAGCCGTGATGAACAGCTCCGCCGCGCACCTCATTCGTCTCGCTCTGCGCTTGCAGCGCCCGCTGCTGCGCAGGGTGAGCCACCCTGCTCAGCTGGGGCTGGTGGAGCGCGCCATGACGGTGACCGCGCGGCTCCCGCGGGATGCTGCGCTGTCGCACACGGTGGACCGCACGCGCGGACTGAGCGTGCTGAACCAGCGCGCGGATCGGCGCGCCGGGCACACGCTGGTGTACGTGCACGGAGGTGGCTTTGCGACCGGATCGCCCGAGACGCACGTGGGCTTCGCCGCACGGCTGATGCAAGCCGGCCGCTTCGAGTCGCTGGTGATGCCGCGCTATCGGCTGTCCACGCAGGCACCCTGGCCTGCGGCGCTCGACGACGTGTTCGCCTTCTGGGAAGCGCTGATCGCGGAGCGCGGCTCGAGTGACGCTGTGGCGCTGGCAGGCGAGTCAGCCGGGGCGAACTTGGCCCTCGCGCTGTGTGTGCGTGCTCGTGCACGAGGGGTTCTGCTGCCCACGCGCGTGTACCTGCACTCGCCGTGGCTGGACCTGAGCGTGTCGGGTGCGTCGTACCGCGATCGCTCGATCGACGACGGCTTCACGGGGCGCGATGCGCAGCGCCACGAGTGGCTGCACGCGGTGTTCGCGAAGCACTACGCAGGCACGAGTGACCCGCGCGAGGTCGAGATGTCACCGCTGTTCGCCGACCTGGGTGGTCTCCCCGCCATCTACGCCGACCACGGCGAGCACGAGCTGTTCCGCGACGACCTGACCACGCTGCGTGAGCGCTGTGCCGAAGCAGGAACGCGGTGCGAGGTCCACACGTGGCCGGGCATGTGGCACGCGTTCGGGTTGCTGGCGCCGCTGCTGCCCGAAGCCAACCGCGTCATCGCGCGGGCGGGCCGCTTCCTGGCCGACGAACACTGAGTGGCTCGCGACCGAAGAGGACCAGTTCAATTGGGGTCGCAGGCTCCGTCGCACGCATGCACGAAGATGCCCTCGGTCAGGAAGCGGCCCACCTGCGTCTGATACGACGGCAGGTCACGCACCGTCCCGTGCGTGCCGTTGTCCTCGGCGGGAGGGATGTTGGTGATGGGCGACGGGGTCACATGCTCGTCGTACACGTGCATCACGGCGTTCACGTCGGCGGGCGCTCCGTCGGGGAGATCGGCGCTCACCGTGGGCAGCCCCCAGATGTCCTTCGGGCTCGGCACCACCACCGGGATCTGCGCGGAGCGCATGGCCCACTCGGTGACCAGGTTGTTCACCTGACTGTCGCCGATGGCCATGTGCATCTGCGCGCGCATGGGCCGCATGCCCTCGTAGCGGTCGTCCACCAGGTGGCGGATGTAGTTCATGGAGTCCACCGGATCGAGCACCTGCTGGATCATGGAGAACGCGAGCTGCTGGTCGATGGGGTCGCGGATCACCAAGCGCAGCAGCGGCCCGAACATGTTCCACTGCGTGGCGCGCTGGAGGAAGTGGATGAGGCCGCCGCCGCCCACCACCATGACCGAGCGCTCGAGCTGCGGGCTGGTGGCCGCCATCACGTAGCCGAAGGTGCCGCCGTTCGAGATGCCCATGTAGTGGACGTTCTCGGGGTCGAGCACGGCGTGGTCGCCGGTGACCGGCCCGATGGTGCTGTCCGTGGCCAGCTCCTCGCGGATCAAGCGGGCCAAGAAGGTGGAGTTCACGAACGACTGCTGCACTTCGGCCACCACCTCGTTCATGGCCTGCCAGTCGCCACCGAACGCGCGCGAGATGATGGGCACGATGTTCTCGTGGAAGCCGAACTCCATGCCCGCCGCGTTGATGCGGTAGTCCGAGCACATCTGGTTGAGCGAGCCGCGCGTAGTCTGCTCGCGCGACCCGAGGAAGCCGTGGCCGTAGACGATGGTGGGCCGCGCCTCGTCGATGGTGTCCGGGATGGTCAGCACGAAGGGCACCTCACGCACGCCGAACTGCGTGGCGTCGCCCTCGCCGTCGAGCACCACCAGGCCCGTCTCGGGGTCGACGTAGTTGGGGACGTCCACGGTGCCCTGGATCTGCCGGTTGGTTCCGTCCACCACGTTGCTGGTGATCTCGTAGTCCCCCATGGGGGCCACGTTCGCCGCGAGCTGCATGCTGACCAGCGGCCGCGACACCGCCTCCTCGGAGCGCGTGTGGAACGACCACGCGAGGACCACCTCGTCCTGCTCGAGGCCCGTGCCGCTGATGGCCGCGCGCACCAGCTGGAAGTCGTCGCGCTGACGGTCGATCTCGTCGATGCCCGTGCGCGCGTTGTCGCGCAGCGCCGCATAGACCTCGCTCGGCTCGTGCGCGGTTCCGTCGAGGCGCCGCAGCGAGTTGCGCAGGATGACCACGTAGCCGGTCGCGTAGTCGAGGGCCTGCAGCGGGCGGATGATGATGGCCTGTCGCGCGGTGTCCGTGGTGGTCTGGTCCAGCTCCGCCAGGATGGGCACGCGCTGCCAGGTGTCCTCGCGCACCAGCATGACCGACGAGTCGTCGGCGATGGTCGCGGCGTGGTCCGTGGGGCTCGGCAGCGAGGCCACGTCGGTGCCACCCGGCAGGTAGGCCAAGATGGCGGGGATGATGGTGTAGCCGTCCTGCTGGAAGAGCTCGGCGTCCACGCTGCGGGGCATCACCTCGGTAGGCAGCGAGAGGCGCCGGCCCGTGGGCGTGCTCGCGTCGTCCTCGAGGTAGAAGTCGGAGGGGTACGGCAGCGCCGCCACCTCGGGCACCAGCGGATTGCCGCCCGGGAGGTTCTGGTAGTTCTCGATCTGCCGCGTGGACTCACCGCCACACGAGGACCCGAGGCCGCCGAGGGCGAGCACGAGGACGAGGAGGGAGAGACGCACGGGCAGGGCCACGCGTGCGGGACGGGGGGATGGCGAGACGTTCACCTGCGGAGAATCACCTTATTGGTGGGATCCCGCAACTCCTGTGATGCTGCGCACGCGGTCCGAGAGGATCCACTCGTCCCAGTAGCTGGGCCAGCCCGGGTAGGTGATGAGGGCGAAGTCTCCGTCGGCCGCGATCACGCGCGCCGGCCAGATGCGCCCGCCCCACTCCACCATCAGCTCGGTGCCCACCGCGTAGCCGCGCGTCACGATGGGCGCGAGCGAGCCGAGCGGGACCTGTGAGTCGCGGGAGAGCGCATAAAAATAGCGTCGAACGGAGGCCACTGGCCCATCCACCCGGTTGACGCGCACGAGGTTGCCCTCGCCGTCTCGCATGAACTGCCCGGCCTGCATGCCGATGCGCGCCGGCCCCTCGCGCGACGCGACCGTCAGGGCGTCCGCGTCCACGGAAGTCAGGAACGCCCCGCTGCGCTGGGACTCCTGGTACCGCATGGCGGTCCGAACGGCGCCTTCGAGCTCCCCGATCGACACGCGGGAGTCGCTATTGGCATCGAGTGCAGGATCCCCTTGCAGGCCCTCGAGGAGGATCTGGCTGTAGGTCCAGTTGCCCGTGGAGAGGTTGCTGGCGTCGGCCGACGTGAGGCTGAGCGCGGTGACTCCCGCGGCGCCCAGACGCTGCGCGAGCTGACCCAGGCCGCCCGAGTGACAGCAGTCCCCGAAGAGCACCACGCGCTTGCCCACGGTGCGTGGCGCGAGCGCGGCGTAGAGGTCGTCGACGGAGACGCCAGGACGGTCCGCGTGCTCGCTGTGCGTGTCGTAGGCCACGTAGGCGATCTGGCCGCTCTCCGTGCGGATGCCGTGACCCGCGTAGTAGAAGATGAGCGTGCCCCCCACGGGCGTGGTGTCGGCCGCCGCGATCAGCGCCGAGAGGATCGCCGCCCGCGTGGCCTGTCGGTCGAGCAGCGTGGTAATCTGGGCGGCGGGCACGCCACGCGCCACCAGCACGCGGCCGAGCTCCACGTCGCGCCGGTCGCGCGTCTCGAAGCCCGCGAGCCCGGGGTCGGTGAATTCGAGGAGCCCCGCAATCACCACCCGCGTGCCGGTGTCCAAGAGTGGCGCTCGACCGAGCGGTGACGCGGCCGCTGGACCCAGCGCCCCGGGCGGGACGAGCGGTGCAGCCAGCGCGGGCGACGACGGGGCGGGAGGTGCCTGCTGCGCGAGGGCAGGCGGCGTCGCCATGGCGCCGGGCGGTGGAGGCGGCGGCGTGCTGGCGCCGAGGTCGCAGCCCAGCAGGTTGCCGGTGAGGAGCCCGAGGGCGATCAGGAACCGAGCCGCAACGCGTGGCATGGCGCCATGATGACACCACTCGTCGCGATCACGGATCCCAGTTGAAGCCCACCTTGCTGCCCAGCCAGAAGATGTGGGAGGTGGGGTCGGCGCCGCGGCCCGGGACCACCTCGTAGCCCACCCACGCGAGGATGTAGGGCATGAGCCCGGCGGTTCGTGGAGCGGAGAGCCCGTAGCCGAGCGCGAAGCGGATGCCGGGCGTCTGGAGCTGGCCGTCGCGCAAGCGACTGGTGACGTCCACCTCCACGTCGAACACGCGGCTGATGAAGTTCACGCGCAGCAGCAGCGGCACCTGGAACGCGACCACCGCCTCGAACGAGCGCCCGCCCGTCTCGGTCTCGGGCAGGTCACCGTCGGCGCCCACGCCGAAGCCCACGCCCAGCGTGAGCCGCCGCGAGATGCCACCCGCCACCAGCAAGCGACCCACGCCGCCACCACCGAACGCCGTCTCGCCGTCGGTCAGCGTGACGGCCGCGCCGCCCATGCTCTCGAGCAGCACCACCACGCGCCCCTCGTCGCTCTGCAGCCCTCGGAAGTCGGGCTCCTCCTCGAGCCAGAAGGGGCACTCGGCGTCGGCCAGCTCGTGCGCACGCAGCAAGAGCGCGCGCGTGCGCTCGAGGGTCTGCACGCGCTTCACGTCGCTCGTGCGGTCGCGGCCCTCGCGGATGTACAGCTCTTCGGAAGGGCCACCGGCTGCGGCGATCTCGACGTCCAGCCAGTCGATCAGGTTGCGACGCGTCTCGGGCGACGTGCGGCACACGCTGCCCATCACGTTGGGGAGCACCTCCTCGACCTCGAGACGGTCGGACACCCAGTCGACCTCCTCCTCGAACTCCACGGCCTTGCGCACGTCCACGTACAGGCCCCGCTCGAGCGGCGCGTCGGGCAGGCTGGCGCAGCCCGAGAGCGCGAACAACGAGGAGAGGACGAGGGTCTTGTGTGACGCCATGGGCGGTCACCATAGAGCGCGATGCCGGAGGGCCGCAAGGTGACCTGCGCTATGCTGCGCCATGGCTTCTCGCCGGACCTTCTTGCGCACCACCGCCGCTGTCGCTGGCGCGGCACTCACCACGGGCCTCGGCGCCGGGCTCACGGGCTGCGACGACAGCAGCCCGCCCCCGCTGCCGAGTGACCTGCCCGCCTATGAAGACAGCCCCGCGAGCGCGGGCAGCGCGCCGGCCAGCTTGTTCACCCACGGCGTGGCGAGCGGCGACCCGAGCGCGGACAGCGTGCGCCTGTGGACGCGCGTCTCCCCCGAGGGTGCGCCGAGCGAGGTGCCCGTGTTCTACGAGGTGGCCCTCGACCCCCAGTTCACGCGCCGCGTGGGTGCCGGCACCGTGACCACCTCTGCCGCGCGGGACTACTGCGTGCAGCAGGACGTGAGCGCGCTGATCTGGGGCCGCACGTACTACTACCGCTTCCAGTCGGGAGGGCGCAGCTCGCTGGTGGGCCGCACGCGCCTCGCACCCACGGACGGTGCCGCGCGCCTGAGCTTCGGTGTGGTGGCCTGCAGCAACCTCGCGCGCGGGTGGTTCCACGCCTACGACCACCTCGCGGGTCGCGACGACCTCGACGCCGTGCTGCACATGGGCGACTTCATCTACGAGAGCCCGAGCAGCGTGGACATGCCACGCGCGCACGAGCCGGCTCACGAGCTGGTGACGCTGAGCGACTATCGCACGCGGCACGCCCAGTACCGGCGCGAGACGGCCCTGCAGGAGATGTTGCGGCAGCATCCGCTCGTGGCGATCTGGGACGACCACGAGACGGTCAACAACGCTTACGCGGACGGGTCCGACGGACACGACGAAGCCACCGAGGGGCCGTGGGCCGCACGCAAGGCCGCCGCGCAGCAGGCCTACTACGAGTGGATGCCCGTACGCACGCCCGACGGCGGGCCGCTCTACCGCACGCTGAAGTACGGCGACCTGCTGGACCTGGTGATGCTGGACACGCGCCTCGAGGGGCGCGACATGCCCATCGCGGACCTGAGCGCGGACACGCCCGAGCGCAGCCTGCTGGGTGCCGCTCAAGAGGCCTGGCTCGAGACGCAGCTCAGCGAAAGCGAAGCGCGCTGGGTGGTGCTGGGCCAGCAGGTGATGGTGGGTCAGCTGGACCTGCCCGTGGAGAACAACGACCAGTGGGACGGCTATGCGCACGCGCGCGAGCGGCTGTTCGATGCCATCGAGGCGCACACGCTGGGGCGCACCGTGGTGCTGACGGGAGACATCCACTCCGCCTGGGCCAACCAGCTGGCGCGCTCGCCGTTCGCCGAGGGGTTCACGCCGAGCCGCGACTCGCTGGCCGTGGAGTTCGTGGCGCCCGGCGTCACGTCCACGTTTCCGCTGCCGCCCACCATCGGCGCCGCGCTCGCGCGCAGCCTACCCGAGACGCACCCGCACGTGGCGTGGGCGAACCTCTCGCATCGCGGCTTCTTCACGCTGGAGATCACCACCGAGCGCGTGTCGGCCGACTGGTACACGCTCGACGGCGTGCTCGAAGACCAGGGCGAGATCACCTTCGCGGCAGGCGTGGACGTCTTGCACGGCGCGCCGGTGATGGCGCTGCGCGAGGCGCCGCTGCCGGTGCGCTTCGGGCCCGAGCGCGCGGGCTGAGCACGCACCTATCGCAGACGCGCACCTCGACTTTCGCAATCAGTCTCGTTGTCAGCTACCTTCAGCACATGGACGTCCGCTTTGACGACATGACCCCGGCCGAACGTATCCTCCACGTACAGGACCTATGGGACAGAATCATGGCTCATCCCGAAGACGTGCCGGTGTCGGATGCCTGGCGAGCCGAGATCGAGCGACGGCTGGCAGCGCACCGCGCTGACCCGTCGAGTGCAGTCCCCTGGGAGCAGGTCCGCGCGGAGCTGAAGCGTCGCTCGTGAGTCGCCGCGTGTTGTTCCGCCCCGAGGCGCGAACCGAGTATGCGCTGGCATGGCAGTGGTACGAAGACGAGCGCGAGGGACTCGGCGCGGAGATGGTCGGGTGCGTGGACGCGACGATTGCCTCCGTTGCGCGGGACCCACTCCTTCACCTCAAGGTGTTCGGCGAGGTCCGACGCGCGCTCGTCCGACGTTTTCCCTATGCCGTGTTCTTCGTGGTCGACGCCGACACCGTGTTGATTCTGGCCGTGGCCCACGCTCACCGAGAGCCGGGATACTGGTTGGAGCGTACCTGACGACCGGCACGGTGCGTCAGGTGCCCAGCACGAAGTCGAGCAGTGCAGTGAGCAGCGCGTCCAGCTGCGCGTCGGACTCGATGACCTCGAGCGGGAAGCCCACCAGCGCGGTGCTGCCGGGGATGCCCACGGCCGCTGCGGTGCCCGTGCCGTAGCGCAGGAGCACGGTCCCGCCGGCCGCAGCTCCGAGCACGTCGGGGTAGTCTTCCGCGTACGGCGCCGAGGGCCCACCGAAGGGCGCGTTCACGAGCGTGATGCCCAGCGCGCTCTCGGCGCTGACCGTGAGCGAGCCCGCGTCGTCGCTCCCGTAGCTGGCGCCGAACTCGGCGAGGAACGCGTCGCCGTTCAGCGCGAAGGCCACCTCGCTGCCGCTCACCAGGAGGCTGCCTCCGTCGTCCACGTAGGCGCCGAGAATGGCGCGCACGTCGGCACTCAGCACGACGTCGTCGAGGGACTGATCCCCCGCCAGCCAGATCACCGCGCGGTAGCCCTCGAGCGAGAAGCCGTCTTCGGTGAGGGCGCGCTGCGAGACGGTGTCGGCGCCCACGAGCAGGCCCACGCGTGCGGCGAAGTCGTGGGCTCGCCCGCCGAAGGAGCCCCCCAGGAGGCGCTCGAAGCCGTCCACCACGAGCACCTCGGCGCCGGGGGTCAGCGCGTAGGTGTCGCTCGGCTCCGTGTTCGCCAGGCCGTCCACGCGGGAGCGGATGCGCACCGCCCAGGACGCGCTGCCGCCGACGGCGAAGCTGACCTCGCGCGCACTCGCAGGGGCATCGGCCACGGCGACGAACGCCCCACCCGCTTGCGAGGCCTCCACGATGAAGCCCGTGCGTTGCTCGTCGCGCGGGGCCAAAAAGGTGAGCGTCGCCATGCCGTCGGTCACGGTGGCGCTGCGCAGCTCGACGCGGCCACCCGCGACCCCGCGGCGGCTGCCGAAGCGAATGCGATCTCCGTAGGCGTTGCGATAGCGCGTGGCGCCATTGTGCGTGGACGGCGTGAAGTCGATGACGCTCTGAGTGCCGAGCAGCGCGGGCAGCGTGGCCTCTTCGCTGAGCGTGATGGTGGGGTGATCGCTTCCCAGGGTGGCCGCGAGGCCTTGGTTCTCGGCGAGCGTCCCGCCCGAGGTGGTGTAGTTGCTGCGGAAGAACGCCCCGCTGCTGGCATAGGTGGTGAAGGCCGCGAGGTCGCCGTAGAGCGCGTCGTAGAGGTGGACCTGCGTGACACGCAGCGCGCTGCTGTTCGCGTTCAGCGCCACGGCGCGATAGCCACCCGAGTGCGCCGTGAGCGTGAGCTCGCCCCGCACGGGGATGTTCACCAGGTCGTCGCGGAAGAGCACCACCAACACCTGGTCCAGCAGAGCCTGCGTGCCGGCCGGCGTCATCAGCTTGCCGAAGTTGCTGCTGGCAGCGTTCACGGGGCCCTGCGGGACCACCAGGATGACGTTCGCGCCGCTGCCGCAGACGTGCTCCTGGTAGTGGTGTCCCGCGAGCGTGCTGGCCAGCGTGCCGTTGTGCCCATGGAAGTGCAGCACCATGTCGTGGTCCGCGTGCTGGCGATAGCCCGCCGGCACGAAGATGCGCACGCTCGCGTCGGTCCAGGGGCCGCTCGCGTGGGGAAAGGGAGCGGTGGGGAGCGCAACCGTGGTGCCCACCCCGCAGGGCGCTCCGCCGGCCGCGAGCACGGGCGCCCACGTGGCCGAGGGGAGGCCGGCTGCACCGGCGACGCCGACCAGCTGGACTTGATGGGTGCCTGCGGCGGAGGTGATGCGGAGGGTGCCGAGGGCCACGTGCTGGGTGGCGGAGCCGGCGAAGCGGATGGTGACGCTCACGGTGCTGCCGGCGGCGGCGGAGGCGGGCGGCGTGCTCTCGAGGGTGAGCAGGGGGTCGCCCGTGAGCTCGAAGGTGAGGGACAGGGGCACGGTGCCGCTGTTGGTGACGTCGAGGGTGGCGGAGACGCTGCCCGCGTTGGCGTCCACGTAGGGGAGACGAAGGAGGTCGGGCGCGGAGAGGCCTGGGAGGCTCGCGTCGAGGCCCGCGTCGTCGGGGATGGGACCGAGGTCGGGGGTGCCGAGGTCGAAGACGGCTTGGTCCGTGGGCGTGGCGTCGTGGCCGCAGGCGGCGAGGGTGAGCGCGAGGGAGAGCAGCGCGCGCGAGGGGAGCCTGGCTGCGAGGGGTGCGGGCACGGGATCAGGGTAGCAGTGGTGGGAGGGGGCGTCGCCGTCGCCGTCGCCGATCACGACCACGACCACGACCACGACTGTGCGGAAGGCTTTGGGGAGGGGTCTGCGTGCGGTGAGCCCGGCGACTGCTACGAAGCCACGCATGACCGATCAGGCTGCGCTTCCCGAACTCCACGCCATCGCCGGTGAGACGCTGGCGGCGGCGCTGCGTCGCCACGCGCCCGAGCGCTCGTGGAACAACGTGCGGGCGTTGTGCACCAGCGGGAAGGTGTTCGTGGGAGGAGAGCGCGAGCTCGATCCCGCGCGGCGCATGCAGGGCGACGAGGTCATCGAGCTGCGCGAGTCGGCTCCGCGTGTGCGGCGGCACGAGTACGCCGAGCTGCGCGTGCTGCATCAGGACCCGCACGTGATCATCGTGCACAAGCCGCCGCACCTCTCGACGTCACCACACAACAAGACGTCGCACGCCCCGGCCGAGGAGCCCACGGTGCTGGACGCGCTCCGGCAGACGGTGGCGAAGCCGAGCGCCGCGCGCCGCAAGGCGGGCCAGCAGGCCTCGCTGTTCGTGGTGCACCGGCTCGACAAGGAGACGTCGGGGGTGCTGTGCTTCGCGCGCACCAAGGCCGCCGAGCGCGG
>CAZEAA010000002.1:0-67139 GCA_964510015.1 uncultured Sandaracinaceae bacterium
AGCGGGCTGCTGACCGTGCCTCTCGTTATGACAGGGCCCACGGGCGCTGGCATGGGCGCGATGTTAGCTCATGCCGGTTCGCCGATTGCTATTTCAGCACGAAGGCCGCCAGGCCCGGTAGTCCTGCAACGGTCCGCCGCAGGAACTGCGTCGGTATCCCCGGAACGAACCGCCATTCGGATCCCGTCAATTCACCCCCTGTGGCGTCGTCACGGCCGCGAAGGCTCCGGCAGCGACGGATGCCGCCCAGGAATGCCAGGGCCGAGGCCGACACGCGGTCTGTTCCAGCAACACCCACGCCGCGGTGCCCGAGCTGGTGTGGTGCCCAGCGAAGAGCGCGCCGATCAGCATGCCCGTGATCTCGTTGTCGGTGAGCTTGCTGCCGTCCTCGTAGGTGGTGTCCATGAGGCTCTGGAACATGTCGCTCGGCTTCTCGGTGCTCTGCCGGCGCTTGGCGATGATCACGCTGACCAGCTCCTGCAAGCGCACGCGCGCCTTGTCCCGCCGACGAAACACGGGGATCGGCAGGTTCGGGTAGTGATAGGCCAGCGGGTGCACGCCCTGCTCGAGGTCGTGATAGATCTGCGCGAACTCGTCGCTGATCTCGTAGCGGAATTCCCGACCCAGCAGGCAGTGCGACGACGTCCGGATGGTGAGCTCCTTCATGAAGTCCACCAGCTGGAACACCCCCTCGTCCTTGCCCCACTCGTCGGCCATGCCGCGCACTTCGGCCACGATCTTGCTGGAGTGGTTCCGCATGGCGTCGAAGCGCAGCGAAGGCATCAGCATGCGCAGCTGCTCGGTCTTGCGCTCTATCGGAGCGTCGAAGATCAGGCCCTCGCCGAAGATGGGCGCCATCAAACGATAGGCCGCGGACTGGTCGAGCTGCTCGTCGGGGGCGCGGTAGAAGGCCTCGCTCGCCACCTCGCCGGTGAGCAGCACGATCTTCTGGCCCAGCATGGTGAACTCCACCACCTCGCCACCCTCGTCGTGGGCGCGCTGCATGAAGTGGTAGGGGTTCTTGGCGAACGGGATCATGTGGCCGAAGTACGGCAGGCCGCCGCGCAGGCGGGGCGGGCGCTTGCCGCTCTGCGTCTTGCTGGTGGCGGGCGTGCGCACGCGCGGCGCGGTGCTCGGGGCAGGGCTCGAGAGGGGGCTCGCTTGGGTCATCTTCAGCTCGGTCATGGGGCCTCTGGGGTCCGAGCTTAGGCTCGCCAGCGCTCCGCGTGAGCACTCATTCGGCCACTTCGCGCAGTTGGAGCGGCCATCGGAGTCACGGGAGCGGGGCGAACTGCGCACGGGCCACGTCCGCTCCCACGGCAATCACGCTATCGGGAGAAGATCCGCGAGAGACTGTCGTAGGATGGGGGTGCGCTCGCGCCTTGGGCGGTGCGGTGCACGAGGAGGTCACGCGATGGGCAGGAAGCTGGGCTGGGTGGGGTTGGGGTGCGTCGTGCTGGCCGCGGGCTGCGGCACCACGGTGGACGGGACTCCGGATCAAGGGAACAACCCCAGCGACGGCGGGCCACCGGGCACGCTGGTCACCGTGGACATCCAGGGCGAGGTGCTGCTGGCCAACGGCTACCCCGGCCAGATCCTCCCGCTCTTCCGCTCCGAGATCAGCTCGGGCTCGGCGCTCGGGCGCGTGGAGCTCTTCGCGCGCTTCTGCGCGGACGCCGCCTGCGTCACGCCGCTCGCGGTGGTGCCGCTCGTCATCGACGGAGCCGACGAGGACGGCCGCTACGTGCTCGCCAGCGCCAGCACCAGCGGGGAGGGCTTCTCGAAGCCGTTCAGCATCCCGCAGGCGCCGCTCGGGGCGTCGTTCCTCCAGATCATCGGCGACACGCAGTTCAGCCAGGAGGCGGGCCTCGGTGAGTGCTCGACCACCAGCAACTGCCCCGCCGACTTCGACGTGATCTCCATCGACGGCTACCAGGTGGGCCAGAACGTGGACGGCACCACCGAGCAGCCCGGCCCCGCCACGGTCGCCATCACCGTCCCGAACCGCGGCGCGGTGCTCACCCTCGACGACACCTTCTACCTCGGCCACCTGCAGTTCGATCGCGGGCCCCTCGCGGACCCGGCGCCAGCCGACGACGGCACGCTGCTGCTGGCCATCTCGAACGAGGCCGACTCCTACCGCAACCTGGTGGGCACCGTGGACCTCAGCAACGCGAGCGCCACGCCGGGCGCGCTCACCACGTCGTACACGCTGCAGAACGACGGGAGCGCCTTCGCCGGAGACATCTGCGGCATGGTGCGCGGCGGCGGCTCGGTCTACGTCATCGGACTCGACAACGTGGGCACACACATCTTCGAGCTCTCGGCCGCGACCGGCGCGCAGGTCTCCGACCAGCCGCTGGTGACCATCCCGCCCGCCGACGGCGACGACCCGCCCGACCCGAACTCCTTCGCGCGCCCATGCCGCGGTGTGTACGGCGTGGTGAACAGCGTGGAGCACCTCTACCTGATCCAGTTCGCCGGAGCCGGTGCGCTCGAGACGTCCTACCCGTTCCCCTTCTACGACGTGGACGTCACCAACGGCACCTACACGACGCCAATAACCGACACGGACTACGCGCTGCGCGCCATCGCGATCGACGGCACGGCGCACCTCTTCGCCATCGACATGAGCTGGTCGAAGGACGCGGGCGACAACAACATCGACTTCAACCGCATCCTCGAGCTCGAGCGCGACAGCGATGGCTACGTCATCGGCATCGACTCCACCACCGTGACCGACCTCGCGTCGGACGAGCCCTGCGGCGCCACCAACAACTGGCCTTCGGGCGCGGCGGTGGTGACCATCGACGGCGCGTCGCAGCTGGTGCTCGGCCACAACACGGGCGTAGCGACGTACAACGTGTCCACGCTGGAGCAGGACGTGAACCTGCCCTTGCCCGGCTTCGGGCAGCTCTTCGCCGAGCTCGTCCCGAGCGGGGACGGCACGCGGCTCTACGCGCTCCCGCAGTGCAAGGCGCTCAACACCAGCACCACCTTCGAGCTGCCGTATGCGCAGACCACCGAGAACGCGGACACCAACCTGGTGGCCATCCTCGCCACCACCGGCACGGACCTCGCCATCGCGAGCACCACCATCGACATCGACGCCGACGGCACCAACGACCACGGCATCGACCTCGACTACTGGTTCCTGAAGCGCTTCATCCGCGACCACAGCACCACGCTGCCCATCCCGCCCGTGGTGTTCACGGGCCCGCAGCTGGCGGTGGGCGAGAGCATGCTCTTCGTCCGCGGGAGCGGCATCCAGGGTGACGGCACGCCGAACCAGATCTCCTCGTCGGGCCTCGGGCAGGTGCAGGACATCGGCTTCTTCAGCCTGAGCACGGGGCGCGGCATCGTCTTCGACGACTACATCCCGTGGACCGACGGTCTCAGCTCGGAAGCCGGCACGGGTACCGGCATCTGGGGTTACGACGTGCACGCGGGTCGGGAGTCTTCGGTGGGCGCGATCCTGTACCTTCCCGCTCCATGAGCGCAGAGCCCGACAGCCTTGCGTGGTTTCGGCGGGCTGGGCAGGCTGCTCCGTGAGGAGACGTCCATGCCCATGTCCGCGCTGACCGACCCGTCCGAGCCCCTGCGCTACGACCCCTTCGAGGTGGGGGAGCTGGCGGACCCCTATCCGCTCTACGAGCGGCTGCGCGAAGAGGCGCCCGTCTATCACCACGCAGCCGGTGACTTCTGGGTGCTCTCGCGCTTCGACGACGTCTTCCGGGCCACGCGCGACTTCACCACCTTCTCGTCGGCGCGTGGGCTCACGTTCATCCGCGACGAGATGAAGATCCTGGGCCTCGCGCCCACCTTCATCATGATGGATCCGCCCAATCACACCGCGCTGCGCAGGCTGATCTCGAAGGGCTTCACGCCCGACCGTGTGTCTTCCATGGAGCCGCTCATCCGCGAGTTCGTGCGTGGGCGCGCGGAGCAGCTCGCGGAGCGTTGCGCCGCCGGCGAGACGCCCAACGTGGTGGACGAGTACACGTCACCGCTGCCCACGTTCGTGCTGGCCGAGTTGCTTGGGGTGCCCGCCGAGGACCGCCCGCGCTTCGACCCGTGGTCGCGCGCCATCACCAGCGCGTCGATGGAGCCCGAAGACATGGGGGCCGCGGTGAACGCCGTCGCGCAGCTCTTCGGCTACTTCGTGCAGCTCCTCGAGCGGCGCCGCGTGGAGCCCGGCGACGACATGCTGTCGGCCCTGCGCGCCGCCGAGGTCGACGGCCAGAAGCTCAGCAACTGGGACCTGCTGGGCTTCTGCTTCGTCTTCATCGCGGGCGGCAACGACACCACCAACCACATGCTGGCCAACGCGCTGGTCCGCCTCGAGGAGCACCCCGAGCAACGCGCGTGGTTGCACGCGAACCCCGACCGCATCGGCCCTGCGGTGGACGAGTTCCTGCGCTTCGACGCTCCCGTGCAGGGCCTCTCGCGCACGCTCACCGGCGCGCTCGAGCTCCACGGTCAGCGCCTGCCCGAAGGCGCGAAGGTGCACCTGCTGTACGCCAGCGCCAACCGCGACCCGCGCCAGTATGGGGACAGCGCGGGCCAGCTGGACGTGACGCGTGACGTGCAGCGCCACATGAGCTTCACGCAGGGGCCGCACTTCTGCATCGGCGCCCACCTCGCGCGCATGATGGGGCGCATCGGTCTCGAAGAGCTCCTGCTGCGCTTCCCGGACTACCAGCTGGACCTCGCTGGCGCCGTGCGCACGCGTTCGGCGTTCGTGCGCGGCTACGACGTGCTCCCCTTCCGCGCGAGCTGAGAGGGCGTCGCCTCGTCGCCGGACCGCGGCTCAGGTCGGGACGATTTCTCGCGGCTCACGTCGTTTTAACTTGATAGTGATATTCACTATCATTATATTGAGGGGAGTTGGTGACCGGAGTGAACTTCCACTCACCGACCTGGCTGGGTAGCCACCCTTGCGGTGGGCGCGGACTGACTCACCGCGGATCCATCCGACGCGCCTGGAGGCGGTGGGCTCCTCCTCCGGGCGCGTCATTTCTTTAACGCCTCCCCGTGACGGGCCGGCTAGCGTGCGTCGATGGACGTCCTGAGCGTCGACCGCATCACACGAGCCATCTTGGAAGCGCGCTGGCCGCACGACACCGCGCTGCCCTTGGTGGCCACGCTGGCCGAGGCCTACGGCAGACCGCCGCGCGCGTACCACGACCTTCGCCACATCGAGGAGCTGCTGGGCTGGTACGAGCGCCTGGGCGTGGAGGGGCCAGGCTGGCAGGCGCCGCACGACGTGCTCGCGGCGGTGCTCTATCACGACGCCATCTACGAGGCGGGGCGGCCCGACAACGAGGCGCTCTCCGCGGCGCTGGCGGTCGGCGACATCGCGCGCTTCGAGCTGCCGTGCGAGTCCACACGCGTGAGCGAGCTGATCCTCGCGACGGCGCGCCACGGCACGCTGGCTGTGGATCCCGTGGCGGACCCCGACCTCGCGCACTTCCTCGACGCCGACATGGCCATCCTGGGTGCTTCGCCCGACCGCTTCGACGACTACGAGCGGGCCATCGCCAACGAGTACGCCGCGATCCCAGCCGCTGCCTTCCGCGCCGGCCGGGGCCGCTTCCTCACGCGCTTGCTCGCGCTCCCGCGCCTCTATCAGACGTCGTTCTTCTCGTCGCGGCTCGAGTCGGCCGCCCGCGCCAACCTCACCCGCGCGAGCGCTGCGCTGAACGGCTGACGAACCGGCGTGGTGCTCGGCCCGGACGCCCCTTCGGCGCTGGCGGGCGGCGTGGGCAGCCTCTCGATCAGCGTGGGCGCGCTGCCGTCACCGACGCCGAGCAGCAGCGTCTCGCCGTCCACCTGCACCAGCACCAGCGCGTGCCGAGCATCGAGGGGCGTGCGCTCGAGCACACGAATGCGTCCGCTACCGCCGCGTAACAGGCCGCCGCGTGAGAGACCCCGCAGGACCACGAACGCCAGCACCGACACGGCCAGCAGCGCCAACACCGCCTGAAGCAGCGCGGCGCCGTAGCCGCCCGTGATCACGGGAGACACCGGCGCCGAGGTGGCTTGGAGGCCCGAGGTGGCCTGGAGGAGTACCCACACCCACCCCTCATGACATGACGTCCGAGGGGCGACAACGCGCGCTCAGTGCGCGGCGTCGAGCTCGATGCTCGCGAGGAGGATCTCTGCGATGTCGAGCTGCTTGACCGAGTCTTCCTTCTCTTGGTCCTTGAGGCCGTCGGTCAGCATGGTGGAGCAGAAGGGGCAGCCGGTGGCGATGGTGCTCGCGCCGGTGTCCAGCAGCTGCAGCGTGCGCTTGCTGTTCACGCGCTCGCCGTGCTCTTCCATGAACATCTGCGCGCCGCCGGCGCCGCAGCAGAGGCCCTTGTTCTTGTTCCAGTACTCGACCTCCACCAGCTCCACGCCGGCCTTCTCGAGCACCTCGCGCGGGGCGCTGTAGACGTCGTTGTAGCGGCCCAGGTAGCAGCTGTCGTGGTACGCGACCTTGCCGCCGACCTTCTTGGTGGGCTTCAGCTTGTCACGCGCGATGAGGCCGTTGAGGAACTCGCTGTGGTGCACCACGTCGTAGTTGCCGCCGAAGTCGCTGTACTCGTTCCCGAGCGTGTTGAAGCAGTGCGGGCAGGCCGTGATGATGGTGCGCTTGCCGTTCATGCCGTAGCCGTTGAGCGTCTCGACGTTCTGCGCGGCCAGCGTCTGGAAGAGGTACTCGTTGCCGCCGCGGCGCGCGGGGTCACCCGTGCAGGTCTCCTCGGTGCCGAGGATGGCGAAGTTCACGCCGCCCTGCTTGAGCAGCTGCACCGTGGCGCGGGCCACCTTCTTGGCGCGGTCGTCGAAGCTCGCGGCGCAGCCCACCCAGTACAAGACCTCGGCGTCTGGCGTGTCGCTCATGAGCGGCACGTTCAGGCCGTCGGCCCAGTCGGCGCGGTCCATGGCCGAGATGTTCCACGGGTTGCCGTTGGTCTCGATGCCGTTGAACGCCGTCTGCAGCTGCGCGGGGAAGTCGTTCTTCATCATGACTTCTTCGCGGCGCATCCCGATGATCTTGTCCACGTAGGTGATCATGACCGGGCACTGCTCTTCGCACGCGCGGCAGCTGGTGCAGGCCCAGATGACGTCCGGGTGGAGGATGTTCGGCACCAGGTCCACGACCTGGTTGTTCTGGAAGTAGCCACCCTCGGGCGCCGGGGGGTTGGCGCGCATCGGCTCACCGTTCTCGCTGCTGTCCTGCGCGGGGGCGTTGTCCTGCGGCACGGTCACGGTGCTGTCCTTGCCGAACATCGCCTCTTCGGTGTCGTAGAGGTGGTCGCGCAGCGCCAGGGTGAGGTGCTTCGGCGAGAGCTTCTTGTTGGTGATGTAGGCCGGGCAGTTGTCGCTGCAGCGCCCGCACTCGGTGCAGGTGTACAGGTCCATGATGCCCTTGTAGCTGAGGTCGGAGATGCGGTTGATGCCCAGCGTCTCCTCGCGCTCGACCTTGCCCTCGATGTCCTGGACCGTGGGCAGCGCGTTGTGGCGGCGCTGGTAGGCGAAGACGTTCGGGATGACCGTGATGATGTGGAAGTGCTTCGAGAACGGGAGGATGTTCAGGAAGATCAGCACGAACGCCGAGTGCCACCAGAAGCCCAGGTGCTGCAGCACCTTGAGGGGCCCGGGGCCGAGGTCGGCGCCCGAGAAGGCCATGGCGAGCAGCGAGCCGAAGGGCTCGTACCAGGCCCAGTGGGTGGCGGTGCCGGTGGCGGCGTTGTGGATGGAGAGCGACGCGCCGACGTAGAGGAAGTCGGCGATCATCATCGTGAAGATGATGCCGAGGATGACGTTCGGCTCGTTGCCGAGGGTCATGCGCGCGCCGCGCTGGCTGTACTTCGGGTCGCCGTGGTCGACGCCCTTCTTCACGAGGCGGATGTACCAGAAGGCGAGGGCGCCCAGCACGGCGGCGCCGGCGGCCAGCTCCTTGATGAGCGAGTAGCCGCGACCGAGGATGTGGTCGGTGCTGAGCAGGCCCCAGAAGTCGAACGTGGGATCGAAGCCGCGGCCCCACAGCATGATGCTGTTGAGCAGCAGCACCTGGAACGCCATGAAGATGCCCACGTGGGCGAAGCCCGCGAGGGAGTAGTTCGGCATCTTCTTCTGGAAGAGGGCGAAGACGACCAGCGTCTTCACGCGGTCGAACAGCTCACCAGGACGCGAGAGGTCGAAGTCCGGATCTGGGACGCCGATCTGCATCTGACGAATGCGGCGCTTCGCGCTCCACGAAAAGAAGCCCAGGGTGGTCAGCAGGACCAACGTCATCGCGATGGGGCTCATGAATCTCTTGCTCCTCTAGTCCCCGGCCAGAGGGCTCGGGGCTGTGTTGCAGCCCCCCCATCCACGACTTCGACGAGGACGGTGACTCGGGGGCTCTTCGGGTTCTAGAAGTGGTCGGCCCCCAAGTCAAACTCGCGGGTCAGCGGGGCAGCTTGGCGTCGAAAAACGCCTTTAGTTTCACGAGGTTCTTCTCCTCGCGCGAGAAGGTCGGGGCCTCGAACCCGCGGACGAAGTTCCTTACGTCGTCCACGAACGACTGCTGCGTGCTGTCATCTTCGAGGATGTCCTGGACGGAACGGCCACGCGCGGCGCCCTTGCGGAGGCCCTTCACGTACGCCTTCAGGCGGTCGTAGTCCTTGCCCAGGAACTCGCGGATGATGTCGCAGTCGTTGGCGAGGCGACCCAGGGAGCGCATGCGCTCGGCCGGCACGCCGCTGATGTCCGCGTCGCTGGCCAGCTCGGCCGCCACGCGCAGCACGAAGGCGTCGTCCAGGTAGCCGATGTCGTCGATGCCGTCGGGGATCAGATCGAGGCTCTTGAAGAGGTAATTGACGCCGCCGGCGATGCACTCGCGGGCTTCGTTCGAGATGCTGGCCACCGGCACCAGCTCCACGAGCTCGGACGCGTCCTCCCCGAGGCCACGCAGCCACGCGGGAAAGAGGTCGAGGTACTTGGTCTGATCGTTGTCTTGGCTCATGGGGGAGGCCCTTTATGCTCGTGTCGTGCCGAAGCTGCGGCGATGATAGAGAACACTGGCGTGATGAAGCAAGGACTACCCGAATCCCGGCGGACGCATTACCGGCGGCTGCGGTGCACGGCGCAACTGGCGCTCGTGCTCGTGGCGTGGCTGGCCGGCCTGGCCCCGGGCTCGGCCGCCGCCCAAGACAGCGCGCTCGTGATGATCGCCAGCATGGAGGGTGTGGCGCCGGAGGAGGCGCGCGCGGCCTTCGCGGTGTTGCTCGCCGAGTTGCGGGCGCGGCACGCCGCCGGCGATCTGCGCGCCGATGTCACCCGGGCTCCCGCCGAGACGTTCGCGGCCTGCGAGCTGTCCCGCTGTCGGGCGTCGTTGATGCTGCGCTGGCACGCGTACGCGGTGGTGCTGGTCCACTTCGTCGCAGCGGGCGTCCAGCCCGTGACGGCGCCCCGCGTGGTGCTGGACGTCTTCGACGCCAGCGGGCAGCGCGCGGGTCAGGCGGCCATCGACCTCGTGGCCGGAGACACCGGCTCCTACGCGGAAGCCTTGCGGGCGGGGCTCGCGTCCGTGACGTTGCCGCGCCCCACCTTCGCGCCCCTGTTGGTGACGTGCGACGTGGACGCCGCGCGTGTGTTCGTGGACGAGCGGCCTCTCGGGGTCGTGCCCCTGGGCGCGCTGCGCGTGGCACCGGGACGTCATCGGCTGCGCGTGCTCGCGCCCGGCCATCTCCCTCACGAGCAGACCATCGACGTGCCCCCGACCGGTGCGCGCGTGGACTTGCGTCTGCGGCCGGAGGGAGGCTCGTGAGCCAATCGGCGAGTGCCCTCGCGGCGGGCCTGGTCGCCGTCTTCGTGGTCGCTGGAGGGGCTGGCTGCGCGTCGGCGCCACCTCCCCACGTGCAGCGCGCCACCACGGACGGAGTGGAGACCGGCCCCTACGTCTCTCCTTATCAGTACGAGCACTACCTGCGCGGGGAGCTCGCCCTCGCCGAGGGGCAGCCTGCGGTCGCGGCCGCCGAGTTCGCCCTGGCGCGCACGGGCTCGGCGGATGACGCCTTCCTGCGCGCGCGCCACGCCCAGGCGCTGACGGAGGCGGGCGACTGGGAGCGCGCCGGCCGTGTGCTCGACGACTCGCTCACCCTCTTTCCAGGCTCGCTCGACCTGCACCTCGCGCAGGCTCGCTGGGCGGAAGGGCAGGGGCGTGATGACGAGGCTCTCGGGGCGCTCCGCCGTGCGGAGCAGGTGGCCCCCCGCTCGCCGCTCGCGCCGCTGGCCCACGCCAAGCTGCTCTCGCGCTTGGGACGCGACGACGAAGCGCAGGCCGTACTGGAAGCGTTCCTGCTCCGCAGCGCCGATCCGCAGGCGCGTGCGGTGCGCCTCGAGCTCGCGCTGCGGCGCGGTGACCTCGACCTGGCGGTCCAGCTGGTGCGCGCCTCACCGCCGCCACCCGGCGCGCCGACCTCCGTCGTGCGCGTGGCCCAGCTGGCGCTCGAGCGGGGGCGCCCCGACCTCGCCATCGACCTCTTGCAGCGGTCGACGCGTGCCGACGAGCGCGTCTTGCGCATCCGAGCGTACGCCCAGGCAGGCCGCTACGAGGAGGCCGAGGCCCAGCTGGCGGTCGCGCAGGATGGCGACCTCGGTGGTGTCGAAGAGCGCGCCGCCCTGTACTTGTTGGTTCGGCGCGCCGACGTGGCGCTCGAGCTGCTGGGCGAGTGCGTGGCGCGCCCCGAAGCGGCGGCGCCGCGGGAGGCGCTGCTGATCGGAGCGTGCCTCCTGCAGCTGGGCCGGCCGAGCGAGGCGGCCAGCTGGCTCGCCCGCGTGCCCCGCGACTCGACGGACGGCGCCGCGGCCAGGACCGAGCTGGTCGAGGCGCTGCGCGTCGCTGGGCTCCCCGCTCTGGCGGGCGAGCTGCTGGCCCGCACTGCGCGGCCGTAGGGCTGGCCCGTCAGCGCATGCCCTCGGGCATGTCCTGAGCCTGCCCGATGAACATCAGCAGCACGGCACCGCCGCCTTGTCCCGCCGGTTCGAGGGTGATGTTCCAACGCGCGAGCTGCTCGCCGCTGACCAGGCGCTCTCCGTCGAAGCTGAAGAACGTGCGTCCGTCCGGGAACACCACGATGGAGAAGTGGCGTCGCGCGATCATCCGCGCGGGAGGCTCGGAGACGGCCTGCGCGATGCCCACCAGACCGAGGATGATGGGCACTTCGTCGCCGGGCTCGAAGTCGTACCAGATGATCTGGTTCGACTGGGCGGCGGCTTCGAGGTCCGCGGCGGACGCCTGGGAGAAGCGGACGTGGGGCCCTGCGGAGCGTGGCCCGCAAGCCGTGAGGGTGAGCACGGCGAGGACGAGAGACAGTGACGAAATGTAGCGCATGAAGCCTCCTTGCAAGGGCGGCACGCTACATGCGTCAGGGCGTGGATGTCGATGCCCAAGTGCAGCGAGCGGCCCGAGCGGCGGCCTCGGCAAGGAGCGGGTCTGCGGCGGTGCTAGTACTCGCCGAACAGGTCCTGGATGCGGACATCCAGGGCGGACGCGATCTTGTACAGCGAGCTGATGCTGGCGCTCGACTCGGCGCGCTCGATCTGGCTGAGCAGCGACACGCTGAGGTTGGTGCGCCGCGAGAGCAGCTTGAGCGTGAGCCCGGCGTCCTTGCGGAGGCGGCGGATGGACTCGCCGATGACCTTGTGCAGGTCCTCCTCGGGGGTGCGCGAGAGGCCCTTCTTGCGGAGCACGCGCTCGAGCACGGCGCGGAACTCGTCCGGGTTGAACGGCTTCTTCAGGTAGTCGACCGCGTCGAGCTTCATGCTCTGGACGGCGGTGTCGAGCGAGGGATAGCCGGTGAAGATCACCACGGCGATGTCCTTGTCCACACGGCGGACGCGCTCGAGGACCTCCACGCCGTCCATCTTGGGCATCATGAGATCCAGTACCAGCAGATGGTATCCGCCAGCTCGGACCGTCTCTTCCACTGCCTGCGGATCGTTCAAGGTCGTGACCTCGAAGCCATCCGCGGTGAGGAAGGTCTCCATGAATTCACAGATGGCTTTGTCGTCGTCGACGACCAGCACACGGACTTGTTGGGGCAGCTTCGGCATAGTTACGTTCCCGTAAGGCTGGACCAAACCCTCGATTGGGCCAACTATATTTTCGCTGCGGGAAGAAAATGGTCGGGGCGAGAGGATTCGAACCTCCGGCCTCACGGTCCCGAACCGTGCGCGCTACCAAACTGCGCTACGCCCCGTTTGAGCCGGGCGGAACCTAGCTCCCGACCCAGGGGCTGTCAACGAATGAAACGAAATACTTGGTAGGCGTCGGCGCTGCCGTCCACGCCCGCGGTCCACGGACCGATGCGCACCGCGCCATCGGCGTCCGGCAGCACGCAAGACGCTTCGTGGAAGGGCTCAGCGCGCAGTCCGAGCGCCTCGGCGGCCTGTGTCACCAGCGCCCCTTCCTCCATCAAGGGCGAGCACACCGCGTAGACCAACACGCCACCGGGGCGCAGCAGACGCGCGGCGTTCGCGAGCAGGCGACCCTGCACCTGGCCCATGCGCGCCGGATCCTCGGGCGTGAGCCGCAGCAGCAGCTCCGGCCGGCGGTGGAACGTCCCGGCCCCGGTGCAGGGTGCGTCCAGTAGCACGCGATCGAATTTCCCCTCGAGGCCTGCGCAGCCCACCTCAAGGTTGGCGCACACCAAGTCCACCTCGGTCTGGCAGCCCACGCGCTGCAGCGCCGCTGGAATCTGTTCGAGGCGTGCTTCGTGGAGCTCGATGGCGCTCACGTGGCCCGTGCGACCCACCGCCTCGGCCAGCTGCAGCGTCTTGCCGCCGCGTCCCGCGCAGGCGTCCGCCACGCGCTCGCCCGGCTGTGCGCCGACCAGGGCGCCCACCAGCTGCGAGCCGATCTCCTGCACCACGAAGTCGCCGCGCTCGAAGCCGGCGAGGCTGCGCGGGTCGCCCACGCGTCGAGCCCGCAGCGCCGTGGTGGGCGTGGCGAGGCGCTCGAACGCGCGACCCGCGGTGCCGGCTCCATTGCCCGACTCGTCAGGCTCGGCATGGAGCTCATCTTCCCCACGCAGCCCCGCGAGCACGGCGTCCACATCGCGGCCGGCTGACACACGCAGATCCAGTGGGGGCGGCAGGGGGCGCGCCGAGATCAACGTCGCGGCGCGCTCTTGGCCCAGCGACGTGGTCAGCGCCCGCGCGAACCAGGCGGGCAGGGCCACGCTCGTGGGCGGCGCCGGATGCTCGGGCCGCTCGGCCGCGAGCCCCCGCAGCACGGCGTTCACGAAGCCCGCCACGCGCTGACCGCGCGCCTCGCGCACCGCGTTGACGCTGGCGTTCACGGCCGCGTGGGGCGGCACGCGCGAGAGGTGCTGCAGCTGATAGACCCCCACCCGCAGCGCGGCCCGGGTCAGCGCGTCCACACGACCGCCGCGGCTGAGGCGCGCCTCGATGCGGGCGTCCAGGTTCGGCAGCGTCCGCAACACGCCGTAGACGATCTCGGCGGCCAGCGCTGCGTCGCGCCCGCTCACCTGGCGGCGCACCAGCTCCGCGTCGAGCGCGCGGCTGGCCCAGGCTTCCTCTTGGTCCACCCGGCGCAGCACCTCGATGGCCACGGCCCGCGCGTCGGGGCTCAGGGGGCGCTGTGGATCGCGGGGAGATCGGGGGTGTCCGGCCATAGGCGCTCGAGGTCGTTCTTGAAGGCGATCGCCATCATGAGCAAGAGCAGCACCAGGCCCACCAGCCCCGCTTGCTCACGCCTGCGCCGCGACACCGGGCGGCGCAACACGGTCTCCACGAAGAAGAAGAGCAGGTGCCCTCCGTCCAGCATGGGGATGGGCAGCAGGTTGAGGATGCCGAGGTTCACGCTCACGAAGGCCATCAGGCGCAGGTAGTCGCTGGCTCCCGCCTGGGCGGCGCGCCCGGTCTCTTCGTACACGCTGATGGGACCGCCGATCGACTTCACGGTGATGCGCCCCTGGAAGAGCCGCAGCAGCGAGTACAACGTCAGCTCGACCATGCGGCGCGTCTCGTCGATGGCCACGCCGCTCGCGTGGGCGACTTCGTGCTCGGGCGAGACGGCAGGCAGGATGGTGACCGGCCGGAACCCGTCGATGCCGAAGACCACGCGGTCGTACAGCTCGCCGTGGGGCGTGATGCCCTGGGCGCGCGGCAGGGTCACGTGGCCTTCGTGCAGGCGGTCGCCACGGCGCCACTCGATGCGGTGCGAGGCGCCCTCCTGACCGCTGAGCCGTTCCACCACGTCGGCCCATACGCGCACCACGTGGCCGTCCACCGTGATGATGCGGTCCCCGGGCAAGAGGCCCATGCGGTGTTCGGCGGACCCGGCGCGCACGTAGGACACATAGGTGGCGGCGCTCTCGAGGCCCACGCGATGCAGGGCGTCACCCGCTCCCGGAGGAGCGACCAACGAGGTGAACTGCGGACGATAGATGTCCATCTCCACGAGCCCGCCGAGCGCACGCTCGAGGCGCTCCGGCCGCAGCAGCGTGACGGGGATGAGCGCCTGCGTGCCGAGCGGTCCGCGCGCTTGCTGCAGGGTCTCGATGCGCGTCCCGCCGAGGCCCAGGATGCGGTCGAAGGTGCGGATGCCCGAGCGCGCGGCCACGCTCGCCGGAGACGTGACGCCCACGATGGGCAGCGGGCTCGCGGGGCTGATGCCCACCAGGCCCACGCGCTCCACCACGCCCAGCTCCGGGATGCGCGCGCTCTCGCCGGGCGCCGCCAGCAGCACCTCGGCCCAGCGCTCGCGCTCGCCACGTGGCGCCCCGCCGCCGCGCTCGCGCTCGATCTCGAAGACCACCAGCTCGCCCGGATGCTCGCGCACGATGTGGGAAACGGCGCTGAATGTAGACACCGGCTCACCGTTCACGGCGACCACGCGATCCCCGGGCAGGATCAGCCCGTCGGCCGGCATGCCCGGACGCACGGAGCCCACCTCGGACGGCGTGAGCGTGGCGTCCGCCCCCAGCGTGACGAAAAAGAAGAGCGCCAGCGGGAAGCACAGGTTCATGGCCGGCCCCGCCAGCACGATGACCACGCGGCGCCACACCGACTGCGCATAGAAGCTGCGGGGGCGGTCCTCTGCGCGCACGTAGTCGCGCGGGCTTTCGCCGAGCATGCGCACGTAGCCCCCGAGCGGCAGGACCCCCACGCGATAGACCGTGTCACCCCACTTGGCCGAGACGAGCGTCGGGCCGAACCCCAGGCTGAACGTCTCGACCTTGACACCGAACAGCTTGGCCCAGGTGAAGTGGCCGAGCTCGTGGACGAAGATCAGCACTCCCACGAGCATCACGAAGTAGACGAGGTTCATCGGACGAGCGGTGCGAGATGGAACGAGCGCGAGCCAAGGGGGCGCTCCCGGTGTATCCTGGCACGTATTATTGGCACACGCGTGCCGAGCCCATGGAAAGGCACTCGACTATGAAGACGCGAAACGCTTCTGTGCGTAATTTCAGCCTGCGCGACCACCTGATGGGCTTGGTGGCCCTCGCCCCCCTCGCCGCGTTCGCGGTTGGCTGCGGGGGTAGCAGCGACACGTTCGAGACCAACAACTGTAGCGACTTCGACTCGGCCAACTGCGTGGAGATCGAGGGCGGCGACGCGGCCGCGCTGCTCACCGCCGTCAACACGCTCGAAGACGACACCACGGTCATCCTCGGGCCTGGCACCTTCGTGTTCACCAACCAGGTGACCATCCGCGCCAACGGCATCAACTTCGTGGGGCAAGGCATCGAGGAGACCACGCTCTCGTTCACCGACGCGGCGGCGCAGTCCAACGGCGTGGACGCGGTGGGCGACGACTTCCTCATCCAGGACCTCACCGTGCTGGACGCCAAGAAGGATGGCATCCGCGTCGAGAACAGCGCGGGCGTCACCTTCCGCCGCATCCGGGCGACGTGGACCAGCCCGGGCCTGTCGAGCAACGGGGCGTACGGCATCTACCCCGTCCACAGCAGCGAGGTCCTCGTGGAGGACAGCTTCGCGTACAACGCGTCGGACGCCGGCCTCTACGTGGGCCAGTGCCGCAACGTGGTGGTGCGCCGCAACGAGGTCCGCGGAAACGTCGCCGGACTCGAGATCGAGAACACTCAGTACGCGGACGTCTACGAGAACCACGCCGAAGACAACACCGGCGGCATCGTGGTCTTCGACCTCCCGGGCAACCCCGTCGTGGGTCGCGACGTGCACCTCCACGACAACACCATCATTCGCAACAACCGTCGCAACTTCGCGCCGGGTGGCACCGTGGCGCAGATCCCGCCGGGCACCGGCACGTTCGTGATGGCCTCGCGGCGGGTCGTGATCAGCGACAACCGCTACGAAGAGAACAACGCCGTGGACATCGCGATCATCAGCGGCCTGATCCTCGAGGAGAACCCGCCGGAAGATTGGGAGCTGGACCCCGCGGTGCTGGAGGACATCGACGACCTCGGCCTGCTCCCCGGCCCCGTCAGGACGGACTACGTGACCAACTATCGCACGGAGAACATCGTCATCTCGGGCAACATGCACATCAACCCCGGCTCCTCGTACACGCTCACGCTGCTCTTCGGCCAGCTGCTGGCGGTGCTCTACGGAGACGAGCCGTCGGACTCGGTGCTCTACGACACCATCGGTGAGTCCATGTTCGATGCCGAGGTGGCCGCGAACAACTCGAACGACAACCACATCTGCGTCGGTGGCAACACCAACGGCAGCTTCGCCAGCTTCGACGCCCCCAACCAGCCCGGCGGCCCGTTCCTGCAGATCGACGCGGCCCCGTTCGCGCCGTTCGACTGCACCACGCTGGCCGGTGGCGAGCTCGAAGTCTGGAACCCCGAAGCCCCATGAGTCAGCGCGGACTTCGCTCTTTTCGAGGGCGGGAAGTATGTGCGGTGCTCGGCCTGGTGACGCTGCTGGGCATCGCCGGCTGCGGCGGCGACTCGTCGGGCGGCTTCGACGACTCTCGGCCGCCGCGTGTCTCGCTGACTGGGGCCACGCCAGAACGCCTCTCGGACTACAACCTGCTCGCCTACGACGGCGACGGTCAGTTTCGCTACAACACGCGCGTTGTCCCCTATGACCTGAACACGCCGCTCTTCAGCGACTACGCACTGAAGGACCGCGCCATCTACGTTCCAGAGGGCAGCAGCGCCACCTACACCGACACCGGCGTGTTGGAGTTCCCCGTGGGCACCGTCCTGATCAAGAGCTTCTCCGTGGCCGCCGATCTGCGCAGCCCGGACGAGAACCGCACACTGGTCGAGACGCGCTTGCTGATCCACTTCGAGGATGGCTGGCGCGCGTTCCCCTACATCTGGAACGAAGCGCAGACCGAGGCGTTCTTCAGCCCGGCAGGTGAAGTTCGACCCATCTCCTTCATCGACGCCGAAGGCGAGGAGCAGGTCGCCAACTACCTGTTCCCGCAGCGCAACCAGTGCCAGTCGTGCCACGAGCGTCGCGATGACGACGGCACCACGCGCATCGTTCCGGTGGGTCCGAAGGCGCGCAACCTGAACCGTGACTACGACTACGGTGCGGGGGTGGGAACCGTAAACCAGCTCACGCGGCTGGCGGACACGGGGCTCCTCACGGGCCTTCCAAGCCTGTCGGAAGTCGACGCCGCTTTCGACTTTGCGGTCATCGAAGCGGATGGCGTGGCGAGCCTCGGCAGCGCCGACCTCGATGAGGCTGCGCGCACCTACCTGGACGTCAACTGCGCGCACTGCCACAACCCCAACGGGGTGCAGGGCATCACCTCGCAGCTCTTCCTGAACTACGAGAGCGAAGACCTCTTTCGCCTCGGTTACTGCAAGCGGCCGGGTAGCGCCGGTTCTGGCACGGGCGGGCACACCTACGACATCGTGCCAGGGAACCCCGACGAGTCGATCTTGGTATTCCGGGTGGAGACCGAGGAAGCGGGGGCCATGATGCCGCTGCTGGGGCGGTCGCTCCAACACCGCAGGGGTGCAGAGCTGCTGCGTGCCTGGGTGGCTGACATGCCAGCCCAGGACTGCAGCGCACCGTAGAGCGGCTCTTCCGAGCGAGTGTCGCGAGCCCGCGAATCTTTCTCGGGCTCGGGACGTCCTACCGCGGACACCAGCCGGCCACGCCGTTTCTGCCGGGATGAAACCTCGGCCGAAGGGGCGTAAGCTCCGCTCGAAACCCGCCATGACCAAGCTCGCCCTCCACCCTTTGCTCCTGCCGGTCGCCGCCGTGCTGCTCTTCTCTGGGTTGGGGGCGTCGCACGCGCACGCGCAGAACACCTTCAACCAGTACGCCGATGAGGCCACCGAGGTGACGGGCTCGCTGCTGGAGCTGGCCGCGCCGCTCTTCGAGGACTGCGAGGCGCTCGCGGGGGTTGCTCGCCGCACGTGCACCACCCGTGTGCGCAACGCGGCGCGCGACCTGAACCGCACCACCTACCTGGCCACGTTGCCCGCGGGTGACCACCTGCGCTTCGACCCCTACGAGCCCATGGGCGGCGGCTTCCGTGTTTACTTGCGCGGCTTCGAGCAGCGCGACGGTCAGCGCGTGATCGCCACGCGCGCCACCGAGGGCGGCGCGCTGCCCGTGCACACCATCGCGCAGGGCTTCTCCACCGTGCCCGCGCGCGCGGCCCGTCCGTGGGTCATCCAGAACGCCCCCGAGCGGCTCATCTTGCGCATCGTCTTCCGCTTCGGCGAGACGTTCCGTGACGGCGAGCTGCGCGGCGCGGTGCTCAACCTGGTGGCCGCCCAGGTCTTCAACGACGGCACCGGCAACGTGCTGCTGGACACCACCCGCACGCCGGGGCCTCCGCAAGAGCCGCATGCCCTCGACCGGCGCGTGCGTCTGTGGGACCGCAATGGCCACGCCGAAGCGCTGTGGCAGGCACCCGATGGACGCCGCTACGTGTTCCACGTGGAGAACCAGCCGCTGCTGAACCCGCCCAACTCGAGCGCGCCCATGCTCCACGCATGGCACGGCCCGGAGCGACAGAGCGTGGTGCACTTCGTGGCGCCGTGCTGCACCGCCAACATCTCGGTGGCCCCGCGTGACGCCGAGACCGTCATGGTGATCATCACCGAGCGAGCGCCGGAAGGTGCGGTGGCGGGCCAGGGCCAGGTGCTGATCATCCGCTTCATCCAGGCGCGCGGCGCGTTTCGCGTGGTGGCGCGCTGGCGTGGCAGCAACACCGAGCGTCCGCCGGCCTGGGTGACCGACCCGACGGCGCCGTTGCCCGACGCCGCCACCGACGCGGCCGAAGCCCAGGAAGAGGGCGCCGCGCAAGAAGGCGAGTAGGCGGCGCTGCGGGGGAGCGGCTGGCTCAGCCCACGGGGGCCGGCACCGGCGGCTGACGGAACACGGACGACCGGTAGTAACGCAGCTCCTCGATGCTCTCGAGGATGTCGTCGATGGCGCGGTGGTTGCCGCGCTTGGGCGGACGCTTGCTGTAATCCTCGGGGAACCAGCGCTGTGTCAGCTCCTTCACCGTGGACACGTCGATCATGCGGTAGTGCAGGTAGGTGTCCACCGTGGGCATGTAGAGCGCGATGAAGCGCCGGTCCTGATGGATGGAGTTGCCGGCCAGCGGCGCGCTGCGCGGATGGCAGTGCGCCTGCAAGAACGCGAGCACCTGCGCCTCGGCGTCCGCCTCCGTGACGGTGGACTCGCGCACGCGGTCGATGAGCCCGCTCTGCCCGTGGTGCTTCTTGTTCCAGTCGTCCATCGCGGCGAGGCGCTCTTCGGGCTGGTGCACCACGAGGTTGGGCCCCTCGGCCACCACGTTGAGCTCTCCGTCCGTGATCAGCACCGCGATCTCGATGATCCGCTCGCGCTCGGGGACCAGTCCGGTCATCTCGAGGTCAGCCCACACGATTCGTGCCGACCGGGGGTCTTGCTGCTCTGTCGCCGCCATTGCCCCCGCTATATCTCACGGGAGCGCCCGGCCGTCACCAACGGATCGGGCAGGCGCCTCCGCGGGAGCTCGGCTCAGAACTGCTCTTGGGCCGGGCCGGTGAGGTCGCTGCAGTCCTGTACGCTGCAGTCGCGCTCGTCGCTGGGGCCAGTGAGGTCGCTGCAGTCCTGTACGCTGCAGTCGCGCTCGTCGCTGGGGCCAGTGAGGTCGCTGCAATCCTCCACGCTGCAGTCGCGCTCGTCGGCCGGGCCCGAGCTCTCTTCGTCAGCCACGGTGTCGCCCGTGCCCGCGCTCGCTCCGCCGCAGCCGAGGGCGCTTCCGGGGATCGACAGGGCCATCGCTGCGGCCACGAACAACTCTCGATTGATCTTCATGCTGTGCTTCCTGTGCTTCCTGGTGAGTGGAGTGCTTACTGCGAAGAGTCGGGGGCTCGCTCAGCGCGCGGGGACGGGCGGACGGAACAACGCGCCCAGATCGAAGTCCACCGCGTCGAAGGGCTCGGGCCGGCAGACGGCGCCGTCGTCGTCCGTGAACGCGCCGAGGCGCACCCAGCGTGCGCTCTCGTTGCGAAAGACCTCGAGCACCCGCAGGTCGACGTCCACGAGCCAGAGGTGCTTCACACCGACCTCGGCGTAGGCGTCCATCTTCACGCCGCGGTCGCGCTTGGCCGTGGCGGGTGAGAGCAGCTCGCACACCCAGTCGGGAGCGAGCGTGAAGAACGCCGTCTCGGGCAGCTCGGGCATGCGCTCCACGCGCCAGCCGGCGATGTCGGGCACGAGCACGTGGCTGCCGAGATGGACCTCGGGTTCGTGGATGATCCACCACCCGCCAGGGCCTCCGATGCCGCGGCGGAACGGGCCGCTCAGCAGCGCGCCCAGCTCGGACGCGGCGCTGACGTGCCGCGGACGCGGCTGCGGCTGGGTCTCGAGCGCCCCGAAGATGATCTCGCCCGTCACCCCTTCGGGGAGCGCCAAGATGTCGTCGTAGGTCGCGTGCTTGCGGGCGGCGGTCATCGGAGAGGGCAGGGTAGCATGCGTGCCGCTCGGACGGCTTCTCGCGCGACTTCGCGGTCGGAGAACGCGACCGGACCCGTGGCGAGGAGCTGCTGTGCTTCGTGCCCGCGCCCGGCGACGACCACGCAGTCGGTCGCGGCTGCGCGCGCGACGGCGTGGTGGATGGCCGCGCGGCGGTCGGCTTCACGGTGCCACACGGCGCGCCGGGACGCGGCACACCCGCTCTCGATGGCGTCGAGGATGCGCTCGGGGTCTTCGCTGCGCGGGTTGTCGTTGGTGAGCACGACCACGTCGGCGTGCTGGTCCGCGACGCGGCCCATCTCGGGGCGCTTGCTCGGGTCCTTGTCGCCGCCGCAGCCGAACACACACCACAGCTGCCCGCGCGGGCTCGTGAGGAGGCCGCGCGCCTCGACCAGCGTGCGGGCGAGCGCATCGGGAGTGTGCGCGTAGTCCACCACCACGAGCGGCTGCTCCGACACCACGTCGAAGCGTCCGGGGACGCCCGCGAACGAGCGCAGGCCCTGCCGAATGGCGTCCGGATGGTAGCCGAGGAAGGCCGTGGCGAGCGCCGCGCCGAGGGCGTTCTGCACGTGCACGGCCCCGACCGCGCGCAGCTCGTAGCGGCCCGCGAGCGCTTCGAAGCCGTGACCCCCAGACACCTCGAAGCGGGTCCCAGAGACCGACGCCTGCACCCGGTGCGCCCGCAGCTGGAGCGGCAGCGATGCGCAGTCCGCATGCACCCCGCCCACCACGTAGCCCAGCCGGCGCACACCGGCCGGCACCACCTCGTCGAGCAACGCGCTGCACGGGTCGGCGAGGTTCAAGACCACCGCGCCGCTCGCGGGGATGGTCATGAACAGCTGTGCCTTGGCGGCCAGGTAGGCCTCGGGCGACCCGTGCACGTCCAGGTGGTCGTGCGTGAGGTTGGTGAACACGCCCACGTCGGCGGGCCAGTGCTGCGCGAAGCCGGCGGCGAGGGCCTTCGAGGTGGTCTCGACGGCCAGGGTGCGCACGCCCCGCCCGATGGCGCTCAGCAGCAACTCCCGGAACGCGACCATGCTCACGTCGGCGGAGAGCTGTTGCTCACCCACCCAGGTGCCGAGCGTGGTCGCGCGCGCCGAGGTCTCGTCTGCCGCAGCCACGATGGCCGCCACCATGCTCGTCGTCGTGGTCTTGCCGTTCGTGCCGGTGACTCCCACCGAGCGAAGCTGCGGTCGCAGGAGCCCGAGCGGGGATGTGGATGCGAGCGAAGTGTCCATGGTGGCACGCGAGCGTGGAAGCAGCGTGCCACAAGACGACGGTCGCGCGTGGGCTCCCGCCTACTCCGCGGCGGCGATGGTCATGGCGGAGCGCGCGTGGGACTCGCGACGGATCCCGAGCACGACCGTGTGCAGCCAGCCGAAGCTCACCACGATCAACGCGAACATCACCCAGAAGCAGGCCTCTGGGCGACCGGTGGCGGACTCGAGGTACCCGAAGCCCAGCGGCATGAAGAAACCGCCGAGCGCGCCGAGCGTGCCCACCAGACCACCGACCAGGCCGACGTCCTTCGCGTAGTACTCCGGGATGTACTTGTAGACGGAGGCCTTGCCGATGCCCATGCCCACCCCGAGCGCCAACACGCAGCCGGTGAACACGGTCAGGCTGGTGCCCGGGAGCATCAACGGCACGCACGCGATCAGTATGGCGATGAAGACGCCGTAGGTGACGGGGCGGGGGCCGAAGCGATCGGACCAGTAGCCGCCCAGCGGACGCAGCAAGCTCGCCGGGAAGATGAAGAGCGCCGTCAGCAGCGCGGCGGTGGGCAGGGGCAGCTCGTACACGTCGGTGTAGTACGTGGGGAGGCGGAGCGAGAACGCGACGTAGGCGCCGAAGACCACCACGTAGTAGAGGCCGAAGCGCCACACGCGCACCTCGCGCAGCGGCGTCATCATGGAAGCGAGCGAGCGCGTCGCCCCCGGCGTGCGGTCGGGCGTCGGCGAGAGGAACCACACCAGCGCCGCCATCACGATGAGCATCGCCGTGTACATCACTGGCACGAAGCGGTAGCCACCCGGAATGGCACTACCGAGGAGGCCGGCCGCCGGGACCAGGGTGATGAGCGTGGGTGCGATCAGCTTGGTGACCGACGCCCCGACGTTGCCCGCGCCGAACGTGCCGAGAGCGACCCCTTGCTTCTCGCGCGGCTGCCACGCAGCGTTCCACGCGATACCGACGGAGAACGTGTTGCCCGCGATGCCGAACGCGAGCGCGCAGAACATGACCTCCCAGTACGAGCCCGCGAGGCTCAGCAGGTAGCAGGGGACGGCGGTCACCAAGAGCAGCCCCGTCATCATCGCGCGGCCGCCGTAGCGGTCGGTCAGCATGCCGAAGGGCAACCGGAAGATGGAGCCGCTGAGCACCGCGATGGCGGTGATCCACGTCACTTGGAGCCTCGAGAGGCCCAGCGCTTCGCGCATGGGAACCGCGAGCACGCCGAGCATCAGCCAGACGGCGAAGCACAGCGTGAACGCGGCGGTGGACAGGATCAGCACCCGAGAGGCAGCTGACTCGGACTCCGAGCGGGGTTGCGACGTCATGGACGAAACGCTGACCGCCGTACGTTTCGTGGCGTGAACGCCCTTGTAAATTGGAGGTTTCGGACTCCTCGAGGCGTGACCCTCGAATGTTTCCGGATGATGGCAAGACGGAACGCACAACGGCGGGGCGCCCTCCTGGGACGCCTCCGCCGATGTGACGCGAGCCATCGCCGCCGGGGCGGCGCGTCGCTCAGAGCCCCGAGAAGTGCACGAAGACGTCTCGAACGTTCGCCGTGCGGTCGTCCGCGTCGGGACCCATGCCCAGCTTCGAGGTGCCCTCGAACGCCGCCGCGAGGACCACGCGGGTGGGCGTCAGCGTGAGCCGCACGTTCTCGACGGATTCATCACCCAGGAACGTGCGCACGAACTCACCGCCCGCGTTGGCCGACATGCGCACCAGGAACGTGCCATTCGTGCCCATCACGCCGTTCTGGGTGGTGACCGGGTTGGTGCCCACGCCGCGGATGAAGCCGGCCACGTAGAGGCTGCTCCCCGCGGGGTTGGTGGCCATGCTGTTGACAGCGTCGTACTCGGACCCGCCGCCGGTCCGCACCCACTGTGCAGCGCCCAGCTGGTCGTAGGCCGCAATGAACCAGTCCACCACCCCGAGGCAGGCGGTCGCTGCGGGGCGCGTCGGGAAGGTCACCGAGCCCGCGAACGTGCCGCCGATGTAGACTCGACCCGACGCGTCGCTCGCGATGGCGTTCACCGCGTCGCCCGACATGGAGCCGCCGATGGCGCGGCTCCACGCGAGAGAGCCACTCGTGTTCATGCGGGCGAGGTAGGCGTCCTGTTCGCCATGCGAGGTGTTGACGCCGTAGGTGCCGACGAAGACGCCGGCCACGTACAGCTGCCCTTCGGGAGCGGCCGCGATGGCCGCGATGGACGAGGTGGCGGCGTGGGGGATGGCGACGCTCTCCGCGCTGCCCGTCTCGGTGTCGATCGCGAGCAGGTGGGCGCCGCTCGTGCTGCTGCCCGAGACGTAGAGGAGACCGTCGGTGTGGAGGTGGAGCGCCTTGAGCGTGTCGCCTCCGGCCGAGGCGAAGGTGGGCCGCATCGCCCACAGCACCTCGCCGTCCGCGTCGAGCTTGGCCACCAGCGGATCACTGCCTCCGACGCTGTTCAGCGACGCGTCACCGATCTCGACGTCGTCCGAGAACGTCAGCGCCACGTAGATGTCCCCCGCGCTGTCGGTGGCGACCGCGTGGCAGATCTCGTCGCCAGCTCCGTCCGTGCGCACCACCCAAGCGAGGCTGCCATCGGGTCGCATGCGGGTCACGAAGACGTCGTTGCCGAACGCGACCGACACCTGGCCATCCACGGTCGGGACGGTGACGTTGCCGGCGGCGCAGACGATGACGTCGCCGCCGGGGAGCGCGGCCACCGAGGGCTGGTTCTGCGTTCCGTTGCCGCCGATGATGCGCGACGCGATGGCCACACCGCCCTGGAAGTAGGCCTCCGCGCTGCGCGGCTCGTCGAGCGTCAGCGTGCAGGTGTCGTCCTGCTCGGTCTCGCAGATCCCGGTCCAGCCGCCGAAAGCCTGGCCGTCGTCGGGCTCCGCGGTGACGGTGACGGTGTGGCCCTCGGGGATCTCGTGGGCGTGAACGTCAGCGCTCCATCAGCACGTCTCGTGCCACTCGCTCGTGGTGTCCTCTTGGTTCCGTAAAATGAAAGGATGTCGGTGGGTTGCGGTGTTGGCGCGAGCCGGCGGCCTGGGCCGGGCGGTGCCGAGTCGGTGTGCGCGCACGGGTGCACGGTGGGCGCGCACGGTGCGCCCGCACGCACCCGGGGACGGGGTCGCCGGTGTTGGTACGGCCGGCTCGAACGCGCTATCGCATCCGAGTGAACCCCGTCGCGCCGATAGGAACCGATGTCGCCCACGCGGCCGAGCTGCTGCGCGCGGGGGAGGTGGTCGGCATGCCCACCGAGACGGTCTACGGTCTGGCCGCGGTGGCGTTCGATGAACGCGCGGTGGTGAAGGTGTTCGAGGTGAAGGGGCGGCCGAGCTTCGACCCGCTCATCGTGCACTTGGCCCGCGCGTCCGAGCTCGGGCAGGTGGCGGACGTCGCGTTGCTCGACACGGCGGACCGTGCCCGCGTGCAGACCCTGGCGGCGCGCTGCTGGCCCGGCCCGCTCACGCTGGTGCTCCCGAAGCTGCCGGTCGTGCCCGACCTCGTGACGAGCGGCCTCGACACCGTGGCCGTGCGCGTGCCGGCTCACCCCATGGCCCAGGCCTTGATCGAGGCAGCTCGGGCGCCCCTGGCGGCGCCGAGCGCGAACCCCTTCGGCTACGTGAGCCCCACCCGCCCCGAGCACGTGGCGCAGAAGCTGGGTCACGGGGTGCCCTACGTGCTCGACGGTGGGCCCTGCGAGGTGGGCGTGGAGAGCACCATCCTGGCGGCACCGCGCGCGGGCGTCTCCTCGGCCTGGACGGTGCTGCGCGACGGAGGCCTGAGCCGTGAGGCGCTCTCGGCAGCGCTGGGCGTGACCCTCGTGGATGGCACCTCCGCGGTGGGGCGCGCCGAGAGCCCCGCGGCGCCGGGGCAGCTCGAGAGCCACTATGCGCCGCGCACGCCGCTGCGCTTCGGCGCCCTCGAGCCGCTGCTGCGCGACGCGGGCGGCGCGCGCGTGCACGTGATCGCCTTTCGTGAGGCCCCCGTAGGCCTCTCGGCCGACGTGCTGTCCCCCTCGGGGGACTTGTCCGAAGCCGCGCGTCGGCTGTTCGCGCTGATGCGGCGCGCGGACACGCTGGGCGCCGACTTGATCATCGCGGAGCGCGTACCGGACGAAGGGCTCGGGCGCGCCATCAACGACCGCTTGCGACGAGCATCCGCCCGCGAGGGAGCTGATACGCTGCGCCATGGCCCGTGAACGTGTCGTCTTGGTCGATGGGAGCGCGCTGCTCTACCGCGCGTTCTTCGCGCTGCCCAGCAGTCTCGCTACTTCGGCCGGCGTGCCCACCAACGCCACGTTCGGCTTCGCCCAGATGTGTCGCAAGGTCTTCGCGGGGAAGCGCCCGAGCTTCGGCGCCGTGGTGTTCGATGCGCCCGGAGCGACCTTCCGCGAGGAGCGCTTCCCCGAGTACAAGGCGCAGCGGCCGTCCATGCCCGCGGAGCTGCGCGCGCAGCTCGACGACGTGGACCGCGTGGTGCGCGTCTTCGGGCTGCCCAACCTGCGGGTGAGCGGCTACGAGGCCGACGACGTGATCGCCACGCTCACGCGCGACGCGCTCGAGGCAGGGCACGAGGTGCACATCGTGTCGGGCGACAAGGACTTTGCGCAGCTGGTGGGGGACCACGTGCGGCTCGTGGACACCATGCGCGACGTCACCTACGACGCCGAGCTGGTCCGCAAGAAGTGGGGCGTGCCGCCCGCGCAGATGCGCGACTACCAGGCGCTGGTGGGCGACAAGATCGACAACGTGCCCGGTGTGCCGGGGATCGGGCAGAAGACCGCGGTCACGTTGCTCGAGCGCTTCGGCACGCTCGAGGGCGTGCTCGCGGGCACCGCCGAGCTGAAGGGCAAGCAGCGCGAGAACCTCGAGACGTTCGCCGACCAGGCGCGCTTGTCGCTCGAGCTGGTGACGCTCGACGCGCACGCTCCCTTGCCGCTCACGCTGGCCGAGACGCGCCTCGCCGAGCCCGACCCGAGCGTGGTGAACGCGGTCTTCCGCGAGCTGGAGTTCTTCTCGCTGCTGGGGGCCGAGGCGCCCGCCGCGGGTGCGGCCGAGGTCACTGCCGACGTGGCCATCGCGGAGAGCGCCGAGGCCCTGCTCGCGTTTCGCAGCGCGGCCTCCGGCGGGTGCGCCCTCTTCGCCCTCTACGCGGGGCCCACGCCAGCGGCCGCGGAGCTCTACGGCGTGGCGCTCGCCGCGGGGACCGACGCGCTCTTCGTACCCGTGGGCGGCGCCGACCCCGACGCCACGAACGACGCGGGCTCGCCGTTGCGCGCGGCGTTGGCCAGCGCGCTCGCCGACGCGAGCTGGCCGAAGCGCGTGCACGACGCGCGCGACACCCAGACGGTGCTCACCGCCCACAACCTCCCACTCGCCGGCGTGGTGCTCGACACGCAGCTCGCGTCCTATCTCATCGACCCCACGGCCAACTTGCCGCACGAGCTCGAGCAGGTGACGCGGGCGTTCCTGCAGCGCGTGCTGCCCAGCCTGGCAGCGCCGGAGGGAGGCGCCGCCAAGCGCGCGCGCCCCACGCCCGCCGACGCTGATCCGCGTGCTCGCGGCGCCTTTGCGTGCTCGCGTGCGCTGGCCATCGAGGAGCTCAGCGCGCCGCTCGAGGCGTCGCTGAACGACCAGGACCAGGCGCGCGTGATGCGCGACCTGGAGCTGCCGCTCTCGCAGGTGCTGGCCGACATGCAGTTGGCCGGGGTGCGCGTGGACGCCGACGCCCTGTCGCGGCTCAGCACCGAGTTCGAGCAACGCAAGGCCGTCATCGAGGCCGAGATCTTCGCGCTGGCTGGCCGCACGTTCAACCTCGCGTCGCCCAAGCAGCTGGGCGAGGTGCTCTTCGACGAGCTGAAGCTGCCCATCCAGAAGCGCACCAAGACGGGCTACAGCACGGACGCGGAGGTGCTCGAGCGCCTGGCCCCGAAGCACCCCATCGCCGAGAAGATCCTGCGGCAGCGCGAGCTGGCCAAGCTGATCAACACCTACACCGAGGTGCTGCGCGCCGCCATCGACCCGCGCACGGGGCGTGTGCACTGCACCTTCCAGCAGACGGTCAGCTCGTCGGGCCGCCTGATCACCACCGAGCCCGACCTGCAGCGCACGCCCATCCGCGGCGAAGACGGGAAGCGCATCCGCGCGGCGTTCCTGCCCCGTGACGGCTGGGTGATGGTCTCCGCCGACTGGAGCCAGATCGAGCTGCGTCTCCTGGCGCACCTCTCGGAGGACCCCGCGCTGATGCAGGCCTTCCGGGACGAGGTGGACGTGCACCGGCGCACAGCCTCCGAGATCTTTCGCTGCGCCCCCAGCGAGGTGGACCGCGTGCAGCGCAACGTGGGCAAGACCGTGAACTTCGCCACCATCTACGGCCAGGGGGCCACGGCGCTCGCGCAGGGGCTGGGTGTCGCGCGCAGCGAGGCCAAGGCCTACATCGACCGCTACTTCGAGGTCTACGGCGGCGTGCGCACGTGGCTCGACCAGAGCATCGCGGGGGCTCACCAGAACGGCTACGTGGACACCATGCTGGGCCGTCGGCGCAGGATCCCGGAGCTCACCAGCGGTGACCCGGCCACGCGTTCCTACGGCGAGCGCATCGCGGCGAACACGCCCATCCAGGGCTCGGCCGCGGACCTCTGCAAGCTGGCCATGCTGGGTATCGCGCGGCGCCTGCGCGAAGACGACCTCGCCGCGGCGATGGTGCTGCAGATCCACGACGAGCTGCTGTTCGAGGTGGCGCCGGAGGACCTCGAGCGCTTGGTGCCCATCGTGCGCCACGAGATGGAGCAGGTGTGGCCGGCGCTGCGCGTGCCGCTGGTGGTGGACCTGGGGCACGGCAAGTCGTGGGAAGAGGCGCACGGATGAAGGTGACGCGTGTGCACGGGGTAGCGGCTATTTCCGCAGCCACCTGGGACAGCCTCGCGGGCGAAGACGACCCGTTCGCCGAGCACGCGTTCCTGTCCACGCTCGAGAACTCGGGCTCGGTGGGTGGTGACTCGGGCTGGGACGCGGAGCACGTCCTGGTGCACGATGGGGGTCAGCTGGTGGGGGCCCTGCCCCTCTATCGCAAGCAGCACAGCTACGGCGAGTACATCTTCGACTTCGCGTGGGCGAACGCGTCGTCGCGGATCGGTGCGCCGTACTACCCGAAGCTGGTGGGCATGACGCCGCTCACGCCGGCCACGGGCACACGCCTCCTGGTGCACCCCGAGGCCGATCGCCCGGCCGTAGTGCGTGCCCTGCTGGACGGCGCGATCGCTGGCGCCGAGGCGCTGCGGGCGTCGTCCATCCACCTCAACTTCCTGAGCGCGCGCGAAGCCGAGGACGTGGCCGCCCACGGCGGGTTCCTGCCCCGCACCACGCATCAGTTCCACTTCCACAACGACGGCTACCGCGACTTCGAGGACTTCGTGGCGCGCTTTCGCTCGTCCATGCGCAAGAAGCTCCGCAAGGAGCGGCGCGCCGTGACCGACAGCGGACTCGACGTGGGCGTGTGCACCGGCGACGCGCTGTCGGCGGAGGACTGGTCGCTGCTGCGCACGTTCTATCTCGACACCTGCTGGCGCAAGGGCAGCGAGCCCTACTTGAGCGAGCGGTTCTTCACGTTGCTGGCCGAGCGCTGCGCGCACCGCGTGGTGGTGGGCTACGCCCGACGTAACGGTTCGCTCGTGGCCGCGTCTCTCAACTTCGAGAAAGGCAAGCACCTGTACGGCCGCTACTGGGGCTGTGACGAGAGCCACGAGATGCTGCACTTCGAGCTCTGCTACTACCAGCTGATCGACCGTGCCATCACGCGCGGGCTCACGCGCTTCGAGGCGGGCGCGCAGGGCACCCACAAGGTGCGGCGCGGTCTCATGCCGAGCGCCATCCACAGCGCGCACTTCATTCGCAACCCCGTGCTGCGCGACGCCGTGGCCGACTACCTCCCGCGTGAGCGCGCGGGCGTGCTGCACGAGATGGAGGCGCTGGCGGAGCACGGTCCGTTCCGCCGCGGAGACGAAGAATGACGTTCGGGCTCTACACCCTGTTCGCGTACCTGGGTTCCGTCGGCGCCGCGTGGGTGCTGCGCAACAAGTTCTTCGCCATCTTCATGGGCGTGCTGCTGGGCCTCGAGAGCCTCGTGGCCACGGCGTACGCGCCGTTCGTGGGTGGGCTCTTCCCCGTGTTCGTCTTCCTGCACGTCACGGTCTTCATCCAGGTGCTCTCGCTCCTGCGGCCTGCGCTCCGGCCCTTCGCGTTCCGTGCGCTGATCAGCTGGCCCGCCTACTTCTTCCTGGCAGCCATGCTGCTCGGCGTGTTCTGGCTGCCGGTGCTGCTGCTGGCCAGCGCGCCCGGGTCGCTGCCCGTCCAGGTCATCCTCAGCGTGCCCTTCGTGCTGGCGGCCATCGGGATGTGGCAGTCGCTCGTGGGGCGCGAGTCGCTCGTCCCCGTGTCGCTGATGGACGCGCTCGAGGGTGACGGCGACGTGGTCATGCGGCACGTGCCCCCGGCGCCCGGTCATGCCGCGGCGCGGCCGCTGCGCATCGTGCAGATCACGGATCCGCACCTCGGCCCCTTCATGAGCGTGCCGCGCTTGAAGCGCATCGCGCAGCGCGCGGTGGACCGCCAGCCCGACCTGATCGTGCTGACCGGGGACTTCCTCACCATGGAGTCGCAGGCGCGCGAGGACTATCTGGCGGAGGCCTTCTCGCCGCTGGCCGCGCTCGAGGGGCGCGTCTACGCGTGCCTGGGCAACCACGACCACGAGGCGCTGCACATCGTGAAGAACGCGCTGGCGCGCGCCAAGGTGCGCCTGCTGGTGGACCAGAGCGAGCTGGTGGAGACGCCCGCCGGCCTCGTGCAGGTGGTGGGCGCGGACTACCACTTCCAGGGTCGCCACGAGCAGCTGACGCGGCTGGCCACGGCCAACCCGCGCGTGCCCGGTGCGTTTCGGCTGTGGCTGCTGCACGACCCGGGCGCCTTCCGGCGCATCCCCGTGGGCGACGCGGACCTGGTGCTCAGCGGTCACACGCACGGCGGTCAGGTGGGCTTGCTCTCCCTCGGTGGCAGCTGGACGCCGGTGTGGTCCATCGCGAAGATCCCCGACCACGGCCTCTTCGCGCGCGGCCGCGACCGCCTCTACATCCACCGCGGCACGGGCCACTACGGCTTCCCGCTGCGCTTGGGCGTGCCGTCCGAGCAGAGCCTGCTCGAGGTGTACTTCCAGGCGCGCACCTGAGCGGACCGCGGCTACGCCGACAGCTGCCGCCCTCGAGGGACGGCCAGCATGTACCGCAGCGCGTGGCGCAGGCGCTCCTTCGCGTCCTCTTCGACGACCACGCCGTGGGCCATCACCAAGCGCGTGAAGTCGAGCGCCATGACCCGCTCGAGGCTCTGTCGGGTGGCCTCGCGGTCGCGCACCATGAAGCGCAGCTCGAGCCCCTGGGCGAGCTTCTGGTGAGCGCCCACTAGGCGCAGGATCAGCCCCGTGAGCAGGCCCTGCGTGGGGCCCAGCACGTGGAACACCAGGTCGGTCACCACCAGCGTGCGCGAAGGAGCATGAAAGAAGAGGGTCTCGTCGAGCGCCGGCATTCCCTCCACGGGGATGGCCTGCACGTCGCGGGGCATGCCCTCGGGCAGGGCTAGGTGCGAAGGGACCGCGCGGCCCAGCTTGCCGAGCTTCGCCGGGAGGCCACCGGCCAGGTGCACCTGCGCGTCCGGCCAGCGCGCTGCCGCGTCACCCACGAAGAGGTGATGGAACTTGTTGGGCGAGACGATGTGCGTCACCCGCCCCAGCGCCGAGACGCGCGCGGCGAGCGCGTCGTCCATGCGCAGCGGCGAGATCACCATCAGCTCGCCCGAGCCAACACCCAGCAGCGTGGAGCGTATGGGCAGGTGAAACCCCGGGGCCACGCGCAGGTGGCTCTCGAGGGCGTGGACGTCATCGGCGAGGCGGACGAGCTCGGTCATGTGGCCTTCCATGGTGCCGGAGGGACCGGCACACGGGTCATGGGCTCAGTGACGTTCGTCGTCCACGGAGGGACCGCTCGATGGCGTGGCCAACTCGGTCGATATGGAGGATCTCGTCCGCGGCGCCCGCCTCGGCGGCGGCTCGCGGCATGCCGTAGATCACGCTCGAGCCTTCGTCCTGCGCGATGGTTCGGTGACCGGCACGCCGCATGGCCAGCAGCCCCTTCGCGCCGTCCCGCCCCATGCCGGTCAAGAGCACCCCGACCGCGGTCCCGCGATGATGCATGGCGACGCTCTCGAAGAAGACGTCCACCGAGGGCCGGTAGGGGTAGTCGCGCGGCTCGGCGATGTAGTCGAGGCGCCCGTCCGACCCGACCCGCAGGTGGTCGCTGGTGGCCGCCAGCAGGGCCTCCCCGACGCGCAGCGAGTCGCCCGCTCTCGCGAGGCTCACGGGGAACCCCGAGCTCTGCGCAATCCACGCTGCGATCGTTCCGGCGAACGACTCGTCAACGTGCTGAACGATGACGATCCCGCCGGGGAATGGCCGCTCCAGGGAGGCCAGCACACGGCTCACGGCGTTCGGGCCGCCCGTCGAAGCGCCAATCGCCACCATGGCCGGCACGTGCCCTCGCGCGCCCACGATCAGCGAGCCGCCGGCGCTCGCAGGGGGCTCGGACGACGGGCGGCGTGCCGGAACGTTCGCCGTCGCGGAAGCTGGCAGTGCCGCCTCGCTCCGCGCGCGGTCGGCGGCGCGACGAGCGCCGAGGCGGGCCGCGAGCGCGAGCTTGCGCACCAGCGACGACACCCCGTGCAGCACCGAGGAGCCATCGAGCCACGGCATGTCCACCACGTCGAGCGCGCCCTCTTCCATGGCGTCGTAGACCTCGTTCACCCGCTCTCCGCGCCCCGTGCGGACCAAGAGCACGGCGGCGCGGCACTCGGCGTCGAGGCGCTTCACCGTCGCGGCAGCAGTCGGCCCCGGGAGGTCCACCGAGAGCAGCACCACGGAGACGGCCTCGGCCCCGGCCCGGCGCACGGCGTCGGCGGCGTCTCGCGCGCTCCAGGCGACGACGTGATCGGGCAGGGACTCCACGGCCTTCCGGAGCACCTCGATGGCCGACGACGAGGGATGGGCGATCCCGACGCGCGTCACGGTCACGACGGCCCCCCGATCAGCTCTTCCACCGCGCGGGCCAGTGTCTCGTCGTGAAAGCTGGTCTTGCCGAGGTAGTAGTCCGCGCCGGCTTCGAGGCCGCGCATGCGGTCGGCGTCGCGCTCCTTGTAGGAGACGATCATCACGGGCAGCACCCTCAGGCGAGGGTGATCCTTGATGGCGCGCGTCAGCTCGAGCCCGTTCATGCGCGGCATGTCCACGTCGGTGATCACCAGGTCGAACTCGCCCGCGCGCACGGCGTTCCAGCCGTCGGCGCCGTCGGTGGCGACCACCACCTCGTAGCCCCGGTTCTCGAGGATCTGCCGCTCCACTTCGCGGACCGTGATGGAGTCGTCCACCACCAGCACGCGCTTCCGGGTGCGGGCACGGCTGTCGTCCACCGACACGAGTCGCGGGCGCCCCCGCCGCGCGAGCGAAGCACACTAGCGCGCGAGGTCGTCCACGTCGAGCACTACGATGGGGCTCCCGTCGCGTCCCATCGCGATGGCCACCACGTCCTGCACGCGTCCGAGCCGCGGGTCGAGCGGACGCACGACCAGCTCGAGCTCGCCGACGATGCGATCCACCACGAGGCCGAAGCGGTCTTGCCGGTCGCCGATGACGACCACGTCGAGCGCGTCTTCCCGAGCGACCCCCTGGCCCAGCTCGAGCACCTCGGCCAGCGTCACCAGTCCGACCGGGTGGCCGTCCACCATCATCTGCTCGCGACCCTCGATGGTGGACACCTGCTCGCTCGAGCCGCGCACCACGCGCTCCACACGGTGCAGCGCGATGGCGTGCGGGGAGCCCGCCACCTCGATGTGGAGGCAGCGAACGACGGAGCGCGTGAGGGGCAGCTCGAGCTCGAAGCGGGTGCCCACGCCGAGGTGCGAGACGATGCGCACGTCGCCTCCCACCTCTCGGACGGTGCTCTGGACGACGTCGAGCCCGACGCCGCGCCCCGAGAGCTCGCTGACCGCGTCCCGTGTGGAGAAGCCTGGTAGGAACAGGAACTCGAGCAGCTCGCGGGTGTCGAGATTTGCGGCGCTCGCGGCGGGCGCGAACCCTCGCTCCGCGATCCGCGCGCGGATCTTCTCGACGTCGATGCCCCGACCGTCATCGCTGATGGCGACGGCCAGCAGGCCCGCGCGATGGCGGGCTTCGATGCGCAGCGTGCCCGTCTCGCCCTTGCCCTTCGCCACGCGCTCCGCGGGCGTCTCGAGCCCATGATCCACGGCGTTGCGCAGCAAGTGCCCGAGCGGCGCGTCGAGCTTCTCGAGGATGTCGCGGTCGACGCCGACCGCCCCGCCCACGATCTCGAGCTTCACCTCCTTGCCCAGCGCACGACCCAGGTCGCGCACCACCCGCGGGTACTTCGAGGCACCCTCGTCGAGTGGGCGCATGCGGGAGGCCAGCACCTCGCGATGCAGCCGCGAGGCGAGATCGTGGGAGCGCCGGGTCTCGTCCTCGAGCGTGTCCAGGCGCTCGGTCACCGCCTGAGCGAGCTCACTCGAGCGTTGGCGCGCTTCGTCCACCAGGCCCAGCGCGAGCGGCGCGCCCCGCAGCAGGTCGTGAAGCTCATCGAGCACCTCCCCGAGGCCGAGGTGCCGCGTGCGGGTCTCGCGGAGCTCGTCGACGGCGCCTTGGAGCCGGCCCGACGCCACCAGCGTCTCGCTGGCCAGGTTGAGCACCCTGCTCATGCTCTCGGCGGCCACGCGAATGACCCGCTCACGCGCCTCGGCCGCCGGCGCAGGACGGGCGTTGTCGGGCTCGTTCGGTGCGGCCGGCTCGACCGCGCTGGGCCGTGGGGAGGCTGCACGGGGAGGGTCGGTCACCGCGGACGCATGTCCGGGAGCCGGCCCCACCGGGGTTGCGTGGACCGCTGTCGATGGAGGCGGCACGGGTGGCTCGGGCGTGGCAGGCAACGGCTGCAGCGGCCCAGGCGCTGTCCGCGCCGTCACGAGCGCGGCGACCGCCGCCGTGATGTCGGCCGCCCGCGTGTCCTTGAACGCCTTCGCGGCAGCCTCGTCGCAGGCCGCCAGCTGCCGGAGGAGGTCCACGCACGCGAGCTCCGCGTCGATGATGCCGCGGTGGACGCGTAGCTCCCCAGCGCGCGCAGCGACGAACACGTCCTCCATCGCGTGCGCGATCTGCACGCCGGCCTCGAGACCCACGATCTTCGCCGCGCCCTTGATGGAGTGCGCCGCGCGCATCAAGGCGTCCAGCGTGGCGCGGTCGGCGGGTGACGCTTCGAGCGTCAGCAGGCCCGCGTCGAGGGCGGCCGCGTGGGCATCGAGCTCCTCGCGGAAGAGCTCGAGCAGGCTCATGGCGCCGAAGTCGCTCATGCCACGCACCTCGCGAGCGCGGCGAACAGCGAGGCGCCGTCCATGAGTCCAACCAGACGCTCTCCATCGTGGACGACGCCGCTCACGTGAGGGGACAGAGATCGAGAGAGCGTCGCTGGTGCGGGCAGCACGTCGGCGTCCGCGAAGCGGCGAATGCCGTCCACCTCGTCTACCCGCAGGCTGAAGCGTCCGTTTGGGTCCTCGATCACCACGAGTCGAGCGCGGGCTCCCGCGCCATCGTCGGAGGGGATGTCGAGGAGCGCGCGCAGGGAGACCGACAAGACCACCTGACCCCTCACGTTGACCAGCCCTTCGAACGCTCCTCCGGTGCGGTGGGTGAGCGGGAACGCGCGCCGGGCCTCGGTGACCTCGACGCAGCTGGCCGACGGAATGCCCAGCCACTCGTTGCCCACCCGGAGGGTGAGGTAGGTGGTGGACGGACCGAGTGGCGGAGCCTCGGGCGTGGCCAGCCGCTCGGTCCACTCCGATCGGTAGCCGGGGGGCATCGGCCGGTCGAACAGTCCACGCGCCGTGTCGGCGAACACCGGGCAACGCAGGCAGTGCACGTGCGTCACGAGCTCCGCGCAGGTTCGGTCGCCGTACACGCCCACGCGCTCGAAGCAGCTGGGTTCACCCGCGGTGCTCACGACTCACCGCCCTTCGGGCGTTGACGGCTTGCGCGTGCTCGGAACTGGGCCGCGCTCGGGTCTCCCCGACGCTCGCGCAAGAGCGCCATGTTCACCAGGCTCGCGTAGTGCTCGCTGTCGAGGTAGATGGCCCGCGAGAGGCAGCGCTCGGCCTCCTCGAGGCGCCCCTCCTCCTGGCAGATCACGCCGAGCAGGTGGAAGGCATCGGCGGTGGGACGCGCCAGCGCCTCCTCGACGAGCACCCGGGCCTCGGCCAGCGCCCCCTGGTCGGCGAGCGCGCGCGCGACCGCGAGCGGATCGCGCTCTTCGGTCTCCGCACGGCGCGGCGTCTCGGACGCCGGACCCGTTGCCGCTCGCGCGAGCACCACGCCACGCGCCGTGTCGGCGCTCGTGACCGGGGCAGCGGGCGGCTGGCGCGGGGAGGTCCTTCCGAGCGGTGTCCGTGGGCCCGACGGGGTTCGTGGCGGCAGCGCGGGCGTCACGCTCGCCGAGCTGTCGTGGATGCGCTCGTAGCCGAACGCCCGGACGTCGGGCAGCCGGCGCAGACCGTCGTCGAACCCCGCGAGAGACTCCGCGTGGCCCACGAACAGCAGGCCGCCCACCACCAAGCTGGCACGCAGCGTGGCCACCAACGCCTCTCGTGCCCGTCGGTCGAAGTAGATGAGCAGGTTGCGGCAGAAGATGACGTCGTAGGCGAGGGCGCCGCGCAGGACGTCGGGATCCACGGCGTTTCCCCGACGAAACGACACGCTCTCCCGCGCGGCCGGCACGAGCGCGAAGTGTTCGCCGCTCGGCACGAACCAATGCGGCTTCGAGAGCTCTGCCCGCGGGCTGCGAAACGAGCTGTTCCGGTAGAGCCCGGCGGCCGCACGCGCGAGGGCGGCGGTGCTCACGTCCATGCCGTCCACCCGAAACTGCGACGGCTGTAGGCCCGCCTCGCGAAGCGCGATGGCGATCGAGTACGTCTCTTCTCCCGTGGCACACGGGAGACTCAGCACGCGCAGTGGCGCGTTCGCGTCAGGGGAACGTCTCCGGGCGTGGCGAGCCAGCTCCATGAACGGGTTCTCGTCGCGGAAGAACCACGTCTCCGGGACCACGAGCGCCTCCACCAGCGCGTCGAGCTCCGCCGCATCGCGCTGCAGCGTCTCGTACCACAGCGCCGGCGACAACCCCGTGGCCCGCACCCGGGCGCGGATGGCGTCGTCGTAGACGGCGTCGCCGAGGGTGGTGGGCGAGAACCCCACGTGGTCCCGGAGCAGGGCGCGCACGGCAGCACCCACGTTCATGGCGCCGCCATCAGGGAGCGCAGCTCGGGAGGCATCGCGCCGGCGAGAACGAGCATGTGTACGGGGCGCCCATCGATGACCACGGCGTCCGCGACCGCCGGGTGACGCGAGACGTCGAGGCGCCGTTCGGGCGCCGGCAGACGGCGCATGGATATTCGGCCGACGAGCACGCCCACCAGCCCATCGCGGGTGCGCGACAGCACCACGCGGACGGCGAGGCTGTCGCCGGTGGCCACGCCCGCGAGCGCCAGCGCCAGATCGACGACGGGCACGACGGTGCCGCCATACGAGAACGTGCCGAGCAGCGCAGGAGGCGCGCCCGGCAAGGGCCGCAGCGTGGGCAGCGGCAGCACCGTGACGACGTCCGCGCAGAGGATCGCGAACAGGTCGCCTCCGACTTGGACGATCAGGGCCGCCGGCTCTAGGGGTGGGCTCACTCGCTCACCCGGAAGTGCGCGATCTCGTTGCGCAGACCACCGACCGCGTCTCGCAGGTGCTCCGTGGCGGCGTTGAACTCGCGAACGGACGCGGCGGTGTGACGCGCCCCGTCGGTCAGGGACCGCATGGCCTCGTCGATCTGGCGGGCGCCCTGGTTCTGGCTGCGCATGCCTTCGCCCACCTGCTCGAAGCGATCGCTGGCCGACTTCACCTGCTCGATGATGCCGCCGAAGCGCAGCCCGACGTCGCTCGCGATGGCGACGCCCTTCTCCACGTCGTGGGCGAACCGCTCCATCTCCGCGACGCCGGTGGTCACGGCGCTCTGCATCTGCCGCACGATCTGCTCGATGTTCAGCGTGGACACGGCGGTCTGGTCCGCGAGGCGCCGAATCTCGCGGGCGAGCACCAGGAACCCGAGGCCGTGCTCGCCCGCCTTCTCGGCTTCGATCGCGGCGTTCACGCTCAGCAGGTGGGTCTGGTCGGCGATCTTGGTGATGGTGGTGACCACCAGGTTGATGTCGCCGGCCTTGTCGCGAATGGTGGCCAGCTTGCTCGAGATCCCGGTGGAGGAGCTGGCCAGCCCGCGCATGCGCTGGTCGAGGCTCACGATGGACGCACGGCCGTCTTCGGCGATGTCGGCCGTCTGGTTGGCCGTCCGCGAGACGTCTTCCATGGCCGACAGCAGCTCCTGGCTGGTGGCGCTGATCTCCTTCACCGCGGCGGCGATCTGGCTGCTCGAGGCGCCGAAGCCCGCGGCCGTGGCCTCTTGCGACGCGGTGGTCGCGGCGAACTCCGTGGCGGTGGACATGAGCTCCACGCTCGAGCGCTTCACGCGCGTCACCAGGCTCTCGAGGCTCTCGGCCATGGCGCGGATCGAGACCAAGAGTGCGCCGGCTTCGTCGCTTCCCTCCGCGGCGACGCGCACGGTGAGGTCGCCGGCAGCCACGCGCTCGGCGGCGGCGGTGGCCGCGCTCACCCGTCGCACCAGGCGCCTAGCCACCCCGCGGGCGTACATGCCGAGCGCGAGGGCCAGCACCAGCCCGCCGATCCCCAGCGCGAGCAACGTGGACATCCCCGAGCGCAGCTCGCTCGTCGCGGTCGCCTCGTGCATGCGGTTGCGCTCGGTGGCGAGCACCACCACGCGATCGATCGCGCGCCGGTGCGCGGCGTAGTGTTGGTAGAGTTCGCCGCGCGCGAGCTGCGTCGCTGCGGCCTGATCGCCGGCGCGGACGGCGGCCATGAACACGCTGTCGCGTGCCTCGTAGAACGCGACCGCCGCTCGATACGAGTCGTCGACCATCGCACTGCGGAGCGGGCCCGGCGGCAGATCCCGGTCCCAGCGGAGGTGGGTGGTCTCGTACTCCCCTCTCAACTGACTTCCTCGCGCGACGAACTCCGCGATGCGGTCCGGGTTGGTCTCCTGTGTGAGCTGGAGAACCAACAGGTAGGACTCGACGATGTACTCGGGTGGCGGTAGGACGTCTGCGATCAGGTCTTTCCCCTCGATGATCGAGTCATACAAGGGACCCTTGACGCGAACAGTCTCGATTGTGACCCACGCACGGTGCGCGAAGCCCACGAAGAGGCTGACCTGGAGGGCCACGAGGATGAAGATTTGACCGGCAATCCCTATGTTGATTCGTCGATCCACGAAGTACTCGTTTCGGCCATGTTTCCGGGCTGTTTCTGCGCAGTGCGAAGCTTGACTGGCTCTCTCGCATGATATCCTGCGTCGACTCATGGATGAACTAAAACCTGTCGTCTTGCTCGTCGATGACCAGCGCATGGTCGGCGAGGCGGTGCGTCGAATGCTCGCTTCCGAAGCCGACATCACGTTTCATTTCTGCATCGATCCCACCGTCGCTCTCGAGCGCGCCATCGAAGTTCATCCCACGATCATTCTGCAAGACCTCGTCATGCCGGGGGTCGACGGGTTCATGCTGCTGGCGAGCTACCGCTCGACCCCTGCCATCCGCGACGTCCCGGTGGTGGTGCTGTCGTCGAACGAGGAGCCGAAGGACAAGAGCCGAGCGTTCGCCGAGGGCGCCGCCGACTACCTCGTGAAGCTGCCCGACCCGGTGGAGCTGGTGGCCCGCGTGAGGGCGCACTCACGTCGCTTTCTCCTCGAGCGGGCCCGCGAGCGCATGCTCCGCGAGCTGCAAGAGACCCAGCAGCAGCTCGAGGCCAGCAACGCCCGGCTCCACCTGCTCTCGTCGGTGGACGGGCTCACCGGAATCGCCAATCGGCGCATCTTCGACGACACGCTGGCGCGCGAAGCCCGCCGAGCCGAGCGCGAGGGAGACGTCCTCTCCGTGGTCCTGGTGGACATCGACTACTTCAAGCGCTTCAACGACTCCTACGGGCACCAGGGCGGCGACGAAGCGCTGCGGCAGGTCGCGCAGGCGCTCGCCAGCGTGGCGCGGCGAGCAGGCGACACCGTGGCGCGCTACGGTGGAGAAGAGTTCGCGTTCGTGCTGCCGTCCACGTCGCTCGACGGAGCCCTGCGTGTCGCCGAAGACGCGCGTGCCGCCGTTCACCGCCTCGCGATCGAGCATCGGTCGTCGGACGTCAGCGATCACGTCACCCTCAGCCTCGGGGTGGCGACCGCCGTCGCCGCGGGTGCGGCCATCGACGTGACCAACCTGATCACGCGCGCGGACGCCGCCCTCTACGAAGCGAAGCGGAACGGGCGCAACCGGGCGGAGTGCGACCCCGGCTCGGCGCTCGGCGCCTCGCTCACGTAGGAGGCGACGCGGGGCTGGGCTACACTGCACGCGAATCATGCGCCACTCGCTGCACGCCCTGCCGCTCCTCGCCCTCGGCCTCCTGCTCCATCCGCTGCTCACGAGCTGCCAGGAGGGCAGCAGCAGCCTGCCTCTGGTGATCAACGAGGTGCACGCCACACCGCCCGAGTGGGTGGAGATCCTGAACCTCAGCGATCAGGCGCAGCCGCTGCGTGACGTGCAGCTGATGGGCAGCGACGCGGACGGCAACCCCACCGAAGAGCGCACCCAGCTGCCCGACATCGCCATCCTGCCCAACGAGCACCTGGTGGTGGCGCTCGGACGGCTGGAAGCCGACGGCGAGCTCCACAACGCGCGGGAGTGCGGCATCGAGGGCGTGAGCGAGTGCCTGTTCGCCACGTTCCGCGTGCGCGCGGACGAAGGGGAGACGGTCTTCCTCTTCGAGGGCTCGCGGCACATCGACTCGTTCACCTACGCGCCGCGCGGTGCCTCCTTGGACCAGTCGCAGTGCCGGCTGCCCAACGGGACGGGGCTCGAGCGCGCCTGCACCGCGACGCCGTCGGAAGAGAACGAGGCGGTCGCCGCCCCCTGAGCTGCCCCAAGCGCGTGGCCCTCACTCGAGGATGAGGCGGGTGACGACGATGCCACCGGGCGTGGTGCCGTCGAACTCGCTGCCCACGCCGAGCTGGATGCGGAAGCGCGGCACCACCTGCCAGTGGATCTGGGCGAGCAGCAGCCCCGCGTGGTGGCCGCCCAGCCCGAGCGCGATGTTGCCTTCGAGCCCGAGCGTGACGGCCTCGTCGACGTCGTAGAACACGCTCGGGTTGATCAGCACCTGCTGATGCGCGTTGCTCTCCGCCGTGGTGCGGAAGCCCGCCATCGCGAACAGACTCACGTGCCCGACGCTGCCGCCCGCCAGGTAGAGCGCGGCGACCTCGGCGACGTCGTCGTCGAGCAGGTACTCGCCGATCACCTGAACGCCGTGCGTGAGGCTCTCCGAGCGCGTGGGGATGGTGTACTGCACCGCCGCCTTCAGCGCGTGGACGTGGCGGTCCACCATGGGCAGCTCCAGCTCCACGGCGAACCCGTCCGCGATGGCCCACTCGGCCTCCGGCGCCCAGGTGGTGGCGGCGGCGCCCCCGCGGCGTGGCCTCACCGAGAACAGCACGTTGGTCTCGAGCTCGCCGGCGTGCGCACCGAGCCCGCGGACGAGGTCGAAGTTCAGCGGCTCGGGGATGTGCGGCGCGGATCCGATGAAGAGACCGGCGCGGCGCGGGTCGGACTCGCCGTCTTCCACGCGGCCATCGCGGTCGACGTCTTCGTCACCATCGAGCACGCCGTCGCTGTCCGTATCGGGGTCCAGCGGCTCGGTCCCCGTGCGCCGCTCGACGCTGTCGGAGATGCCGTCCCCGTCGGCGTCCGGTTGGTCGCGCTCACGCTCACGTTCTTCGGCCGCCACCTCCTCGATGGCATGCCCCAGGGGGACCGACGGCCCGGGCTCTTCGGGGGCGTGGGCTCGCGCCGCGTTCGCGCAGCACACGACGCCGGCGGCCAGGATCAGACGAAGGACGAGAAGGGGGGCGTCTCGGACGACGCGCGCGCTGACAGCCATGAAGCCGGGCCAACACGGCCGGCACAAATCTGTTCCCTGCGTGACGTCCCGCCTTGACGCGGAAGTCTATTGACTGTAGTTCAATAGGGAACCTCTCAAGGAGTCGACATGAACAGCGAACACGTGGACGTGCTGATCGTCGGAGCGGGCCTCTCGGGCATTGGAGCGGCGCATCAGATCCAGGCGGAGTGTCCCTCGAAGTCCTTCTTGCTGCTCGAGGCGCGCGAGGTGATCGGCGGTACCTGGGACCTCTTCCGCTACCCCGGCGTCCGCTCGGACTCCGACATGTACACGCTGGGCTATCGCTTCCGCCCGTGGACGGGGGCCAAGTCCCTCGCCGACGGACCTTCGATCTTGCGGTACATCCGCGACACCGCGCGCGAGGCCGGCATCGACCGGAAGATCCGCTTCCACCACAAGGTGGTGCGCGCCGAGTGGTCGAGCGAGACGCGCCGCTGGACCGTGACGGCCGAGAGAAGCGACACGGGCGAGCGGGTCCAGTTCACCGCTGGCTTCGTCTACAACTGCAGCGGCTACTACCGCTACGACGCGGGCTACACCCCGGACTTCCCGGGCATGGAGCGCTTCGCGGGGCAGGTCATCCATCCCCAGCGCTGGCCCGAGACGCTGGACTACACGGGCAAGCGCGTGCTGGTCATCGGCAGCGGCGCCACGGCCGTGACGCTGGTGCCCTCCATGGCGGACGCCGCGGCGCACGTGACCATGCTGCAGCGCTCGCCCACCTACGTGGTGAGCGTGCCGGGCCAGGACCCGTTCGCCACGAAGGCGCGCCAGTACCTGCCCGAGGCCGCGGCGTACTCGCTGACGCGCTGGAAGAACGTGATGCTGAGCGCGGGCATCTACCAGTTCGCGCAGCGGCGCCCCGAGAAGATGAAGGCCTTCATCCGCAAGATGCTGGTGCGCCAGCTGCCCTCGGACTTCGACGTCGATACGCACTTCAAGCCCCGCTACAACCCGTGGGATCAACGCCTCTGCGCCGTGCCCGACGGCGACCTCTTCAAGTCCATCCGCAAGGGCAAGGTCTCGGTGGTCACGGACACCATCGAGACGTTCACGGAGAAGGGCGTGCGCTTGCACTCGGGCAAGGAGCTCGAGGCCGACATCATCGTCACCGCCACGGGGTTCACGCTGCAGATGATGGGCGGCGCGCAGCTGGTGGTGGACGGGCAGGTCGTGCGGCTCTCCGAGAAGATGACCTACAAGGGTATGATGCTGAGCGACGTGCCGAACTCGGCGTTCACCATCGGCTACACCAACTCGTCGTGGACGCTGAAGGCCGACCTGGTGGCCGAGTACGTCTGCCGCATGCTCAACTTCATGGACGAGCAGGGCTACGACGTGGCCGTGGCGCGCAACGACGACCCGAGCGTGCGGCAGAGCCCGCTGATGGACTTCGGCGCGGGCTACGTGCAGCGCTCGCTCGAGGAGCTGCCCACGCAAGGGTCCAAGTGGCCCTGGAAGCTGGGCATGAGCTATCCCGTGGACGTGGTCACGCTGCGCCACGGGTCGGTGGACGACGGCGTGATGCGCTTCAGCCGCGGGGCGATGGGGGCTATTCGGTCCGCAGCGCCGCAACGGGGTCGAGCTGAGCAGCCCGCCGCGCCGGCCCCACTCCGAACAGCAGGCCGATAGTCACCGACACGCCCAGCGACAGGAAGATGCCGTAGAGCGGGATGATCGGTGGCCAGTCGCCCAGGTGCGCGATGCCGTAGGCCAGCGCCACGCCGAGCAGCACGCCTACGATGCCGCCCGCGATGGACACCACCACCGCCTCGACGAGAAACTGGAGGAGGATGTCCCGCCGACGGGCGCCCACGGCCATGCGGACGCCGATCTCGCGCGTCCGCTCGCGCACCGACACCAGCATGATGTTCATGATGCCGATGCCGCCCACCAGCAGCGACACGGCGGCCACGCTGCCGAGCAGCGCCTTGAACACGCCCGTCACCTGACCGAGCGTCTCGAGCATCTCGGCCTGCGAGCGCACCGCGAAGTCGTCCTCCACGTCGTCACGCAGGCGGTGGCGCGCGCGCAGCACCTGGGTGACGCGCTCCACCAGCTGCGGCGCGTCGTCTTCGTTGGCGATCTGCAGGTTCAGGCCGCTCAGCTGCGGCAGGCCGAACAGCGAGCTCTGGTGCGTGCTGAGCGGGACGTAGACCTGGTCGTCGGGGGAGCTGAAGCCGGTGTCGCCCTTGCGCCCGAGCACACCCAAGACCCGGAAGGTGATGCCGCGCAGCTGCACGCGGGCTCCGAGCGGCGACGTGTCGCCGAAGAGCGTCTGGGCGACGTTGTGGCCGAGCACCACGACGCGTCGGCGCTGGTCGATGTCGGCCGTGGAGATGCCGAGGCCCGTCTGCACCGAGAGCGCGCGCACCCGGAAGTACGCGGGCGTGACGCCATAGATGGTGGCCGTCTGGTTGAACTCGCGGTACTTCACCTGCGCGCTGCCCGCAGCCTCGGGGGCTACCCCCGTGATGCCGGGCAAGCGCCCGAGCGCCTCGGCGTCCGCCAGCGTGAGCGTGTCCACGGTGCCGCTTCGCACGGGCCCGTTGGTGCGGTTGGACGGCCGGATGTAGAGCAGGTTCGCGCCCAGCGCCCGGATCTGGTTCTCGACGCTGGCCTGCGCGCCCTCGCCGATGGCGAGCACGGCCACCACGGCTGCCACGCCGATCACCATACCGAGCGCGGTCAGCGCCGTGCGCATGCGGTTGCTGGCCAAGGAGCGCATCGCGGTGCGCGCGGTCTCACGGATCAACATGCTAGGCCCCCCCGTGCGCGAGCTCGGCGCGCCGGATCTCGTCGACGATGGCCGCAGCCGGCCCGTCGCCCTCGATGACGCCGTCGCGCATCGTGAGCGCGCGCTTCAGCGTGGAGGCCACGCTCAGGTCGTGCGTGACCATGATGATGGTGGCCCCCTCGGCGTTGAGCTCGGCGAGCAAGCCGAGCACCTCGTGCCCCGTGCGGGTGTCGAGGGCGCCGGTGGGCTCGTCGCACAGCAGGATGGAGGGGTGGGTGACCAGCGCGCGCGCGATGGCCACCCGCTGCTTCTGGCCACCAGACAGCTCGGAAGGCACGTGGTGCGCGCGGTCCGCGAGGCCCACGCGCTCGAGCGCGTGCAGCGCGCGCTCCTTGGTCCGATCCACGCCCGCGTAGAGCAGCGGCAGCTCCACGTTCTCGGCGGCGCTCATGCGCGGGAGCAGGTTGAAGCTCTGGAACACGAAGCCGATGTGCCGGTTGCGCACGGCGGCCAGCTCGTCGCTCTTCATGGTGGCCACGTCGCGCCCCTCGAGCCGGTAGACACCCTCCGTGGGCTGGTCCAGGCACCCGAGGATGTTGAGCAGCGAGCTCTTTCCGCAGCCCGAGGGACCGAGGATGGCGACCGACTCGCCGCGCTCGATGGTGAAGGAGATGCCGTTGACCGCCACCACGCGCAGCTCGGGCCGGTCGGGGTGGTAGACCTTGCTGAGCGCCTCGATGATGACGGGCGCGCCGCTCATCGCCGCCGCGCTCATCGCCGCCGCCGCCCGCCACCGGGGCCGCCGAACAGGGCGCTCCCGCCGCTGCCGCTCGGGCGCGCCCCCGCTTCCCCCTCGGGCCTCGGCGGGTTCGGGTCGGCGGCGATCACGTCGCCTTCGTTCAAGCCGCTCAGGACCACCACGCTGGTTCCATCGGTGCCGCCGGTGGTGATGTTGTGGTCCTCGCCGTTCGCGAGGATCACGGTGTGCTCGTCGCCGTGGCTGCGTACCGCGGTGAGCGGGATGAGCAGCACGTCTTGCTGACGGTTCGTCACGATCTCGACGTCGGCGCTCATGCCCGAGCGCAGCTGGCTCCGGCGCTCGTCGGTGACCACGATCTCCACGTCGAACGTGACCACGTTGGAGGCGTTCGTGCCGAGCGGGCTCACGCGATGGACGCGGCCCGTGAACACCACGTCGCGGTAGGCATCGACCCGGATCTGGACCTCCTGACCCACCGAGACAGACCCGATCTGAGCCTCGTCGATGGCTCCGATCACGCGCAGATCCGCGAGGTCCGCCAGCGTCATGATCGCCGACCCGCCGCCGACGTTGGTCACCGCCGAGGTCACCATGGAGCCGACCTCGACCGTGACCGAGAGCACCGTGCCGCTGATGGGCGCGGTGATGACGGTGGCCTCCCGCCGGCGCCGCGCGTCCGACACGCTCAGGCGCGACGACTCGACCAGCGCGCGGGCCGCGGCCACGTTCGCGCGGCGCAGCTCTACCTGCCGCTCCGCCTGGGCGCGCTGATGCTCGGTGCCACGCGCGGCCTCGTCCGAGACGATGCCCAGCGTCTGACCGCGGGCCGAGACGTCGTGCGTCACCCCCGCTTGTTGCAGCTCGGCCTCGGCGACCGCGAGGTTGGCCTGCGCCTCGCGCAGCTGAGCGAGGCTGCGCCGTTGCTCCGCGAGCGAGCCATCCACGGCACGGTCGGTGTCGAACGGGTCGAGGCGGATCAGGGGCGTCCCGGCGGTGACCACCTGGCCCTCTTGCACCATCACCTCGATGACCTCGCCGCTCTCTCGCGAGCGGATCTCCACCTGCACGTCGGGCTGTATGGTGCCGGTCGCGCCGGCGTACTCCACCAGCTCGCCGCGCGTGACCGTCACGGTCTGGCGTGGCCGCCCGGCCTCCGGGTCCTCGCGGAAGAAGAAGTAGTAGATGGCGCCCCCGATGGCGCCGAGGAGCACGAGGGCGATCAACGCGCGCTTCATGATGGCGTGGTCCCGGCCACGCGCGGCGCGACCAACGAAGTGAGCAGCTCTCCCGTGCGGTGGCGCAGACGCAGCACCACCAGCACCTCGTCGAGCACGGCGCGCTCGCGCTGCAGGATGGCGGCCCGCGCTTGTTGCTGGGCCTCGATCAACACGACGGGCGTGGTCGTCCCGAGCGCCAGACGCTCGCGCTCGGCGCCGGCCAGCTCGTCGGCCAGCTGGCTCTGCGTGCTGCTCTGGGCCACGCGCGTGTGGGCCGCCTCGAGCTCCGTGAACAGCGTGGCGAGCTCGGTCTCGATGGCCATCTCGCGTGCGTGCGCCCGAGCCCGGGCGGCCAGCAGCTGGGCAGCGGCCTGGGCGTGGGCACCTGCCGCGCGGCCTCCGCCGACGGGCAGCTCCAGCTCGAGGCGGCCGCCGACCGAGAACGCCGGGCGACCCCCCGGCAGCGCGAGGCCCTCGAGCATGTCGTCGGTCCAGATGCCGGACATCGAGCCGTTGACGATCAGGTCGAGGCGCGTCTGGTCCGCGTCCGCGGTAGCGCGCAGCGCTTCTTCGGCGGCCTCGATCTCGGCCTCGACGGCCAGCCACTCGCTGGAGTTGGCGAGCGTCATCGCCAGCGCGCTCGCGAAGTCCAGCGCGTACGCGTCGAGCGCCGGTGCGGTGATGGCCACCAGTGGCTGGCCGTCCGCCGCCTGCCGCGCGAGGAGTCGGCCGAGCTCCAGGGCTCGGGCATCGCGCTGCTGCGTGCTGGTCACCAGCGCGTTCTGCACCGTGAGCTGCTCGGTGGCAAAACGCAGCACGTCGGCCCGCGCCAACGTCCCGAGGGCCTCCTGACGGCGGGTGGCTTCGTCGAGCTGCTGCGTGGCGAGCGCCAGCGCCTGCTGCTGCACCTCGACGGCGCGCTGCGCGTACCACAGCTCCCAGTAGGCGGTCAGCACGTCGCGCGCGAGCTCGCTCGCTGCTTGATCGTGCAGGTGGCCGGCCTGACGCTCGATGGCGCGCGCCCGCTCGAACGACGCCCGCGTGGCGTCCCGTCCCGCTCCGCGCAAGAGCGGCTGGGTGGCGGTCAGCGCGACCTGCCCGCGGTAGACGGGGCCGATGGTCACGGCCGTGGTGGTGCCGGCCGTCAGGTTGACCGTCTGCCAGAGCATGGACGAGGTGACCGTCGCGCTGACCCGCGTGCCGAGCGCGCCCGTGTGCGCCACCCCGAGGCTCGCGTCGCCGCCGTGGTCCTCGTTGAGCACGGGCCCCTGGCTGGTGGCCGAGAAGCGCTCGTTGCGACTGGCGCCCAGGCTGGCCGTGACCACGGGCCGCACGGCCTCGCGCTCGGCTTCTCGCCCGTACCGCGCCGCGACGGCGTCCTGCGCCGCCGCTTCGAGCGCCGGGTTGTGCTCCGCCGCCAACGCCAGGGCCTCTTCCGCGGTCAGCGGCTGCGCGAGGCTCTCGGCGGGCCAGCCCAGCACCAGCACCAGCGACGCGGGGACCGCCAGCCCGCGAGCAGCGTGGCGTGCGCGCCGCAGCGACGGTGCGACGGAGGACGTCCTCGGAGGACGGGGCGGTGGGGGGGAGACGACGTAGAGCATGGGGCCACTTTCTAGCACCCTTGGCGCCCCACGTATTCCACGGGGACGAACGAGCAGGGGAGCCGATCCAGGATTCCTTTCAGCTTCCACCGTGGCACGGCCATGTGAAGCGACCGTGCTCGGCGGTGTGAAGAAGTGTGAAGCGCGCGCGGCAGCCCGCGTCGGCCCGCGTGGGCCCCCGCCGCGGGTCACGTCGGTTCAGCGGCTGGGGGGACGGCTGCGGGGCCCACGTAGTCCACCACGCGCTCCACGAAGGCCCGCCAGTCGAGGGGGCAGTCGTTGTGACCGCCCTCTTCGGCGAGCAACGGGCCCCCCGTGATGGCGGCCAGCGCCTCGGCCTGCGCGAAGGGCACCAGCTCGTCCCGGCGGCCATGCAGGTGCAGCGCGCGGGCCGGCTTGTGGCGCAGCACCTCGGCGCTGTCGAAGGGATCGGTCACGAAGCGCGCAGGCAGGCGGTAGAGGTGGCTGGCCAGCGCCACCACGCTGCTGAACGTGCTCATCAGCACCAACGCGTGAGCGTCGCGCTCGCGGTACACCTGGCACACGGCCCCACCGCCCAGCGACCGGCCCATCAGGATGCAGCGGCTCGCGTCCACCTCGGGCAGCGCCTGCATGCGGTCGTAGAGGCGCACGAAGTCCTCCCGCACCTTGGCCTCGCTGGCTTGGCCCTCGCTGCGTCCGTACCCGCGGTACTCGGCGAGCAGCACGTGGAAGCCGCGCTCGCGGAAGGCCCGCATGGGGTGTGGCCAGTCGTCGATCAGCTCGCCGTTGCCGTGCGCGAAGAAGATGGCGGGGCGCGGTCCGCTGCCGGTGAGCGCGGGCAACCACCACGCCTCGATGGGGCCTTCGTCCGTGACCAGCGTCCAGCGCTCGAGGCCAGCGACGTCCGAGCCGGCGCGACAGGCCGGGATGCGGTCCTGGGCTGGGAAGAGCAGCGCGCGCTGGAGCTTCTTGAACAAGCTCAGGGCGCGCCTCCGTGGGGCAAGCGCGCGAGGAAGTCGGCCACGTGCTGCGCGACCGCGGCGCTCTCCTCCATGGGCAGGCTGTGGCCCGCGCCCGGCAGCACCACCAGCGAAGAGCCAGCGATGCGCTCGTGCAGAAAGCGCGCGTACTTGAGCGGCGTCAGCGGGTCGGCGTCGCCCACCAGGATGAGCGTCGGGGTCCTGATCTCGTGGACGCGCGCCATCCGATCGAACGCGTCGGCGGCGCGCCAGTCGGCGAGGGCCGTGGCCCGTGGGGTCAGCGGTGAGGGCTCGACGCTGCGCACGAAGTCTTCGTCGGCGGGCGACCGGGGCGTGGCGTCCTCCTCCGGGGGGCCGAGCGCCGCGAGGATGCTGGGATGCACCCGCAGACGCGCGCCGGTGGACACCAGCACGAGGGCCTGCAGACCCGTGGGCGCGTCGAGCGCGTACTCGAGGGCCACGGCCCCACCCATCGAGTGCCCCAGCACGACGTGCGGGGCTTCGAGGCTGCCCAGCTGTGCCAGCACGTACTCGCGCACGTAGGCCGCCAGGTCGCTGACCGTCTCGCGCGGTGGCCCCGCGACGTCGGCGCGACCAGGGTAAGACAGCGGGTGCGTGGCGACCCCGTGCCGCGCTGCGAGGATCCGCGCGAGCTTGGTGACGGCCCCGGCTTCGGCGCCCGCGCCGTGGCAGAGGAAGACGCTCGGCTCGGTCGCTGCGCCGCTCACAGCGACTCGGCGCGCTCCTGGAACTTCTGCATCATCTCGGGCAGCTGCGAGTCGGCGAAGGCCTTCTGGATCTCGAGCGCGATGGGCAGCGACGTCACCAGCTCCGAGCGGTAGTGCGCGATGGTCTCGCCGTCGGCCGTCTCTTCCAGGCGCCACTCGCCGTCGTTCACGGTCAGGTCGGGCGACGCCTGCAGCGTCCAGCTCACCTTCAACGCAGCGCGGTCGATGACGTAGTCGAGCGTGTAGTCGGTCTTCACGTCCAGGCCCGCGAAGGCCACGGCCACGTGGAAGCGCGCGCGCAGCGCCGTGTCGCTCTTCGAGAGCACCTCGACCTTCTTCACCTCGGGCAGGAAGCGGGGGTAGTTCTCCACGTCCAGCACCACGTCCAGGAATTCGGAGGGGGCCACGAAGGTCTCGACGGTCGTCTCGCTGATGGGCATGACCTTTCTCGTACAGCGCCCACGGCGGGGGGTGCAACGGGATTCGTCGGGTCGCCACGGAATCGCCACAACTTCTCCGCGGGCCTTCCTCGGGCTCTTCGCGCGGGCGCAACGACGCTCCGACACGCTGGCCTCCATGACATGTACGACCAATGGAGGTGTGCGATGAAGAGGTTCGGTTCGATCCTGGGGATCTGGGTGGGCTGCGCGTTCGCGTGGATGGTGCTGGGCTCGACGCTGACGGTGCGCTCCGGCGAGATGTCGTCGTCCCTGCGCTCGGAGGTCCACCAGCTCTGGGGGCCGGAAGGCGTGCAGGTGGCGCCGACCGCGTCGTTCGAGCGCGTGGGCGTCACCGCCGAGACGCAGACCGTCACGGACACGCAGGGCGAGACCCGTCAGACCACCACGCAGCGCGAGGAGCGCACTCGCGTGGACGTCCCGCTGGTGCAGTCGGACCTGCACGCCACCTTCGACCTCGAGCAGCGCAAGAAGGGCCTGAACTGGTTCCCTACCTACGCCATCTCGTTCCGCGGCGTGTACCGCTTCGTGAACCCCACCCAGGAGCCGCAGCGCGTCAGCATGGTGGTGCCGCTGATGGCCGACAACGTGGGCTACGACAACTTCGTGGTGCGCGTGCCGGGCGGGGCCGAGCTGCCCTTCGTGATCTCCCCCGAGTTCGCCACCGTGGAGCGCGACTTCGCGCCGGGCGAGGCCTTGTCGTTCGAGGTGGCCTACCGCACGCGCGGCACCAGCTCGTGGACCTACCACATGGCGCAGGGCAACGGCCGGGTGCGTGACTTCCACCTCGTGGTGGACACCGACTTCGCCGACGTGGACTTCCCGCCCGGCTCGCTCTCCCCCAGCGAGCACCGCGCGGCGGGCGGTGGCTGGCACGGTGAGTGGGCGTTCGACTCCCTGATCTCGAGCGCGCCCGTGGCGCTGTCCATGCCCGAGGAGCTCAACCCCGGGCCGCTCGCCTCGCGCATCACGTTCTTCGCGCCCGTCTCGCTGCTGTTCTTCTTCTTCGTGGTGGCCGTACTCGCCACCGTCCAGAAGAAGGAGCTCCACCCCATGCACTACTTCATGATCGGGTGCGCGTTCTTCGCGTTCCACCTGCTGTTCGCCTACCTGGTGGACCACGTGCCGGTGACCGCGTCGTTCTCGCTCAGCGCGTTGGTGTCGCTGCTGCTGGTGGTGTCCTACGCGCGCCTCTTCGTGGGCTGGCGCTTCGCGCTCCGCGAGGTGGGCATCAGCCAGGTGCTGTACCTGGTGCTCTTCAGCTACAGCTTCTTCTGGGACGGCTTCACCGGGCTGGCCATCACCCTAGGGGCCATCGGGACGCTCTTCGTGATGATGCAGGTCACCGGTCGCCTCGACTGGGGCAAGAGCGAGGGTGGGCCCGCGACGGGAGCCCCCGCTCCGCTTCCCCCGAGCGGCTTCGGTGACCAAGCCCCCGGGGCTCGGCCCGCCGCGTTCTAGCCCGTATCTCGGGCAGTGCCCGTACCTCGGGCAGCGGCGCTAGCCGGCGTCGGCAGCCAGATCCTCGGCGGCGAGCTGGTCGCGGTCGGACACCACGCGGTTTCGACCGCCGCGCTTGGCCTCGTAGAGCGCGGCGTCGGCCACGTCCAGCAGCGTCTCCACGGTGGCGTAGACGGGGGGGAGCGTGGCGATGCCGAAGCTCGCGGTCACCTTCAAGCGGCCGTGGTCCTCCCTCACGGAGGGCACGCCGAAGTCGAGCGCGGCGACCGCCACCCGGCAGCGCTCGGCCACCACGCGGGCCTCGCCGTCACCGATGCCCGGCAGCACGACCAGGAACTCTTCTCCCCCGAAGCGGCCCAGCGTGTCGTTCTTCCGCAGCACCAGCTGCAGCGCGCCCGCCACCTGCCGCAGCACCTCGTCGCCGATCAAGTGACCGTGGTCGTCGTTCACGCGCTTGAAGTGGTCGATGTCCACCATGACCACCGACAGCGGGCGCTTGGTGCTGGCGCGGGCGAACGCGCGGTCGAGTACGTCCATGACGTAGCCGCGGTTGAAGATGCCGGTCAGCGCGTCGGTCTGCGCCGCGTGCTCGAGGCGCCGCTCGCGGTAGTGCCAGCTCGAGACGATCATCCCGAGGAAGGGGAAGACGATCAGCGAGAGGGCCACGGTGGCTACCGTGGAGCGCAGCAGCCAGTCGGGGTCCAGCCCCCGTCCCGCCGTGGACGCCATGTAGAGCGTCTCGAACGGCAAATGGCCTTCGTGGCTCAGCCACGCGATGGCCGCGATGCCGAGCACGTGGAAGGCCATCCCGGCGAGCAGCACGCGCCGCTCGAAGAAGATCATGCCCGTGGTCACGCCGGCCAGGAGCGCGAAGCCGCTCGGCGCGCTGAACGGGCCGGTCACGTAGCTGAAGAAGGCGATGTTGAGCGCGTAGTAGATGGCGGTCACGTGCGTGAGCACGGGGCGCGGGTCGCTGTCCTGCGCGCGCACCAGCCGCAGCGTGGGGATCAGCATGAGCGGCCACACCAAGAGGATGACCACCGACCACGGCGCGCTCGCCTGCACCTCCTGCAGCTCGCTGGGGCGGAAGAACGGCCAGCCGTCCAGCACCACCGCCGTGAGGCCGTAGGTCCCCGCGGCCACGCTCATCAGCGCCTGAACGAAGAGGCACTTGGCCGCATCGGTCAGCCGGCCCGTCGTCCCGGCCTTCTCGGCCAGCCGGTCGAGCAGCGGACGGTCTTCCACGCGGGTGGGGGTGGTCAGCCCGGACCACGACGAGAGCCCGTCACCCGACGACGAGAGCGAGCGGCGCTCCGCGCTGCGCAGAGCGACAGCGTCCGAGGAGAGCGACTTCGGCTCTTCGGGGGGGCGCGTCGACGACGGGGACATTCCTGACCCTAGAGTGTATCGTTGTCACGATCTTGGGAACGCCCTTTGTTCCCCGCGACCATGAGTGAACGTTCCAGTACCAGCTCGACGGATTCGCGGCAGGAGCGCGGGCAGCATCGAGACCTGGTCTCGAGCTTGAGCTGGCACGTTCGACGCGCGATGCTCGTCGGCGTCGCCGCGTTCATGCTGGTGGGGGCGCTGTACCTCGTGGCCCCGCCGGCACAGCCCGCTCGCACCATCGCCGCGCTGAGCATGGGGCTGGCGCTGGGGTGCGCCTTGCTGGCGATGGTCACCCGTCTGCTCCCGCCTCGCCACGGGCTCGCGCTCGCGTTCGTGGCCGCCACGCTGGTGGCGGTGCATCCGCTGGGCATCATCCTGCTCTCGCAGCACCCCGACCAGACGGTCGTGATCGTGTTCTGCATGCTGACCGGCGCGGGCGTCGTCCCGAGCGCGGCGGTCTCCGTGTACCTCACCCTCTTGTTGATGGTCGGCTGGTTGCTGTTGCGCCCGCCCATGGAGCCGAGCGTCTCGGCCCACTGGATGGTCAACGTGCTGGTTTCCGCGGCCGCGGCCGTCGTCATCGCCGCCGTGCGCGAGCGCTTCGTGCGCACCATCGGTGTGCTGGCGAAGCAAGACGAAGAGTCGCGCAGGCGCCTCGTGGCTCAGACGCGCGAGGTGGCCGAGGCGCGCGACGCTGCGCTCGAGTCCGCCCGCGCCAAGGGTCGCTTCCTGGCGAACATGAGCCACGAGATCCGCACGCCACTCAATGGAATCATCGGCATGCTCTCGCTGCTGCGTCGCACGCCCCTTCACGCGGATCAAGAGCGGTATCTCGACGACGTCGTGCGCTCGAGCGAGCTGCTGATGGCCATCGTCAACGACATCCTCGACGTGTCGAAGATCGAAGCTGGCGCCGTTGAACTCGAGCTGGTGGCCTTCGACATCGCCGATCTCATGGAGGAGGTCGCGTCCGCACACGCCGCCACGGCGCTCCATCGCGGCATCGAGCTGATCGCGGACGTCGACGCCAACCTGCCGAAGCAGGTCATCGGCGACCCGCTGCGCGTGCGTCAGATCGTGACCAACCTGGTCTCGAACGCGATCAAGTTCACCGCGTCAGGCGAGGTGGTGCTCTCCGCGCGTCAGCTACGGGTGACGCCCGCGGGCATGGTCAGGCTGCGCTTGGCGGTCACCGACACCGGCGTGGGCATCCCGGCGGACAAGCTGTCCACCATCTTCAATCCATTCTCGCAGGCCGACACGTCCACCACGCGGCAGTTCGGCGGCACCGGGCTCGGGCTCACCATTTGTCGGCAGCTCGCGAGCCTGATGGGGAGCGACCTGCGCGTGGACAGCGTGGAGGGTCAGGGCAGCTCGTTCCACTTCGAGCTGGAGCTCGAGAAAGAGGATCTTCGCACCACGCGCGGTCTGAAGGTCAACGAGCGCCTGTGGAACGCACACATCCTGATCATGGACGCGTCCGAGCGCATGCGCGCCACGCTCCAGTCGCAGCTGGGTGCGTGGGGACTCGAGACGGTGCTGTGCTCCACCCCGGACGAAGCGGCGCGCGCGGCCGCCGAGTTCGCGAGCGCCGGGCGACCGCTCGACGTCGCCATCGTGGACGTGACCAGCCTGGGTCAGCCCATCTTGTCGAACGCGCAGGAGCTGGGCGCCACGCTCGCGCCGCTGGGCTGCACCATGATCGCGATGGGCTCGGCGCTCGGGGAGGTTCGGCAGCAGCTCGACGTATGCGGGTTCGTGACGGACTTGCCGAAGCCGATCCATCGCAACCGACTCTTGGATGCGCTCAACGCCGCGCTCGCCGCCGAGCCGATCGTGCCGCAGGTGGGGGCTCCGCCCTCGGAGGTCCCGCCCAGCGCCTTGACCGACGCGGCGCGCGCGGAGGTGGTGCCCAACGGTCTGGTGGTGTTGGTGGCCGAGGACAACGAGACGAACCAGCGGGTGGCCGTCGCGCAGCTCCGTGCGCTCGGCTACGCCGCGGACGTGGTGGCGGACGGCACGGCCGCGCTGGCGGCGCTCGAGGCGCGCACGCCGCCCTACGCGTGTGTCCTGATGGATGGACAGATGCCGGTGATGGACGGCTACGCGACCACCCGCGAAGTGCGCCTTCGAGAGGCGCGGACAGGGCGCGCCCGCGTGCCCATCGTGGCGCTGACGGCGAACGCCATGGCCGGCGACCGCGAGCGCGCGCTCCGGGCGGGGATGGACGCCTACCTGGCGAAGCCGTTCACCCTCGAGCAGCTCGACCAGACCCTGCGTGAGTGCTGCGCAGCGCCCGCCGATGGGGTACCTTCCTCGGGCATGGACGAGCGGGATACATCTGCGAGGCCCGAGACTGCGGACGACTGGCGCGAGACGCTCGACACCACCATCGTGGACCAGCTGCTGATGCTGGAGCGTGGGAGCCCGGGCTTCTTCGGACAGGTCGTGGAGACCTACCTGTCCACCAGCGACGAGAACCTGAGCGAGCTGGTGGACGCGGCCCGCGCGGGGGACAAGAAGCTCATGCAGCGCAAGGCCCACGCGCTGGTGGGGAGCAGTCGTCAGGTCGGGGCTGCGCGTGTGGGCGAGCTGTGCGTGGCCATCGAGCGCGCGGCCTCCATCGCCGAGGCCGAGGCTCAGCTCCCCGCCCTCGAAGACGAGCTCGCGCGTGCCCAGGTGGCGCTGGTGGCTGCGGTCAAGAGCCTCGGTGCCTAGAGCGCATCTCATGACCCTCTCGGTCGCCTCGCTGGCGGGGTGCGCCCGCTCTGTCTCGTCCCTGCTCCTCCAGAATGCTTCGGCATTCTGTCGTCCCATGGACAGCCAGTTCGGGCACACCGCGCTGCGCGATGCTCGGTCGAGGGTTATGAGATGCGCTCGAGGGCGTGCACGGGAACGCGCGGACGGTGCTCGAGCGTTGACCGGGAGACCAATGACACCAACCGCACGCTACGGGTCAGTCGCTTCCCTCTCTCTCTTGGTCGCGTGCCTCACGCCGCTCACGGGGTGTGGCGGCTCTGGACAGTCGCGACCGCTCACCGCCGCGACGGTGCAGCGGGCATCCCTCGGCTTCCAGCACCGCCTGTCGCTCAGCACCTACATGCTGTGCGACAGCGCTGGGGGCGGGATGCGCTGTCGTGGTCTCCATGCCCTCGACACGGAGGAAGAGGGCTGGATGAGCTACCCCGGCGACTACGGCCTCGTGTCCGTCGGGAGCCTGATGCATTGCGGCTTGCAGAACGGAGAGGTCGTCTGCTGGGGCGACGACCCGGTGGACGGCTCGGCGGACTCGCTGCACCAGGCGCTCTGCATCGACCAGTCGTTCCACGGCCTGACGGGGGTGCGCGAGCTGGCCTTGCACGAAGACACCGGCTGCGTGGTCACCAGCACGGGAGTGGCGCGCTGCTGGGGTGCCACCCTGGCGCTCGAGGACTACCACGACTTCGGCATGTACGACGTCGTCCGAGGTGCGCACGGGCTGGCGGTGGGTGCCGCGCAGGGATGCGCCCTGACCGCGTCGGGGGTGCGTTGCTGGGGCGACCCCGTCGGTCTGCCGGACGCGGATGAACCCCTGCCTGCGGGACGGGCCTACGGCGTCACCGTGCCCGATCCGGCCCAGGTCGTGGTGGGGGACGGCTTCGCGTGCGCGCGGAGCACGGATCGGCGGGTTTTCTGCTGGGGCTACGACTCTCACGGCACCCTCGGACGCGGGCCACTCGATCCCGCCGAGCAGCACGCCCCTCGCGAGGTCCCCGACCTGCGGGCCGTGGACCTCGTGTCGTCGAGCGACAACGTGTGTGCGCGTACGGAGCAGGGTCAGACCTTCTGCTGGGGCGGGAACACCTCGGGGCAGCTGGGCCTCGGCCATACGCGACGTGTGGAGACACCCACCCACGTGCCGGCTCTCGATGCCGCAGTGGACCTGGCGCTCTCGGCGGAGGCCATGTGCGCGCGCTTCGACGACCAGAGCGTGCGGTGCGCAGGCGACCTCACGGCGGTGATGGCTGGGCATACGATCGAGGTCATGGGGCCGCAGCGCTTGGCAGGAGTGGTGGCGACGCGCCTTCACCTGTCCGACCACGCAGCCTGCTTCAGCACGGCGCAGGGTGTGCGCTGCGTGGGTGGCGGTGGCTACCTGCGGCGCGGCCATCAGGAGGCCGCGGCGGGTTGGGCACCAACCCTCCCGGTGGCGGGCGACATCACGGATCTCGCCCTCCAGTCCGAGAGCCCGTGTGTTCGCTTGCAGGACGGGCGGCTGCGCTGCGACCAACATCCCTTTCTCGTCGAGCAGACCGGAACGCTGGCGTTCGAGTCCCGCGGGTCGCGCGCCTGCTTCGTGGACGCGGCGCATCGGGTTCACTGCTGGGTGCGTGGGCGCAACGAAGCGCCGGCTCGGCTGGCCGGGCTCGATGACGCGGTGGAAATCGCGATGACCCTCGACCGCGTGTGTGCCATCACCGCCGGCGGGAGCCTCGTCTGTCGGCCTTGGGACCCGCAGCGCCCGACCGTCGCGAGCGGGCTCTCGTCCAACCTGACCGACTTCGTCGCGCTCGCCGTGAGCAGCAACTCGACGTGCGCCCTCCGCCAGGGTGGCCAGGTCCTGTGTTGGGACGGGGTCACGCCACACTCGGGGGAGATCACGGGCATCAGCGCATTGGCCACCGCGTCTGGCCAGATGTGTGGCATCGAAGGGGGCCGCGTTCGATGCCTCGAGTTCCAACAGCACGCCATGTCGCTCGGGGACCCGCTCCCGGAGATCGAGGGTGCGGTGGAGCTGGCCTCCGCGGCCAACTACTTCTGCGCGCGCGATGGAAGTGGCGCCGTGTGGTGCTGGGGGAAGAACGACAGCGCGCAGCTCGGCGTGCTGCCCCCCACCGTGCGTCTCGCGTTCACCGCGCTCTCGGACCAGGAAGCAACGCCCGTGGACCCTGCCTCCTTCGCCTGCCAGGGCACGGTGGAGTACGACGGCTACGAGACGTACGACGAGTACGGGGAAGAGTACGAAGACGACGGCTTCTGAGGGCTACTGAGGGCCCCGCGCGCTACTGCGGCACGCCAGCCATGACCGTGGCGAAGCGGTCGCCCGACACGTCCACGAAGATGCCCTCGGCGCTGGCCGTGCGCGTGGTGCCGGCGAGGACCTGCCCCTTCAGCTTGAAGCGCCGCCCGCTGTGCTCGGCGATGTAGCCCTCGCACCGCAGCGGCACGCCCAACGGGGTGGGCGCGTGGTAGCGCACGTTCAGCGTCGCGGTGACCACGGACACGCCGGTCGAGATGGCCGCGTGGCCCAGCACCTCGTCGAGCAGCGTGGCCACCACGCCCCCGTGCACCAGGCCGGGCGCCCCGCCGTGCGCGGGCCCGAGCGTGATCTCGCCCACCACCAAGTCCCCCTCGCGGCGCAGCACCATGGGGCCCGCCACGGGGTTGCTCTTCCCCAGCATCGCCCCGCGGTCCACGAAGCGCAGCGGCTCGGCCAGGTAGCTGCCATTGCGAAACGCGTCTTGCGATGCACTACGCGGCAGCTCGGCCAGCCGTCGCTCGAGCGCCCGCACGCTCTCGGTCGCGGCCCGCAGCGTGTCGGCGTCGGCGCGCGTCTCGATGCAGCGCTCGATCAGTCCACGCAGCGCGCTGGCCAGCTCGCGCTGTGCCGCCCAGTCGTCCGAGCCGGCGGTCTCGGGTGGCTTCATCCACGTCATGGGGTCCGACATGCGGCGCAGCATGACCCGAAGGCGGCGCGCGGGCCGCTCCCTGCGCTCGTTTCCCGCGGGACCGGCTGGCAGCGTGCAAATGTGACGTTTGTCACGCCCGTCGCGGCGTTGTCGCTTGGGGATGTGCCACCGGGTGTGAATAATCGCCCGCATGACGACTCGCCCGCCCGCCACCTCACTCAGCCGTCGAGGCTTCCTCCAACGCAGCGCCGCTGGCACGGGGGCGCTCTTGCTGGGGCCCACGCTCCTCGGGCCCACGGTCGCGGGCTGCGGTGGCGGTGACGGCGCCGTCAGCGTGCCCACCCCCGCGGCGGGCGACCTCACGCGCCACGGGGCGCTCGGCGCCGCCAACGAGTTCGGCATGCGCCTCCCCGCGGGCTTCACGGGCCGCATCATCGCCACCTCGGACCAGCCGGTCATCGAAGGGCAGGAGTACGTGTGGCACGACTTCCCGGACGGCGGCGCCACGTTCGAGACCGAAGATCAGGGCTACATCTACGTGTCCAACTCCGAGATCCCCATCGTGCGGGGCCGCTCGGGCGTGGGCGCCATCCGCTTCGATCGCGACGGCAACATCCTCGACGCGTACGCCAGCCTGACGGGCTCCACCTGGAATTGCTCGGGCGGCGCCACGCCGTGGGGCACCTGGCTCTCGGGCGAAGAGCGCGAGCAAGGCTTGGTCTGGGAGTGCGACCCCACGGGCGCCACGGCGGGTGTGGAGCGCCCGGCCCTGGGGCTCTTCATCCACGAGGCGGTGGTGGTGGACCCCGTGCGCATGCGCCTCTACCTCACCGAGGACACCACGAACGGTCGCTTCTATCGCTTCACCCCCGACGCGCTCGACGCGGACGGCAACGCGATCCTCACAGCGGGCACCCTCGAGGTGATGCGCGTGACCAGCGGCGACGTAGGGGCGGTCACGTGGCTCGAGGTCCCCGACCCGAGCGCCGAGCTGGTGCCAACCCGCTTGCAGGTGCCGGAGAGCACCGCCTTCACGGGCGGCGAGGGCGTCTGGTACCACGAGGACGAGGTCTACTTCACCACCAAGGGCGACGACCGCATCTGGGCGCACCACGTGGTGGATGACACGCTGCGCATCGTCTACGACTCGAACGAAGTGGCGGATCCCATCCTGCAGGGCGTGGACTTCATCCTCGCCACCAGCGCGGGAGACCTGCTGGTAGCCGAGGACGGCGACGACATGCAGGTGGTGGCCATCTCGCCGAGCGGCGACGTGGTGCCGCTCGTGCAGATCGACGGCCACGACGGCTCCGAGATCACGGGCCTGGCCTTCGACCCCACGCTGCGGCGCTTGTACTTCAGCTCGCAGCGCGGTGTGACGGGCACGGGCACGGGCGTCACCTTCGAGGTGACGGGGCCCTTCTTCGGGCCCCTCGGCTGACACTCGAGGTGACGGGGCCCTTCTTCGGGCCCCTCCGTCACGTCGCTCCGAGCAGGGCGCGGCGCCATGTAGCGCCCGGCTCAGGGGTGCGCGCCGCTCGAGGCAGCGCGCGGCTCAGGGCTGCGCGTTGCAGAGCGCGCCGCTCAGGACACCGCTGCGGCAGAGGTCCAAGCAGACCTCGCCCGTGAGGTAACCCAGACGGCAGAGGCGGGCCTTTTCGTCTTCCGTCATCTGGTCCTCGGAGACCTCCACGCGCTCTGCCTGTCCCTCGGCGGCCCAGCGCGCGCGCTCGGCCATGATGGTGCGCAGCCCCGCGACCTCTTCCGCGCTGCTGGCCTCGCTCGCGTGGTCGTGCTGCTCGCGCGGATCGTCGTCCACGTGGAACAGCTCGGTGGTGGGCAGGCCGCGCGGGTTGCCCTCGTTCGCGGTGATCAGCTTGCGCTCGCTCATCCCGGTGCGGACGCGCACCGACTCGAGCACGTTCTCGGCGTGGCTCTCTTCGGCGTACACGGTGTCGGTGCCGGTGAAGAGGTCACCCCCCTGCACGCCCTCGGGCACCTCGAGGCCCTGCTGACGCAGCAGCGTGGGCATGATGTCGATGCTCTGCACCCAGTGGCGCAGCACCGTGCCGCCGCGCGCGTTGCCCGGCAGCTTCACGAAGAGGGGCACGCGCAGCTGCTCGTCGTACAGCGTGTCGCCGTGCCAGAAGCCGCCGTGGTCGCAGAACTCCTCGCCGTGGTCGGAGGTCACGATGATGGTCATGTCGTCGTACAGGCCGCGCCGCTGCAGCTCGGCCACCAGCGCGCCGAAGTGCTCGTCCCAGTAGGTGATCTCGCCGTCGTACAGGCGACGCAGCGCGGGGGCCTCCTCGGGGCGCGGGTTCTGGTGCGCGGCGCGCGAGTAGCCGTTGCCCGAGTACGGGTGCTCGAAGTACGGGTCGTGCGGGTCCATGTAGCCCGCCATCAGCATCCACGGGCGGTCCGAGGGCGCGCGCTCGAGCCACGCGAACAGCTCGCGGTTCACGGTCTCGGCGTCTTGGTAGTCGTCACCGGGCGCGATGATGTCGAACAGGCCGTTGAACTTCTCGCGCACGCGGCGCGCCACCTGCAGGATCAGCAGCTTGCTCGAGTCCGCGTCCGCGCCCAGCACGAAGCGCGGCTCGAGGAAGCGGTACTCGTCGAAGCCCTGCCCGAAGTTGAAGCGCGGCTCCACGTTGAAGTTGGTCATGAAGCCGCCGGTCACGAACCCGCGCGCGCTCATGGCCTCGGCCATGGTGGTGACCTCCTCCGGCAGACGCGAGCCCTTGCCCATCACCGTGTGGCTGCTCGGCATGCGGCCCGTCATGATCGAGGCGAAGCTCGGACGGGTCCAGCTGGCGTTCGAGAAGGCCTGGTCGAAGCGCACCGCGTCGGCCGCGAAGGCGTCCAGGTTGGGGGTGTGCCCTTGCGAGTAGCCCCACGCCGGGATGTGATCGGCGCGCATGGTGTCCACCACGATGAGCAGCACGTTGCCCGCGCTGGCCGGCGGCGTGGCGCGGTTCTGGTGATTGTTGGCGGTGGCGGGCTTGCCCACCGCGAAGGTGATGCCCACCAGCAGCGCGATGATGCCCACGAAGAAGGCGAGCGAGCCGCGCATCCCGAGCATGGGGGCGGCCACTTGCTTCTTCAGCAGGAAGCGCAGCGTCACGCTGATGACCAGGTAGAGCACGAAGCCGAAGATGGCTGCGGAGCCGAGCAGCATGAGGCCCTGCTTGCTCTTGTAGGCCAGCTCTTCGTTGAAGACGTCGCGGCGCACCAGGAAGGTGCCCAGCACGAAGCCGAACAGGCCGACGATGGCGCCGCAGTAGCGCGCATAGGCGTCCGCCTCCGGCATGGCCTCGCGCTTCATCATGCGGCTGATGTGCGCCATGACGAAGCCGCCGACGCCGCCCAGCACCGAGCAGAGCAAGGCGTAGCTCACGGCGCCGTAGACCAACGCGTTCAGGCCCGTGGGCACGGCGCTGGTGGCCACGATGACGCTGCCCTCGGCGAGGCCGATCAGCACGCCAGCCAGCATGCCCGCGCCGAAGCCCAGGATGGCCCCGCGCTTCGGCACCGACCAGCTGGCCGGGTCTCCACCGGTCTTCGCGTAGAACTCGTCCTCGCGGTTCGCTTCCTCCACCGTGATGTCGTTGCGCAGCCCTCCCTTGCGGGCGAGGAAGAACAGGCCGCCCCACGCCGACACGAACATCTCGCAGGCGAAGCCCACCGTGGGGATGAGCACGGCCACGGCGAGCGGCAGCCCGATGGCGGGGGAGGTGTAGAGCGCCACGGCGGCGGACTCACGCAGCCCGAGGCCGTTGATGGAGATGGGGAGCAACGTGGCGAGGATCTGGAGGGACGACGCGAAGAACACGTGACCCACGCCCAGCTCGACTCCGAGCGCGCGCGCGGCGCACACGTAGATCAGGTTGTTGAACGCGTGGACGGCCACGCCCAAGAGCGTCACCTGCACCAGCAGCAGGTTCTTGCCCTGGTAGGCGCAGACCGCGTCGATGAGCGTGTGGATGCGCGCGCGAATGTTGGCGGGGAGGAAGCCGGCCAGCACCCGGAAGAGGTGCGGTCGCGCCAAGAACGTGAGCCCGATGCTCACGATGACGGCGAAGCCCAGGTTGACCAGCACCACGCCCATGGTGCCGATGAACGCCGAGCCGAAGACGCTGCCCATCATGACCACGAGGCCGAACGCCAGCTGCCCCATGATCATCTCCACGCTGATCACGGCGCCGGCGCGCGCGACCTTGCCCGTGCGATCGGCGATGTCGAAGATGCGCCAGCCGCCGAAGCCGGTGAAACCACCGGGTGTGAACGCGCCCCAGAAGCGCGCGATCATGAAGGAGCCACCCAGGAAGCGCCACGGCGCGTGGATGCCCTGTCCCACCAAGAGGCGCTGCCAGCGCACGATGGCGCACACGATGGCGCTCAGCTGCATCCCCACGGCGGCGAGCACCCAGCGCATGTCCAGGTTGGCGATGCGCTCCTTCAGGTCGTCGGCGCCATCCCGCGCCAACACCTTGTCGAAGATGACGAAGAGCATGGCCGCCGTGAACGCGATCTTGATCGCCAGCGATACGTACTTCTTGATCCCCGGCTTCGGCTTGGCTTCGCCCCGCGCCTCTGGGGTCTCGGTCTGTGCTGCGCCCTCGGGGCGCGCCAGGTCTTGCTGGTCGTGTTCCGTCATGAGTCCTCGTGCTGACCCGCGGCGTTCGCCCCGCCACGGGATACCCCTCCGGTATCGAGCCGGCAGTCTGGGGTCAAATTCTCGGCCGGTCACCCCGCGTGCAGGTGGCGGGAACTTGCCCCGGCTGACGAGCGTTGGTAGCTGCACCCCGAACCTCGGAGATCGGCGCATGCAACGCTCAACCAACGTCCTTTCCTTCCCCCATTCGACCCTCGCAGGCGCCCGCGCGTCCTTCGTCCACACGGTGGGCTTCCTCTTGATGAGTGGCAGCGCGCTCTTGGGCTGCGGCGGGAGCGACGAGGCCGCCACCACCGGGACCGGCGCTGCCGTGACCGAGACGCCCGCGCCGACCACGGCCACCACGAACACCGGGGCGGGCGAGGTGCAGCCGCCCGCCGACCCGCTGGCGCTGCCCGCCGACCTGCCGAATGGCTTGATGCTGGCCTACAGCGACTTCGCCGAGGACGACAACGGCAGCTACACGGTGCCGCAGCCCGCGCGCCTCGAGATCCTGACGCGCCGCGGGGGGGAGTGGGTCACCGAGGTCATCACCGACGCGAACAGCAACGTGTTCCACAAGGCCATGGCCTTCACGCCCGCGGAAGGTGCGCCCGGCATCCTGACCGCGGGTGGCAGCGGCGCGTTCGTGCGCTTGTGGCGCCGCGGAGCGGACGGCTTCACGGCGGAGACGCTTTGGACCGAGGCCTTCGGTGGCCGCTTCGATCGGATGCGCGACATCGAGGTGGGCGACCTCTACGGCGACGGCCGCCCCGCGATCGCGGTGGCCACGCACGACCAGGGCGTGTTCGCCGTGCTGCGCCAGAGCGCGGGCGGCGCGTGGGCCGTGGACCGCATGGACGCGCACCCCAACACCTTCGTGCACGAGGTGGAGATCGGTGACCTGAACGGCGACGGCAAGCTCGAGGTCTACAGCACGCCCAGCGAGCCCAACCGCCTCGATGGCGGTGCCCAGCATGGCGAGGTGCTGCGCTACGTCCCGCAAGAGGGTCGCGCGAGCCGCACGGTGGTCGCCGACCTCGGCCAGCGCCACGCCAAGGAGATCTGGGTGGGCGATGTGGACGGCGACGGCCGTGACGAGCTGTACGTGGCGGTCGAGGCGCTCACCCGCATGGAGAACGGCAATCTGGTCACGGTCGAGCCCGTCGAGATCCGTCGCTACGAGCACGACACCCCGGCCGACGCGCGCGTGGTGGTGGCCACCTTCGACGACAACCAGTGCCGCTTCCTCACCGTCGGCGACTTCGACGGCGACGGCAAGCGCGAGATGGTGGCCGCGGCCATGCGCTCGGGCCTCTGGCTGCTGCGCCCCGGCAGCAACCCGCGCGGCGAGTGGTCGGTGGAGCGCATCGACGGCGAGTCCGGTGGCTTCGAGCACGCGTCCATCGCGGCCGACCTCGACGCGGACGGTCGCCAAGAGCTCTACGTGGCCTCCGACACCCACGGCGAGCTGCGCCGCTACGTGTGGGTCAACGGTCGCCCGCGTCGGCAGATGATCCACAGCCGCGCCGAGCCGCGTCAGCGCATGACCTGGAACATCACCGCCGTGCCGGTGTCCTTGCTCGGCGCGCGCTGAGCGACTACTCCGAGAGGAATGCAGCACGTCGTCCAGAAGCCACGCGAGCCGTTCCTGACCGCCGATGGCCTCCTGCAGGTCCACCAGGTTCCGGCGGCACGAGACAACCTGATTTGGCTGGTCCGCGTGCTGGGCACCGACGAGGTGGCCGCCGTGGATGGGCCCGACGCCGGGGCGGCGCTGGCGTACTGCGACGCGCAGGGCCTGCGGCTCACGACGGTCTTCAACACGCACACGCACGCGGACCACATCGGCATCAACCGCGACCTCGCACGGCGCGGGCTGCTCGAGGGCATGCGCGTCGTCGGTGCCGCGGCCACGCGCGATGCGATCCCGGGTCTGACGGAAGCTGTGGGAGAGGGTGACGTCGTCCGCTTCGGGCCCGCCGAGGGGCGCGTGCTGCTCACCGAGGGGCACATCGACGGGCACGTGAGCTACGTGTTCTCGGACGCGCTCTTCTGTGGGGACACCCTGTTCGGCGGAGGCTGCGGCTACCTGTTCGATGGGCCCCCCAGCAAGATGCACGCGTCGCTCTCGCGGCTCGCCGAGCTGCCGCCCGAGACGCGTGTCTGCTGCGCGCACGAGTACACCGAGGACAACCTGCGCTTCGCGTTCTCGCTGGAGCCCGACAACGGCGATCTCGTCGCGAGAATCCGAGACGTGTGGGCCCTGCGGGCGCGTGGCGAGTGCTCGGTTCCGTCCACCATCGGCGAAGAGCGCGCCACCAATCCGTTCTTGCGCCACGCGAGCCCCACGTTGCGTGCGAGCGTCGCAGCGGCGTCGCTCGAAGCCGCCATGGGCAGCGCCGGAGAGGTCTTCGCCGCCACCCGCGCCCTCAAGAACCAGGGCGCGTACAAGGCGCGCGGCAACGAGGGCCTGCCGCTCTGAGTCCGACCCCGGCGTGCGGCGCCGGGCACGTGCTCAGGGCGTGGGCAACATCACCGGGGCCGTCGCGCCACCGCGAATGATTCGCTCGTAGACGCGCGCGCGCGGGACGCCCTGCCTCACCAGCGCGCGAGCGGCGGCCAGCTCGGTGTCCACGCGCGCCTGGAACACGGCCAGCGGCTGCGCGCCACGGACGTACTTCCCGTTCACGAAGACCGCCGGTGTCCCGGTGGCGCCCAGCTGGGTCGCGAGCGCGCGGTCGGCGTCGATGTCGCTCTGGTGCGTGTGCGCGTCGAGCGCTTGCCGGAAGCGCCCCATGTCGAGCCGGGCGGTCTGCGCGTAGCCCTCGAGGTCGGTGCGCGTGAGCGCGCGTTGGCCTGCGAACATCAGGTCGTGCAGGCGCCAGAATGCGTCGTTTCCACCCTGCGCAAAGGCCTCGCGGCCCGCTTCGGCCGCCGGCATGGCGTTCGGGTGGAAGGCCAGCGGGTTGTTGCGGAACACCAGGCGCACGTCATTGCCGTACTGCTGGAGGATGGCGTCGAGGGTCGGCGCCACGCGCGCGCAAACGGGGCACTCGAAGTCCGTGAAGCGCACCATCGTCACCACCGCGTTGGCCGGCCCACGGGAAGGTTGTTCGCGCGTGTCAGGCACGTGGTAGAC
>CAZEAA010000003.1:0-14651 GCA_964510015.1 uncultured Sandaracinaceae bacterium
GAGCGTGCCGGCCACGCGGTCCCACACGATGCGCGGCCGGAGCTCCGCGAAGGCGTCCGAGGGATAGCGACCCGACAGCAGATCGAGCGTGGCCTCGAACGCCGAGCGCGGCAGCGCCGCGAACGGGGCCGCGCGTCGCACCGTCTCCCACCACTGCTCCACGTCCAGCGTCTCGAGCGCGGCCGCGGCGACGGTCTGCTGCGCCAGGATGTCGAGCGGGTTCTGCGGGACCGCGGTGGACTCGATGGCCCCAGCCCGCATGCGCTCGGCCACGACGGCGGTGTGCAGCAGGTCCGCGCGGTGCTTGGGGAACAGCACGCCCTTGCTGATCTCGCCCACCTGATGACCGGCGCGGCCCACGCGCTGCAGCCCGCTCGCCACCGAGGGCGGCGACTCCACCTGGATGACCAGGTCCACCGCGCCCATGTCGATGCCCAGCTCGAGCGACGAAGTGGCCACCACGCAGCGCAGGCGCCCGGACTTGAGGTCGTCCTCGATGAGGGCGCGCTGCTCCTTCGACACCGAGCCGTGGTGCGCGCGCGCCAGCACGGGGGTGGGGTCCGCGAGGGCGTCGGTCGACACCACGGCAGTGCGTGGCGCCGGCTCGGCCGCCTGCGCGGCGTGCAGCTCGTTGATGGACGCCGTGAGCCGCTCGGCGAGGCGCCGCGAGTTCGCGAACACGATGGTGGAGCGGTGCTGAAGGACCGCGTCCACGATGGCCTGGTCCACGTGCGGCCAGATCGAGCCCGCGCTCGGCGTGCTGGCCTCGGTGTCGCGCGCGCCCAGCTCGGTCATGTCTTCGACAGGCACCGAGACGCGCAGGTCGAACGTCTTCTCGGCCGGTGGCTGCACCACCTCGACGGGCGCGCGGCCGCCCAGGAAGCGCGCGACCTCGTCGATGGGCCGCACCGTCGCGGACAGCCCGATGCGCTGCGCCGGGCGCCCCAGCAGCGCGTCGAGGCGCTCGAGCGAGACCGCCAGGTGGGCCCCGCGCTTGGTCGCGGCCACGGCGTGGATCTCGTCCACGATAACGGTCGTCACGCCGGCCAGCGTGTCGCGCGCGGCGCTCGTGAGCATCAGGTACAGCGACTCGGGCGTGGTGATCAGGATGTCCGGCGGCTCCTTCTGCAGCAGCCGGCGGTCGGCGCTCGAGGTGTCGCCCGAGCGCACGCCCACCGTGATGGCGGGCACGGGGGCACCGAGGCGGCGAGCGGTCTGCGTGATGCCCACGAGCGGCGCGCGCAGGTTGCGCTCCACGTCCACGCCCAGCGCGATCAACGGCGAGATGTAGAGCACCCGCGTGCGCATGCACGGGTCTCCGGGCGTGGGCGAGGCCGCGAGTCGGTCGAGGGCCCACAGGAACGCCGACAGCGTCTTGCCCGAGCCCGTGGGGGCCACGACGAGCGCGTGCTGACCCGACGAGATGGCCTGCCAAGCGCCCACCTGCGCGAGCGTGGGGGCGGGGAAAGCCCCCGCGAACCACTCTCGCGTCGCCGGTGAGAATCGCTCGAGGGCGTCCGTCATCCCGGCATTGTGGTCAGTCGGCGCGACGCGCGCCTGCTCAGAAGCGCCAGCCCGCGCGCACTTGGGCGTGGACGTAGCGGTCGAGCAGGCCGCCCACGATGTTGGCGTCGCCGGGCTCGGGGTTCAGGCGGTACATGTAGCGCTGCGCCTCGAAGCCCAGGGAGAGCTCGAGGTCCTTGGGCAGCACGTAGCCGAGGTGCAGGCCGGACTCGAGGCCCCAGCGGCGCCCGCGCGGGAACCACTCGTCGCGGTCCACGTCGCCGGCGCTGGTGATCATGCGCACCCCGATGTGCATGGACAGGAAGAAGCCCATGTCGAGCGCGATGCGCGTGGCGGCGTCCACGCGCAAGAAGCGGTAGTGGCGGCTGGGCACGGACGCGCGGTTGTCCACGTTGGGCAGCGCCACGGCCGAGCCGATGTCGTAGGTGTGGCCGCCGCCGCCGAAGCCCACGTTGGCGTCGATGCCGCGGCGCGTGAGGGCCGTGTGCTCGATGCGGTAGCGGAAGCCCGCCACCAGCTCGCGCGAGCGCGTGGGGAACGTGCTCCCGTCGCTGCGCAGCGAGTCGAACGCGAACATGTGCGTGTAGCGCAGCTCCACGCCGAGACCGCCGAGGAGGCCCATGTCGGCGCGCGCGAGCGGGAAGAGCGAGACGTAGCCGCCGACCTCCTTCGCGTTCGCGAGGCTGTAGGGCCGCATGAAGCCGTAGAGGTCGTCGCGGTAGGTGAGGCGATGGAACAGCAGCCCGCCGATGCCACCCACCTCGAAGAGGAAGGGCTCGATCTGCCGGGCGGAGGGCGGCTCTTCCGTGACCGGCTCGACGGGCTCGGGCTCGGGCGCCAGGCGCTCGTCGTCACCCACGGGGCCTTGGTACGCCTGCGCCTCTTCGTCGTGCTCGAGCTGCGCGGGGTGGTCTTCGCCCTCGTCCCAGGCGGGGTCCTCGAGCGTGGCCGGCTCTTCCTCGGTCGGCTCCGCCTGCTCGGGCTCGGGCTCGGGCTCGGGCTGAGGCTCGGGCTGAGGCACCTCCGGCGCGGGCACTTCCTCGGGATCGGCCGGCGCCTGCTCCAGCGGCTGGACCGGGCCAGGCTCGATCTCCGTGACCGGACGGGCGCTCGCCGCGGGGGCGAGGCCCAGCACACCGCCCACGACTCCCAGGCACCACCACCATGCTGCGCGGCGCTTCACGGGTTGCCTCCGTCTTCCGCCGCGGCGTCTTCTTCGCCAGCGTCCACGGGCTCGCTCATGTCCGGCGTGGACATGTCGCGCACGCCCGCGTCGCGCGTCTGCGCCAAGCGCGCTTGCTCGCGCACCCAGTCACGCACGCACGCGATCTCGGCCTGATCCAGGAAGCCCACCAGTGGCATGCGGTCCCCGCAGCCCTCGCGCGGACCGGTCAGCTTCTCCAGCAGGAAGCTGTCGTCGGGGCGCGCCGGGTTGATGCGCATGCGGCCGTCGCACTCCGTGGACATGGTGCCCACGATGCGCGGACCGGGATCCGGCGACACCAAGTCGAGGCCGGCAGCCGGGTCGGCCGTCTCGTTGCCGTGGCAGGTGCCCGTGCCGCAGCGCTGCCGGAACATGTCCTCCACGTCGAGGTTGATGCGGCACTCGGGCGCCGGACCGAACTCGTCCGCGTTGTCGATGGACCCGACACAGCCGGACGCGCCCAGCAGCGCGATGCACGAGGCCAGCATCAGGACGGAACGTCGACGCATCGGTGGGACTGGGGGGACTCTCGGCGGCAGCATGAAGGAAGAGGTCGCTCGTAGGAAAGCCCACGCGGGCGGTGACGTGGGCACATGGGTACCACTTTCCACCCCGTGGGCGGAAGAGGTGTTCGCGCGGACGTCAGTCGACGTCTTCACTCGGCGGGAGCAGGAACGCGGTCACGCCGTGGATGGTCATCGCCGTGGACAGGTGGGCGCAGCCGCCGATCTCGTTCGGCGCCATGTCCGCCAGGCGGCTCAAGGTCAGCGACGCGATGGGCGCGATGTCCTCGCCGCCGGGGATCTGGAGCACCAGGTCGTTGATCAGCGTGGCGGTGGGGATGGCGCCGCCCAGCAGGCCGGTCACCTCACCCGTGTCGCCGTCGAAGTCGATCGAGAGGTGACCCGAGAAGATCGGCAGGTTGAAGCGCTGGTCGAGGATGGCCACGGGCAGCACGGTCTCGAACGTGCTCGCGTCCATGTGCCCGTCCACCAGACGGGCGTTGCGCATCTCCACCGAGATGGTCCCGGGCTTCACGTCGAACGACTGACCGGGCACCAGCAGGCCGTCGTTGCCGACGTCGGTGGGGCCGGTGCCGAAGTGGATGCGCACGGTCACGTCGTTGTCGTTCTCGAAGCTGTCGAGCCCCTCGAACTCCAGCAGGATGAGCAGCGAGCCCTCGTTGATGGCGCCCTGGATGAGCGCGGCCGGGTCACCGCCGAAGAGCCCGAGGATGGGACCGAAGAGCGACAGCTGGTTGTCGATGCCCGGGGTCCCGTCGGGCGCCGTGAAGTCGAGCTTCATGCAGCTCTCGATGGCGGGCTCATCGTCCACGCGGCCGTCGAGGTTCAGGCCGACGACCGTCTCGTCGGCCTCGGCCTCGACCACCAGGGCCACCTCCGCCAGCACCACGGTGTGGGTGACCACCTCGCCGGCCTCGCCGCCGCACGAGCCGGTGAGCAGGAGCGCGAGCAGCAACCCGAGTGAGAGTACCTTGCGCATGCGTCAGACCTCGATCGCCGACAGGCTGTCGGTGGCGCGCACGGGACCCACCCCGAAGTCGGCGGTGTTGAGGCCCATGGCGCGCATGATCGACAGGATCACCTGGCTGGTGTTCTCGCCGTTGCCCTTGTGGTGGTAGCCCATCTTGAGGCGGTTGCCGGCGCTGCCCGCCAGCAGGATGGGGTAGTTCTCGATGCTGTGGTCGCGGCCGCGCGAGCAGTCCGTGGTCCCCAGCAACACCATGTTGTCCAGCAGGCGGCCGTCGCCCTCGTCCACGCTGGCCAGCTTGCTCACGAAGTACGCGAGCTGGGCCATGATCAAGGTGACGATCTGGTCCACCTGAGCCTGCACGCCGGGCTCGTTGTGCGTGAGGTTGTGGTGGTCCGCGGTGGTGTTCGGGTAGCGAACCGTGGACACGGGGCCCGAGAACATCATGCTGAACACGCGCGTCTGGTCGCAGGCGAGCGCATACGTGAGAATGTCCGCCATGGCGCGGTGCTTCGCGACCATCTGCTCGCGCGAGTCGATGATGGGGTAGTCCGCTAGCGGCGCGGGGGCCACCTCGCACGCCGCGAGGTCCGGCGGGTCGTCCTCGAGACGCAGCAGCTGCAGCTCCAGCTCACGCACGTTGGTGAGGTGCTGATCGAGGCGCAGCTTGTCGTGGGAGCCGAGCCGCGCCTCGAGGCGCGTGATGTCCCCCTGCACGGCCGAAAGCACGCTGCGACGCAGCGCCCACTTCGGGTCGATGATGGGCTCTTCGCCCGGCAGCGTGAAGCCCTCGCCGAAGACGCGCAGGAACACGCTCATCGGGTTGGTCTCGACCGGGTTGTCGTTGTTGGTGCCGTTGACGCTGAACGACCGCACGCGGTCCTGGACGCCCGCCTCGATCGAGCGGAAGCGCGTGCTGCCACCGATGGCCTCGCGGATGCGCACGTCCACAGTGGGCGAGTCGAACGTGGTCTGCCCGTTGGTGGCCAGCGGGTGACCCGAGAGCAAGCCCGCGGGACCGGCGAAGTGGGCCTCGAGGTTCTCGCCGAACACCTTCATGCCCGAGATGATCGAGAACTCCCCCATGAGCCCCGCGTCCGCGAGAGGCTGGAGCTCGGGGCTGATCGCGAAGTTCTGGCCGGTGGTGGCCGGGAACCACTTCTCGGGGATGACGCCGTTGCCCCAGATCCAGGTGCCAAAGCGCTTCGGCAGCGCACCGCCGTCGGCGAGCGCCGTGCCATTGGTGTTCAGGAAGGCGTCGAAGAGCGGCAGGCTGACGCCCACGGCGGCGCCGCCCAGCAGTCCCTTGAGGACGGTGCGGCGATCGAGCAGCTGCTTGGGTCGAAAGAAAGCCATCAGTTCATCTCCGTGGTCGCGGCCACGCGCTGGCCGCGCGAGGTGCGGAAGCCCTCGCTCATCATCACTGCCACCAGCAGCTCCTTCACGCGGTACCCGGAGGCCGCGAAGATCTGCACCAGCTCTTCGAGCTGAATCTGCTCGCCTTCGGTCGGGCTGTGGCCCGTGGCGTACTTGTACATGTTGCGGGTCAGGCAGAGCGGCATGTCGGGGTGCGTGCTCACCAGGGCACCCAGCTCCACCGCGTCGGTGAACGGCGTGCCGTCCAGGTCGCTGCTGGCGTCGATGATCGCGCCCGCCTCGAGGCGGCGGTAGCGGCCGATGGCGTCGAAGTTCTCGAAGCCGAGCCCGATGGGGTCCATCACCGAGTGGCAGCTGGCGCAGACGGGGTTCTCGCGGTGCTCGGCCAAGCGCTCCCGCAGGGTGGTGGCGGTGACCGAGGCCTCCGGGATGGACGTGTCCACGTCGGCCGGCGGCGGCGGGATCTCACCGCACAGGATGTTCACGCGCACGAACTTGCCGCGCAGCGTGGCCGAGGTGGCCGTGGCGTGGCTGTGCAGCGCGAGGAACGAGGCCTGGGTCAGGATGCCGGCGCGCGGCGAGTCGTCCGGGAACGTGTACTCCGCGAAGCCTTCGCGAGCGGGCGTGGCCACGCTGTAGATGGACGCCATCTTGCGGTTGAGGAACGTGGTGCGCGTGGTGAACACGTCACGGTAGTCCCCCTCCTCCACGAAGATGTTCTGCTCGAGCGTGAGCAGCGTCTCTTCCCGCGCGCTCGGCCCCACGTCGCCATCGATGTGCACGAACACCTCGGGGTCCTTCAGCAGCGCGCTCAGGCGGTCCAGCTCGAAGACCTCGGTGAAGAAGGCGCGCACACCCTCACGGGCGCGCGGGTCGTCCAGCATGCGGCGCACCTGCGCTTCGAGCTGCGCGTCGTCCACCAGGGCCCCGGTGGCGGCCGCGGCCAGCAGGTCGTCGTCCGGCGTGGTGTTCCACAGGAAGTAGCTGAGCCGCGAAGCCATCTCCATGCTGGAGAAGCGCAGCGCCGCCGCGTCGTCGTCCGTGGCCGCCGCCGGGTTCGCTTCGCCGAGCTCCACGCGATAGAGGAAGTTGGGCGAGATGAGCAGCCCCACCAGGCCGAACTCGAGCCCGTCGTAGAAGTCCGTGAGCGTGGTGGCCGCGCCGCTGGCCACGGCGGTCAACGGGGTGAGCTCCTCGTCGGTCAACGGGCGCCTCCACAGGCGCTGACCGTACTCGGCCAAGAAAGCGCGCGCGCAGGCGGCGTCGGTCATGCCCGTGGGGGTGCACGGCATGAGGGCGTCGCGCTCGGGGCCCTCGGCCAGCACCTGGCTGGCCACGTTCACGGCCATGGCCTCGTACTGCTCGGTGCCGCGCGCCGACACACCGCCGAACGCTGCGCCCACGGCGTACGAGTGGTCCACGCGGTTGTCGTTCTCGAGGCCGCCCGCCACCACCACGTGCTCGCCGAACACGTCCGTGACGGTGTTGCGGTACTGCGCCTGCGTGAGCCGCAGCAGCACGGAGTCGGCCGCTTCAAAGGGAGGCGGGGGCAGCGGAGGGTCGGGCTGCACGTCGTCGGCGGGCGCGCCACCGATGACGCCGCTCGTCTCGCACGCGGCGAGCGCCAACGCAGCCAACAGCGCGATGGCTTGGGGAGTTCTGGGCTGGGACATGAGACCTCGGGGAGACTGACGAAAAGATAGCAGGCTCATCGGTGATCGCCCCAAGGAAAAACTGAGTCATTGCTCAGTTCTGGGGGTGGGGTCAGGCCGGCCGGGCCGCGAGCGCCGCCTCCCAGGAGGCCCCCGCCCCGAGCAACTTCTGGTACTGGATGACCAGCGGCGGCATGGACGCGCTGACCACCCCCGTGAGCTTTCCGTCGCGCCCGTAGATGGCGCAGAACTTCTCCGTGTCGGCCGACCCCGCCGCGAACACCAGCTCGTCGTCGCCCCGGGGCCGCCCGGCGCCCTGCAGCTTCACCCCGAACTGATCGGACCAGAAGCTGGGCACGTGCGCATAGGGGGCGGCCTCCGCCGGGCTCAGCAGGTGGTCGACCGCAGCGCGCGCCCCCTCGACCGCGTTGCTCCAGTGCTCGAGGCGCATGGACTCCCCGAACAGCGGGTTGTGGAAGCGCGCCACGTCACCGATGGCGTAGACCCCGTCGGCCGCCCGGCAGTGAGCGTCGGTGACCACGCCGTCGTCGAGCGTGAGGCCCGAGCCGGCCAGCCACTCCACGTTGGGCACGGCGCCGATGCCCACCACGCAGACCTCGGCCGGGATCACCTCGCCGCTGGTCAGGCGCACCCCCGTCAGCGCGCGGGCGTCACCCTCGCCGGTGGCCTCGAAGCCCGCCACCGCCACCGAGCAACGCAGGTCCACCCCGTGGTCGCGCATGCGCTTCCCGAGCGCGTTGCCGAGCACGCTGCCGAGCCCTCGCTGGAGCGGCGCCGGCAGGGCCTCGAGCACGGTCACCTCGCAGCCGAGCCCGCGGGCGCTGCTGGCCACCTCGGCGCCGATGAAGCCCGCCCCGATCACGCAGACCCGCGGCTTGCTGCGGAGCGCCTCACGCAAGGCCCGCGCGTGCTCGAGGGTGCGCAGCTCGAACAGACCGCGCAGCTCGGGCTGCTCCGGCAAGCGCCGCGCGCGGGCGCCGGTCGCCAGGATCAGCGCGTCGTAGGTCAGCTCCGCGCCGTCCGCCAGGAACACGGTTCGCTGCGCGAGGGAGAGGCGCTCGGCGCGCACGCCGAGGCGCAGGTCGAGCGCGAGCTCGTCGTAGGGCTTGCGGCGCAGCGCCACCTGCTCCTCGGTCCACGCGCCGGTCAGCAGCTGCTTCGAGAGCGGCGGCCGGTCGTAGGGCAGCTCCCGCTCGTCGCCCACCAGGGTCAGGCGACCGGCGTGTCCCTTGCGGCGCAGCAGCTCGGCAGCTCGCAAGCCTCCGAGGCTCGCCCCCACGATCACGACCGAATCCACCACGTGCGCTCCTGTGTTCTGGGTAGGCTCACGCTAGCGCCCGCGAGCGCGTTGCGATACGAAGTGAAACATGTTCTAGTCCGTGGCGCGGAGCAAGCCCACCCGCGCCCCTCTTGGAGAGTCACATCATGAAGATCGTTTTCGACGCCGACGCGTGCGCCTGCCACGGCCAGTGTGTGAGCGCAGCCCCCGAGCTCTTTGCCTTCGACGACGCGGGCAACCTGAAGGTGCTCATCGTGGAGCCGCCGCCCGAGCTGTACCAGGCCGCCGAGGACGCGGCCGACCTGTGCCCCGTGCAGGCCATCCAGCTGGTTCGCTGAGCCGGCCCGAGTCACCGCAGCCCCCCGAGGAGACGAAGCCCATGAGCAGCAGCCGCACCGACGTCACGATGGAACAGCGCGAGGTGGACGTGGTGGTCATGGGCAGCGGCGGCGGGGGCCTCCTGGCCGCGCTCACGGCTGCGCGCGCAGGAGCCCGTGTGGCGCTGGTGGAGAAGGCCAGCACCATCGGCGGGACCACCGCCGTGTCGGGCGGCGTCATCTGGGTGCCGTGCAACCACCGCATGGCCGAGGCCGGCGTCACGGACTCGCGCGAGCAGGCGCTCACCTACATAACGCGCATCGCCGATGGGCGCGTGCCCACCGCGCTGCTCGAGCGCTACCTGGACGTGGCCCCCGAGATGGCGCGCTTCGTGGAAGCCGAGACCGAGGTCCAGTTCACGGCGATGCCGCACTACCCCGACTACCACCCCGAGTTTCCGGGCGGGTCGCAGGGCGGGCGCTCGCTCGACAACGGGCTCTTCGACACCACCACGCTCGGCGCGTGGCAGAGCAAGCTGCGCAAGAACCCCATCACGGGGCGCATGCCCATCACCATCCCCGAGGCCATGGGCTGGGGGGTGTTCTGGAACCCGTTCGGCGCGCCGTATCAGGAGGTCTCGGCGCGCGCGAAGGCCGGCGTAGTGCACGGCGGCGCGGGGTTGTGCGGCAAGCTCCTGAAGGCCCTTCTGGCGGCCGGTGTGGAGCCCATGCTCGACACGCCCGGCGAGCGGCTGGTGGTGCAGAGCGGGCGCGTGGTGGGCCTCGACGTGCTGCACATGGGCGTGCCCATGCAGCTGCGCGCGCGGCGCGGCGTCATCTTGGCGAGCGGCGGCTTCGAGTGGAACGAGGCCTACCGAAAGGCGTTCTTGCCGCTCGAGCTGACGCACCCCGTGAGCCCGCCCCAGAACACCGGCGACGGCCTGCGCATGGCCATGAGCGTGGGCGCCGAGCTCGGCAACATGGGCGAGGCGTGGTGGACGCCGGCCGTGGCGCTGCCCGACGAGACCTACGACGGCGCGCCGCTCTACCGCAGTGAGTTCTCGGTGCGCTGCCTGCCGCACTCGCTGCTGGTGAACCGGCGCGGCCAGCGCTTCACCAACGAGTCGCACAACTACAACGACATGACCAAGCCGTACTTCCACCACGACCCGGTGGCGTACGACCGGCCCAACGTGCCGGGCTTCCTGATCGTGGACCAGCAGTACTTGGACAAGTACGTGCTGATCACGGCCGTGAAGGGGCGCCCGCTGCCCGACTGGCTCGTCGTGGCCGACACGCTCGCGGCGCTGGCCGAGAAGCTCGGCGTGGACCCGGCGGGGCTGGCGGCGACGGTGGAGCGCTTCAACGGCTTCGCCCGCAGCGGCGTGGACCTGGACTTCCGCCGCGGCGAGAGCGCCTTCGACCGCTTCTACGGTGACCCGCGGCAGCTCGAGCAGGGCGGCAACCCCAGCCTCGGCACGCTCGAGAAGGCGCCCTTCTACGCGGTCCGGCTGCACCCTGGCGCGATGGGCACGAAGGGCGGTCCGAAGACCGACGAGCACGGCCGCGTGCTGCGCGCCGAGGGCGGCGTGGTGGAGGGCCTGTACGCCGTGGGCAACGCGGCAGCCAGCATGATGGGGCCCGGCTACCCCGGCGCGGGCGCGACCATCGGTGCGTCCATGACGTTCGGCTACCTGGCCGCCAAGCACGCCGTCGGGCGCGCCTGACGGCCTCGCGGTGTTGGTGCAATGGGGTGGTTGCACGCCGCACGGTGACTCGCTACCCTCAAGGAGCGACCTGTAGGAGGGCTTCATTGTGACCAGAGTCCCCCCCCCCGACACAGAGCAAGCTCTTAGCGGGCCCGATAGTCGTTCGGTTCGTGTGTGTCTTGGGCATATCTGTGTGCGGGGGGTGCCAGGACCCTCCGACCGAGGACATCCGGAACAGCGGCGCACAGCGAGATGGCGGCGTCAGCCGCGATGCGTCGATGGGCGGGCTCCCAGGAGAGCTCCCCATCCCGACCAGCCCGGATGACGTCTCCGACCTCCCCCCAGAGCAACAGGAAGAGGTGGCAGCGCTTCGGGAGTGGGGGTTGGCCAACCTGGGAGAGCCCGTCACCGTGATCATTCGCGGCGTGCCGGTCTCAGGCGAGATCGTCCGACTAGGCATCCTGGTGTACGGGGACCTTATCGTCCTTTGGCGAACCCTCGTCACGGACGACAGAATCTACTTGGATGAGCCCGGATTTCCGCCCAAGTCTGTGATCATCGACGGCGAAGCTTTGTACTGGCCCCACGGCGGAGTCGTCCCGTGGTCCATCGGCATCTGGGCTGGGACAACGACGGGCGCGAACATCGAGGCCGCCATCGCCCAGTGGCAAGGCATCTCTGGCCTGCGCTTCGTCCGCAGGACGAACGAGCCGGACTACCTGATTTTCGGTGACTCGATGGTGCCCGACCTATGTCTGTCCTCCGTGGGCGGGGTGGGTGTCGTGGGCCGCTTCGGAGGCCCTCAATGGGTCCTGCTGCGCCCCTCCGGCGGATGCTCCGAGAACCCCGCGATCACCCACGAGATCGGGCACGTGATTGGACACCACCACGCTCACCAGAGGACCGACGCAGTGCTCACCGTCTCGAGCGTGATGGGCTGCCGAAACGACGCAACCACCTTCGCCCAGTGTGGCATCGGCCCCTGCCAAGAGACGGGCGGCGACGACTGCGGTTGCCACAATATGTTCGGGTCCAACTTCACGAAGTGCGTCAATCTCTTCGGGAATTGGGCGCCTGTAAGCGGGTTGGGCGTCACTCCCATTGGCGCGTGGGACCAAAACGCCATCATGCACTACATTCCGACCGCGTTCGCGCGTGACGACCGGTCTGTGTTCGCCCTACAGCCTGGCGCAAACCCGGGGCAGAACATATCGGCACAGGAAGCCTCCGTGACCCGGTCGATGTACGTCCGATGGAACGACAGCCTCGAGCGGAATCGCGGGAGGCCAGGAAACACCTACCAGACGTGGCCACAAGCCGAACGCGTCGGCGTCAACGGAGATGCAGCCGCAGAGCGCTGCAACCGGAGGTGTGCACGGGCGTCGAGCTGTATGGCCTATGAAGTGGTCAATGTGAGCGGGGGGTCGGAGTGTCGCCTCAAGAACGTGGTGGGCAACTCGGTGGCCATGTCGGGTGCGGTCACCGCCATCGTCCGGCCCGGGTATGAGGTTGGGTACGACCGATTGGGATCCGATCTTGGATCCATCGTCACCACCAGCGCGGCTGCCTGCCGGCAGCTCTGCGTCGGAGGAACCGGCTGCGACAGCTTCACCTTCGTAGCGGGTCCGAACCGGTGCTACCTGAAGTCCGGGACCCCGGCTCCGACAGCCACGTGCTCGACCTGCACCTCGGGGCTGGTCCGTAGTTCTGGGCAGGAATACGGCATCGACCTGACGGGGGGAGACTACAACGTCTTCCCCATGGACTACCCCGAGTACGGGATGTGTCGCAGGACGTGCGAAGCGAACACCCAGTGCGTCGCCTGGACCTACGCCGACCCCACGCAATACAGCGACGTACGGGCCCGGTGCTGGCTCAAGAGCAGCATCGGCTCACGGGTGAGTAACGTCAACACCGTCAGCGGGGTGAGGTAACCATGTGCACCAGGATGTTCTCCTTCGCCGCGTTGCTGATGATGATCGGCTGCGCAGAAGCCCACCCCGCGGACGACGCCGAGGTGAGCGACAGTGGAGCCACGGACGGTGACAGCGACGCGAGCACCACCGTGTGCGACTTCTTGATCACGGACACAGCGCCGTGCCCCGCGGACTGTCTCTCCATCTATGGACTCGTGCTGGACCCAGCGGCCACCTGCGTCGACGAGGTGACACCCCGCGGAGTCGTGTGGTGCGCGACCCAGGGCAGCATCAGCTCGTTCCTTGGCGACTGCTACCTGCTCCCCGATGGCACCCGCGTGGATGTGCAGTGGACCCCAATGAACCAACCTAGCGATACGTACTGCAACCTCCCGGCCTGCCGAAACTGACGGCCAGCGGACAGGCAACGTCCGACCATGCGCGTGCTCAGCGCGGCGCGGCCGTGCGGCGCTCGCGAGGTGCACGCGCGGCCAGCACCGCGCGCGAGTGGGCTCAGCCCTCGCAGCTGCCGACCGAGAAGCGGAAGAAGCGCTCGTGCACGGCGGCGTAGAGCGCGTTGCCAAGGAAGATGCCCACCAGCGTCACCGCGGCGCCGAGCTTGCCCTCGCCGAGCTGCACCAGCGCGATGCTGGGGCACGCGCCGGTCAACGCCCAGCCCACGCCGAAGGTGACGCCGCCCGCGAGCGTGCCCTTGTGGATGGGCCGCCGGGCGAACTCGGGGTCGCTCGGGCGTAGGCGCCGAATCGCCAACCAACTCACGGTCAGCAGCACCACGGCGATGGCGAAGGCGATGGTCAGGCGCAGGTCGCCGAAGGTGAACATGGCGTGCACCTCGTCCCAGCTGCTGAAGCCGATGCGGCTGAGGCAGAAGCCGAACACGCCCCCGAGGAGGATGGTGGTGGCGTGCTGCTTCATAGGACCGCGTCCAGGAGCAGGCTGACGACGATGCCCGCGCCGAAGAAGGCGCAGGTGGCCACGAGCGAGCCGGGCTGGAAGCGGCTCACGCCGCAGAGGCCGTGCCCCGAGGTGCAGCCACCCGCCATGCGCGTGCCCCAGCCGATGAGCACACCGCCGAGCAACAAGACCGCGTACGCGGCCGGGCCGCTGCCGAAGGCCGCCTGAAAGCCGGCGCTCGCGAGGCTGGGGTCCACGGTGAGGCCGCCGGACGTGAGCGCCGCGACGACGCCCCCCGCGGCCAGCGCCATCAAGAACGCGCCGTGGACCCACAGCGGCTGCGGCGCCGCCGACGCCGACGACACGATGGACGGTGCCGCTGCGCTCGCGTCGCTGCGCGCGTCCTCGGCAGCGGCCGCCTCCAGCGCTTCGGCGCCGAACTCGGCGAGCGCCATGGCCTGCATGGCAGCCACGAGCTGGGCCTCGGTCATCTCGTCATCGCTGCCCGCCAAAGGGGCCCCCTCGCGCACGCGGTTGACGAGCTGCGTGAAGCGCCCCGACACCGCCAGCATGCGGCGCACGGCCAGCCAGTGAACCGCCGCGACGAGCGCGAGAGCCGCTCCGCTCAACCAAGCCGGCCAGTACGTCATGGGTCCTCCGGGGCCTTCAGCATCTGGCCGTTGGGCATGAGGCGCAACGGCACGGTGCGGCCCTGCGTGGCGAGCTCGTAGCGCGCGCACGTCTCGTAGGCCGAACGGCAGTAGCGAATCTTGAACACGCTCAGCGTGCCGACGTGCTTGAAGAGGCTGTACATGGCGCAGGTGCGGGCATGTGGACACTCTCCCCTCGACTCCGACGCGTCACTCATCCCCCACAAGATGGCACGCGCGCAGTGTGCAGCGAAACGGGATTCTGCGAGGCTGTCTCGCATGAGCGACACGACCTCGCCCGAGACGGCCTCGCCCCCCCCCGGAACGGTGGCATCCAACAAGCGTGGCGCCGTGATCTTGGCGTGCATTCTTCTCGGAGCACCGATGTTGCTGCTCCTGGGTAAGGACTGCGGTGCCCCCGAGGGGAGCATGCACGTGGAGGGCGGCGAGCGTCCAGGCTTCACGCTCACGCCGCGCGCGTGCGACTCGATGCAGCCCTACGGGCGCATGGGCGCGAACCTGCACGGCAAGCAGCACAACGAAGGCGCCATCTATGCCACGGTGGATCCGCTCGACGGAACGCGCCTCGACATCGA
>CAZEAA010000003.1:14751-57227 GCA_964510015.1 uncultured Sandaracinaceae bacterium
GCGCGTCGCGACGTGGCGCTCGGGATGATGGGCGACATCCAAGACGGCGAGGTGCGTGAGGCATGGCCCGTGATCGCGGCGGTGCTCGCCGAGCGGTCCCTCGCGGACGGCGATGACGTGCGCGGGCTCGTCACGGCGCTCACGGCGGGTAGCGGCCGACAGCTGGCCGAAGAGGTCGCCATCGACGTGTCGGACGAGTCCCGAGAGCGGGTGTCGCTCTATCACATGGGCTTCGTACCCCACACGGTGACGTGTCCGCGCGACGCGTTGGTGAAGGCGCTCGAGCAGCTAGCCAAAGAGCTGGACGCGCTCGACGCGCTCGCACGGGAGTGAGGGGGCGGGGGCGATCGCCATCTGGTATGAACCCCGTCCGATGACGCGCACGCACCGAAGCCTCTCCGCCGCCGCGCCCACGCTGGCCACCTTGCTGACGCTCGTCTCGGGGTGTGCCGAAGACGCGTCGACGCCGTCGCAGTTCCTCGGGGAGCACGTGGTCCTCGCGGCGGACGAGCCCGGCAGCATCCTCTACTCGCCGGGCAGCCGCACGGCCGACCTCTCCATCGCAGTGCTCTCGGGGGAGGCGGCGACCGAGTTCGGGTGGCGGCTGGTGGACGACGTCTTCGGTGCGATGAGCCTGCTGGCCGTGCTGGTGGAGGGGGCACCCGCGGGGAGCGAGGCCACCCTCGAGCTGCGCGAGCGCGACGAGCCCATCGACGAGATCACGGTCGAGTTCGTGGACGAGGGAGACATCGCGCTGCGCGAGGCCCCGCCCACCGGACGCGGCACCGCTTCGCAGGAGCCCCTCGGCGCGCTGTGCATCCTCGAGCGCAGCACGGTGGGCACGTTGGTGGCGCGGCGCGCGGCGGACGGTCGCTGGCTGGACACCGCCTTCCCGTCGGGGAGTGAGGTCCGCGTGGGCGTCGAGGGGACGACGCCGACTCCGGTGGTCACCTACGGCGGCAGCTGGATCGCCAACTTCACGGCGCCGGCGGCCGGCACGTTCGCGCTGGAAGCCACCTCGGGGAGCGGTGCCAGCGAGCGCGAGTGGGGCGGTGTGGTGCGCGTCGTTCGCGCGGACGAGATCGTCGCGCTGGACGTCATGACCCCCACGGAAGACAACATCATGCCCACCACGTTGGTGGCCGTGCTGCGCACCGAAGACGGCTGCCCGGTCATCGGCGCGCGCCTCACGCTGGTGGTCGACGGGGTGGCGTTGGACTGGCAGAGCGGCTGGCGCAGCGCGTTCGGGACCGCGATCACCCAGGGGCTCCCGGTGAGCGTCCGCTGGAACGACTTCGTCGAAGACGCGGTGTTCTGAGCGGGGCCGAGCAGTGGCGGGTCAGAGCAGCAGCTCGCGCGCGAGCAGCTCGCCCAGGTTCACGAAGAAGGGGAACGAGACGCGGTCGTAATCGGCGCGGTTGTCGTTCATGAGTCCGTCGCGGTCGACGTAGAGCGTGACCGCCACGAAGAACGCGCGGTCCGAGGTGAGGCTGTGCACGTAGGCGCTCTCGAGGTGGAAGCCCCACGCGCGGCCCGCCTTGTTCACGTACTCGTAGTCGGCGCGCGGGACCACGCGGTTGATGCCCGGCGTGAGCGGCTTGAAGCGCGCCTCGGCCTCTTCCACCGTGGTGCGCCGCGCGGCGGGCGGACGGCTGCCCATGATCTCGCGCAGCAGCGCGCGGTTCGACGCGGTCAGCGGGATGTTGGTGTCCGTTCCGTCGAGGCTCGGGTCCACCACGTCCAGCACGATGCGCTGCAGGTCACGCAGCGAGATGTAGTTCTTGCGCCGGAAGTCGAGCGGGTGGTCGACGCGCTGACGCGTGTCCGAGTCGATGTGCGCGGTGCCCACGCCCGTGCGCGGCATGTCCAGGTGCAGGCTGTTGCGGAAGGCCACGGACGCCGTGCGCTCGGGCGCGATGACCTGACGCGCGCTGCCACGACCCACGCGCACCTCGGGTGCGAAGCGGTGCGAGTCCGAGGGCAGCTCGGTCACCTCGAGGCGGTGCTGCATGCGCACACTGGTGAGGCCCGCGCTCCACAGGCCGCGGTTCATGAGCTCCATGCCGGCCACGTCGAACAGCACGTTGAAGCCGCGGTTGTTGGACACCACCAGCGTGCGGTCGATCTCGGCGCGCAGCGTGGTGTTGCCCTTGCGGGCGCTGGTCTCCACCGTCTCGCCGTTGGTCAGCCGCGCGGTGCGGGCCTGCACCGACAGCGGCGCGGTCACCAGTTCGGGCGCTTCGGAGTGCGCCTGGAAGGTGAGCAGCGCGCCCACCGCAGCGACCGTCTTGATGGCGCTGGCCGGGTAGAAGTACTCCGTGTTCAGGCGGTAGCCGTAGCTGCGGATGCAGGGGCGACCGGCGGCGTCGCGCACCACCTCGCTTACCAGGATCTGCGCGCGCAGCGGCTCCGCGTTGGCCAGCACGTCGGCGAACTGCTCGGGGTGCGCGCGCAGCAGGCGCTCCACGTAGTCGTCGCCGCGGTCCACGAAGCCCGGCCCCGGTGTGCAGGTGCCGGTGCTGAGATCCGTGGCGCCCGTGCGCAGGGCGGGCGGCGTGGTGGCCGCCGGGACCGCGTCACCGCGCACCGCCGGGACGGGCAGCAGCGCGCCGAGGAAGAGCGCGAGCCCGAGCGCGGAGAGACAGGCCGACGAACATTTCATGCGGTGCATCACTCGACCCCCAGCGCGTGCTCGATGAACGTATAGAAGCGTGTGTAGCGCGCCACCGTGTCGCTCAGGCGGCGGCCCGCGCCATGGCCTTGTTCGCGCTCCATGAAGAAGAGCACCGGAGCCTGCGAGGTGTTGGCGACCTGCAAGCGCGCCGCGAACTTGGTGGAGTGCCCCCAGAAGACGCGGCTGTCGTGGTCGGCGGTCTCGATCAGCGTGGCGGGCAGCGCGGTGGCGCTCGGCACGCGGTGATACGGGCTGTAGGCGTTCAAGACCGCGAAGCCCTCGGGCGTGTCGCTGCTCATGTACTCGGGCTCCCAGATCTCGGCGGGCGGGAAGTGGTGATAGCGCAGCATGTCGTAGAGGCCCACGTAGGAGACCACCGCGCCCACCTCACTCGGCACGCGCGTGAGCATGGCGCCCATCAAGAGGCCCCCGTTGCTGCCGCCCGTGATGGCGATGCGCGCGGGGCGGCTGATGTTCGTCTCACGTAGGTAGCGGATGCATGCCTCGAAGTCCTCGAAGACGCGCTCCTTGTTCTCGCGGCTGCCGGCGCGGTGCCAGGCCTCGCCCAGCTCGCCGCCGCCGCGCAGGTTGGCCACCGCGTAGACGCCGCCGCGCTCGAGCCAGTAGAGCAGGTTGCGCTGGAAGGCGGGCAGCAAGGACACGTTGAAGCCGCCGTAGCCGTAGAGCAGCACGGGGTTGTTCCCGTCGCGCGCCATGCCGCGGCGGGAGAGCAGCTGCATGGGCACTTGGGTTCCATCGGCGGAGCGCACGTGGACCACCTCGTAGTCGAAGCTCTCGAGGTCCACGTCGGTGGTGACGCGCACGATCGGCGCGGGGTCTGCCGTGCCGCTGCGCAGGAAGATGGCGGGCGGCGTGCGGTAGCCTGAGAACGAGAAGAGCGCGTGGCGGCCCGCGCGGTCGGTGGTCAGCTCACCCAGCTCACCGCCCGCGGGGAGCGGCAGATCGCGCGGCAGCGGAGGGATGCTGTGCAGGCCACCCCCGAGGGGAAGCTCCACCAGCGCCGCGTCGAGACCGCGCGTGTAGGCCAGCACCAGCGACTCACCCTGCACCACCCACTCGTTGAGCACCGCCTCGGACTCGGGCACCAGCACCTGCCAGCGCGAGCTGTCCGCGAGGGCCGGGCTGTTCAGCAGGAGCGGCGTGCGCAGCACCTGGTAGCGCGGCGCGTTGCGGTTGGTGACGAGCAGCAGCTGGCTCCCGTGGAGGGTGGCGTCGGTGCGCACGTCCTCGCCCACGATGATGGGCGTGACGTCGGTGGGCTGGTCGCCTTCGCCGCGGCGCGCGAGCCACAGGTCGTTGGCGGACCAGCCGCGCGACACGTTCAGGAACAAGTGCTGCCCGTCGGGGGCGACGCTCACGCTCGGGAAGTGCGTGGGGTCGTTGGCCGTGAAGATCAGGGGGTCCGCGGTGGGAGCCTCACCCAGGCGGTGCCGGTAGACGCGCGAGCCGTAGGTGTCCACGCGGGCCGGGTCGTCGTGCGGGAAGTCGGCGTCGTGCTCGGCCGGGTAGCGCGTGTAGTAGAAGCCGCTGTCGTCGCCCAGCCACGAGAGGCTGCTCCACTTGGCGTGCGGGATGGTGTCGGGCAGCAGGCTGCTCTCGCGCAGATCGAGCACGCGCAGGGTGGAGCGCTCGTCGCCGTTCTGCGAGACGCCGAAGGCCACGTAGCGGCCCCCGGGCGAGAGGTAGGCGTAGTCGATGGAGGCGCGCTCGCCGAAGGTCTCGGCGCGCAGCACGGGCGTGGGCGCGGGGGTGAAGTCCGGCGCGTGGGCCACGAAGTAGGCGCCTTGCTCCTCGGCCCCCGACCGGCGGTAGAAGAACAGGGTGTCGCTCTCGAGCTGGGCCTCACCCACTGCATCGATGGACAGCAACTCGCGCAAGCGGGCCTCGCGCTCCGGCCGCTGGTGCGGCGCGAGAGTGCTGAGGGTGTGCGCGTTCTGCGCGTCCACCCAGCGATGGGTGTCCTCCGAGTCCACCTCGAGCGAGCGGAACGGGTCTTGGATGGTCACACCGTGCAGCACCTCCGTCACCGCCCCCGCCTGCGCCTCCGCGTTGAGCGCCGCGAGCGAGCCCGCCTGCCCAGGCCCGGTCACGGCCCCCCGCCCGCCGCACCCGCTTCCGAGGACACCCATCCCAAGCCCCGCAGCGAGGACCCCTGCGAGGACACCCATCCGAGCGTGCACTCTGGGGACGTGCACTCTGGGGACACCCATCCGAGGGAGCTGCTTCGGGTGGGTGTCCCTCGAAGGGTCCCGCTTCGGGTGGGTGTCCCTCCACGCGCTCGACTTCGGGTGGGTGTCCCTCCAAGCGGCTGGCGGGGGCCGGAGGCCGGGGTCAAGCTCGACGGCATGACGCGCGTGCTGATGATGATGGCTGGAATGCATGGCTTCCTCGCGGTGGCGCTCGGCGCCTTTGGGGCCCATGGCCTGCGGGGTCGCATGGCGGAGCTGGAAGATGGTGCGCAGCGCCTCGAGTGGTGGAGCACTGCTGCTCAGTATCATCTCGTGCACGCCCTGGCGATCGGCGTGGCGGCGGTGCTCATGACGCGCGCGCCCGGCCCGGCCAGCGTGGCCGGCATCGCCTTCTCGGTGGGCGCCCTGCTCTTCTCGGGCAGCCTCTACACCATGACCCTCACGGGCATTCGAGTGCTCGGCGCCGTCACGCCGCTGGGCGGGCTCGCGTTTCTGGTGGGCTGGGCCGCGCTCACCGTGGCCGGCTGGCAGCTGCGCTGAGCCGGTGACGTTCCCGGCACCCCTCATGCAGTCGGCCCCCTGCGGTGCTAGCCTGGCCGCGCCATGACGCACCCCTTCGACCCGATCGACAAGGCCCAGTACATCAACCTCACCACCTTCCGGAAGAACGGTGAGCGCAAGGCCACGCCCATCTGGGTGGCGGTCACCGACGGCCGCGCGTACGTCTGGACGCAGCGCGACACGTGGAAGGTGAAGCGCCTCTCCGCCAACCCGTCCGTCGAGATGACCCCCTGCAACGTGAACGGCAAGAAGAACCTGGGCGCCACCGTGGCCGGCAAGGCGCGCATCCTCCAGCCGGGCGAGATCGCCGTCGCGAAGCACGCCTTCAAGAAGAAGTACGGCCTCAGCTTCATCGCCGGCGAGTTCTTCGGTCGCATCCGGCCCGGCTCGGATCACGCGTACATCGAGATCGTTCCGGCCTGAGCACGACATGCCCAGGCTGACGGCCCCGCCCACGGACGAGAGCGGCACGCGCGTCCCGCTGGTGATCCCGCTGCTGGTCGCTGCCGCGCTCTTCATGGAGATGCTGGACGCGACCATCGTCAACACGGCGGTCCCGTCCATCGCGGGCTCCCTGGGCGTGCCACCGCTGTCCGTGAAGGCCGTGCTCACCAGCTACACGCTGAGCCTCGCCGTCTTCATCCCCGTGAGCGGCTACATGGCGGACCGCTACGGCACGCGCCGCGTGTTCGCCTGGGCCGTGGCGGTGTTCACCCTGGGCTCGGTGTTGTCCGGTGCGTCGGTGGGCCTGCCCATGCTGGTGGCCGCGCGCGTCATCCAGGGCATCGGCGGCGCCATGATGACCCCGGTGGGCCGGCTCACGCTGGTGCGCACGTTCCCGCGCGACCAGATCATCGGCGCCATGAACTACGTGATCATCCCGTCGCTGATCGGCCCGCTGCTGGGCCCGCTGGCGGGTGGCCTCATCGTGGAGTGGCTGCCGTGGCGCATGATCTTCCTGGTCAACGTGCCCATCGGCATCGTGGGCTTCTTCCTGATCCGTCGCTACATGCCGGACTATCGCGGCGACAGCCCGACGCCCCTCGACCGCACCGGCTTCGTGCTGTTCGGCGCGGGCATCGCGCTCTTGTCCTACGTGCTCGAGGTGTTCGGCGAGCACACCTGGCCGCCGCTCCCGCTGGCCGGGATGACGCTGCTCTCCATGGTGCTGCTGGTGGCCTACTGGCTGCACGCGCGCGGCGTGGTGGCTCCGCTGCTGCGGCTCGAGCTCTTCCGCATCCGCACGTTCCGTATCTCGGTGCTGGGCGGCTTCGTCACGCGCCTGGGCATCGGTGGCATGCCCTTCTTGCTGCCGCTGCTCTACCAGCTGGGCCTCGGCTTCGCGCCGTGGCAGGCCGGTCTCCTGATGATGCCTCAGGCCGCGGCGGCGCTGGTCACGAAGCCGTTCGCGCAGCGCGTCCTCGAGCGCTTCGGTCACCGCCGGGTCCTGATGGTGAACACCCTCCTCCTGGGCGCGACCATGAACGCCTTCTCGCTCGTCTCCGAGGGCACGCCGCTGGGCTTCGTGCTGGCGCTCGGCTTCTTGCAGGGCTCGTTCTCGTCGCTGCAGTTCACGGCCATCAACTCGCTGGTCTACGCCGACGTCAGCAACCGGGACGCGAGCCAGGCGAGCAGCCTCTCCAGCACGGGGCAGCAGCTGTCGCTGAGCTTCGGCGTGGCCGCCGCGTCCCTGGTGGTGGCCCTCTTCCTGGGCGACGTCCCGGAGTCCAACCGCACCCAGCTGGTGGGCGCCCTGCACGACGCCTTCCACGCGCTCGGGCTCCTGACGCTGCTGTCGTCGGGCTCGTTCTTCATGCTCCGCGAGACCGACGGCGACAACGTGAGTCACCACCACGCGTGAGCCGCGGAGTCGGTGCGCGAGCCACCACGCAACGCGTCCTGCCCCGGGCGCAGCGCTCCTCGGCGGCCTCTCGGAGGGGGCGCAGATCCGACATTGACAGCGTTCGCGCCCCCCCTATACTCCGCCTCCCGTTGCCGATGTAGCTCAGATGGCTAGAGCGGGCGTTTCATACGCGCTAGGTCAGTGGTTCGATTCCACTCATCGGCACCAGACCCCTGCCTCATCGGCGGGGGTCTTTTTTTGCCCAAAGCCCGCCCCGGACCCCGTCAACGAGATCGAGATCGTGGGCGTGGGCGTGGTCGTGGGCGTTGATGGCGACGGCGATCGACTTGTCACTAGTCCTCGATGGTGACCTGCATGCCGAGTTAGTCCCCCCGCGAGGGGACTTTCAGGTCGCCCTGGCATGGTCTGCTGCCCTCGGCTTCAGCCGCTTCAGCCGGGGGTGCCCAAGTGCCTTGAAACAGGCTCCATTTCTCGACATCCGAGTCCGCCGGGCGTCACTGCCCGTTGTCCGATTCGTCGCCGTCGCCGTCGCCGTCAACGACGACAGAGGTACTGGCCTGCCCTAGATCAGCACCACGTCCGAGACGTCGAGCGCCTCCTGCGCCACCACGCTACGCGTCTCTTCTTCGCGCTTCACCGCCACGTCGTACAGCTCGGTGAGCAGCATGGGGTGCTGCCGGATGGCGGCCTGGAAGCGGTCGCGCGTGAGCTCGAGGGCGATGGTCGGGTGCGCGGCCACGACGGTGGCCGTGGCGGGGCGGCGCAGGACGAGCGAGATCTCGCCCACGACGTCGCCCGGACCCAGGTCGGCCAGGATGATGTCGTCGCCGTCGGCGTCCTTGCCGATGACGCTGACCCCGCCGCTGGCGATCAGGAAGAGCCCCGCGGCCTCGTCCCCTTCACGGACCAGGGTCTCGCCGCGCTCGAAGGAGCGGGTGCCGAACAGGTCGATGATCTGGTTGCGCTCCTCGGGACCCACGGCGCCCAGGATGGTGCTCGAGCGCACGAGGTTTGCCAGCATGCGGGCACGACAGAACTCGCCCAGCTGCTGGCCGATGGCCGGCGTGGTGGCGGCCAGCGCCTCGAGCGTCTCGCGGCGCACGCACAGCAGCTGGCTGGTCTCGATGGCGCGCACGGCCGCGGCGCGGGGGGCGTCGCTGACCAGCGCCATCTCCCCGAAGATGGCTCCGGGTCCGAGGTGGGCGAGCGCGAGCGTGGCGCCCTCTTCGGTGCGTGAGACCTCCAGCAAGCCTCGCACCACCACGTAGGCCTCGGTGCCCTCCGCGTGCTGGGCAATGACCTCTTCGCCGCGGGGCACGTCGCGCAGCTCGAAGGCCTCGAGCAGCTCGCGCAGGGCTGCGGGGGTGAGCGCCGAGAAAAGCGGCAGCTCGGGCACCTTGCCCGCCGTGACCGGGTCGGGCGCGTCGGCCACGTTGAGGAGCACCTCTTCCGCCTGGTCGAGCAGCGCGTCGCCGGAGGCCTGCAGCAGGTCGGGGGCGATGGTCTTGCGCGTGGGCAGCGGGGGCGGCGCCGGCGACACGTCGGCCAGGCGCTTGCTGCCCTTGCCGAAGGCCTGCGCGATCTTCTCGAAGGCGTCGCCCGCGCCCGCCTCGCCGGCGGCTTGCGCGTCCAGCGCCGCCGCGGTGGCGCCCGGCAGGTCACCGCGGTTGATCAGCTGCGCGTTCAGGCGCTTGTGAGCGGCCGCGGCAGCCTCACGGCGCCCGGCTTCCCCGAGCACGCGCGCGATCAGCGCGATGGCCGCGAGGTCGAGCGGCTCGGCGTTGCACGCGGCCATGGCGGAGCGCAGCGCGGCTTCGTCGTCTCCTGCAAACAGTGCGGCGTAGGGGCCGGCGTCGACCGGGGTGGCTTGGCTCATGCCGCGGAAGATACCAGACGTTTCCGAAAGCGGTGAAGCGGAGAGCCCGCACGCGCTCGCCGGGGCGCTCAGTCGCTGACGAGCTTGGCGAGCACCGCGCGCGCGCGCCGCAGCTCTTCGCGCAGGGTGAGCTCCTTGGCGATGCCGGCGTCGGCATTGCGCCGCAGGAACGCCTGCAGGTGCACCACGGCCTCGCGGTCGTCGCCCATGAGGTGCGCGATCATCCCGAGCAGAAAGCGACCGTAGCCCTCGGCGTTCGGCGACGCCCGCAGCGTATCGAGAGTGCGCCGCAAGTTGCGGGCGGGGCGCCCGGCGTCGAGGCGGATGTACGCGGCGTGGGCCCGCAGCAACGCGCGGTCGCGCTGAGCGCTGCGCATGGCCTTGAGCAGCGTGGCGAGCGCCGCGTCGATGTCGCCCTGATGATGCTGGAGGGTGGCCAGACCCCACAGCTGGAAGCTGCGCCGCTCGGGAGGCGCGCAGCGCGTGGCGCGCCGCTGGGCCAGCAGGGCTTCGTGGCTGTCACCGAGGGCCGCGAGCGCCCGGCTGGCGTCATGCCAGGCGATGTCTTGGAGTGGCCCGAGGCGCGCAGCGCGGGTGGCGATCTCGGCGGCGCGGCGTAGCTGCCGGAGCTCTACGTGCGCGATGTAGAGCTGTCTCAGCAGCAGCACCTGCGTATCCCGCGTGAGCATGCGGTCCATGGCCAAACCCTGCTCCGCGGCCTGCTTCCGCTGCTCGGGACGAGCCGACCGGAGCGCCACGAGCAAGGCTTGCTCGGGGGTCGTGTCCGGGGGCGGCGCAGAGGGTCTCAGGGTCGGCATGGATGATACGCGTGTCCACAAGTGTAGCACACCCTAATACCGCTGCAATTCCACATTCATTCCAAGCGGTTACCGATATTTTCCCACAGTTTTCACATGCTGTGGATAGAGACCCTGTTGATGAACGTCGAATCAGGGTGGATGCGCTCTCGGAAGTGGCGCCTCGAGTGGTCAGCGCGCGAGCAGCTCGGCGACCTCGGGGGTGGCTGAAAAGCGCTCCCGGGCGGCCTCGCCACGCACCCGCTCGACCTGACTCACGACCAGCTCGCGAGCGGCTTGCCAGGTTCGCTGCGCTTCGTCGGCCGCGTCGAGCTGCTCGTAGCCGCGCGCCAGCAGCACCCGCACGCCGGCCTGTCTCTCCACCGACACGTCGGCGTTGAGGCGGGCACTGGCCGCGTCGATGGCGGCGCTGGCCTCGGCCCGCGCACCCCGCGCTGCGCGCACCCAGCCCAGCAGCGCCAGCGCCTCCACCTCGAGGCTGATGAAGTCGTGAGCCAAGCAGAGCCCGCGCGCGGTCTCGGCCGCCTGCTCGGCCTCGGCGTGGTGGTCGGCGTCGGGCAGGGCCAGGAGCACGCGGGCCGTCAAGACGCGCTCGCGCGCCTCGAGGTACGGGCCGTACTGGGCCACCTGCACGCGCAGCTCCTGCAGCAGCTCGGCGGCGCGCGCCGGCTCGCTGCGACGGAGGTGCAGCTCGATCATCGCGCACTGCGCTTCTTTGCGCCCCGGCGTGGCTTCCATCGAGACCATCGCGCCGAGGACCTGCAGCGAGTGCGTGAGGAAGTCGGAGCCTCGCTCGGCCTCGCCCAGCTGGTCGTAGTAGAGGGCCAGCAGCGCGAGCTTGCGCCCCAGGCGCAGCCGGTCGCCCGTCTCCCGGTCGAAGCTGAGCGACGCGCGCGTGACCGCGACGGCGTCCTGAAAGCTCCCGAGGCAGGCCAGCGCGGCGCCCAGGTGGTCGAGGGCCAGGGCCTCGTGCCGCTTGATGCCCAGCCGACGGAACACCACGGTGGCCTCCGCGTACGTCTCGAGGGCCTTGCGGGCATGGCCAGCACGCTCGAGCACGATGCCCTTCTGGATCAGGACCAGCCCGCGCGCGGGCAGGAAGTCGGGCAGCACACCCGCCCGTCCGAGCGCCTCGTCGCACAGCGCCAGGGCCCGGGCCGAGGCCCCGCGATCGCGCGCCACCTCGGCGAGCATGCGAATGGTATCAATCTCGGCGCCGCGGTCCCCCTCGGCGATGGCGCGCGTGCGGGCCTGGTCCAGGTGCTGCTGGGCGCGGGCGAGCGAGCCCCGATCGATCTCGAAGCGCGCGCGCCGGTTCAGGGCGAACGCCCGCAGCGCGGGGGCGACCTCGGGGTGCCGTGACAACGACTCGAGCGCGTCGAGCTCACGCACCTGCTCGTCGTTCTGGCCCAGGAAGCGGAGGATGCGCTCGCGGCCCGCGTGGGCGGCGAAGCGCGCCTCGGGGTCGTGGGTGAACAGCTGCAGGGCCTTCGCGTACAGCCCGAGGGCGCTCGCGTTGGCGAAGATGGCGCTGGCCAGCTCGGCGGCTTCCAGGTAGGCGTGGGCCGCAGCGGCCAGCTCGCCGGCTTGCTCGAGGTGGTGAGCGATGCGCGCAGCGGGTGAGCCGGGCACCGACTGGAAGTAGTCGGCCACCCGTCGGTGCATGCGGCGGCGGTCGTCGGGCTCGGCGCCTTCATAGGCCACCTGGCGCACCACACCGCTGGCGAAGGCCAGGGTGCCGTTGGTGCGGCGCACGAGGAAGCCGCGCTCGAGCAGCTCTTGGATGGAGGCCTGCACCTCCGCGCCGGCGATCTTCACGAGCTGACGCTCTTCGAGGCCCGACCCCGCTACGGCCAGCCACCGCAGAGCGCGGCGCGTGGTCTCCTCCAGCTCGTCGAGCCGCGAGGCCACCACGCCCTCGAGCGAGCTGGGCAGCGAGATGGGCACGCTGCTGTCGCGGACTACTGTTGATACTCCCTGCGTATCGTCCACGACACGAACGACACCGCGCTCCAGCAGGGCGTCGGCCAGCTCTTGGATGTGGAAGGGGTTCCCGCCCGCGCGCTCCACGATGGCGCGCACCACGTCCTCGGGGACCTCCGCGCCGCGGAAGCAGCGCCGCACGATCTCTCGGCGCTCCACGGTGTCGAGCTCGCCCAGCTCGATGACGGGCACGCCGCGCAGCGCCGCCGCGGTGCGGGCCTCCGGGCGCGTGGCCACCAGGATCAGCACGGGGCTGCGGTGAATGCCCTGGCTCATGGTGCGCAGCAGCTCGAGCGAGGCGCTGTCCGCCCACTGCAGCGAGTCGAGCCAGACCACGATGGGCCCGCCCTTGGCGAGGTGACGCAGCAGCAGCTCGATGGCGTGCACCACGTCACGCGTGCGCTCTTCGTGGGTCAGCTCGGCGGCGCGTTCGTCGGCGCTGCCGAGGAGGGTCTGGACACCGCGCTCGATCAGGTCGCGCCGGTCGCCGTCCATGACCACGGCCTGCAGAGAGGAGCGAATCTGCTCGCGGACCTGGGCCCGCTCCGCGTCGTCCGAGATGAAGAAGATGTCGCGGATGAGCGCCGCCAGGCTCGAGAACGGGAGGTCGCTGGTGCCGAAGCCGCACTCCGTGGACAGGATGCCCGGCATGGGGTCGAGCGAGTCGAGCGCCGCCGACACCAGCGCGGACTTGCCCACGCCCAGCTCGCCGACGACCGCGGCGAAGACGGCCCGGCCGGTGCTCTCGGCCTCGCGATACAGCGCGCGAATGGTCTCCTGCTCGGCGATGCGGCCCACCAGGCCCTCGGCCCCCAGGCTGTGGCGCGTGTCCACGGCGCGCTCCTCACGGGTGCGGGCCCCGATGGCGCGATAGGAGCGCATGCGGACGCCGTCTTCCAGCACCACCTCTTCCGAGTGCTCCTCGTCCATGCGGAAGTCGCGGCGCACCAGGCGATACACGTCCCCCGTCACGCGCACCGTGCCGGCGTTCCCGTCGTTGGCCAGCTTGTCGGCCATCGCCAGGGCGGACTCGACCGGCGCGTAGCGCAGCAGGCGGCCCTGCCCGTCGCGCACCGTGGTCACGATGCCCGAAGACACCGCCAGCGACGCGGTGATGGGGGCGAAGAGGTCGGCGGAGAGACCGTGCAGCGCCTCGACCACGTCGAAGGCCAACGACACGCCGCGCAGCGCGTCTTGGGGGGTGGTTCGCCCGAGCCCGATCACATATCGAAATTGAGACTTCTCGACCCCGTCCTCCCACGATAGGACGGCGTCGTTCTTGTAGGCGAGGTCCGCCAGGATGCGCGCGGCCGCCTGGTCCACGCTGGGCAGCTGCCCGGGGTCGGTCAGCGAGCTCCCGTCCCGCACGCGGCCGGCCACCACCACCACGCGGCGCCGCTCCCGCAGCTCGCGCTCCACGGCCAGCGAGCCGGCGTTGATGGTGTGCCCCGCGAAGGTCATCCCATCGCGCGAGCGCGGGTCCTCCACGCTGGCGTGCGCGCGCGGGAGCAGCCGGGCCAGCTGTTGCTCGAGGGCCTCGGCGTCCCACAGGACCGACGAGTCGTGCAGGAACTGGGCGAGCGAGCTGCCCAGCGACCGCGCCGTCTGGAAGCGCTGCTCGGGGTCCGGGTGCAGCGCGCGGCGCACGATGCGGTCGAGGGCGTCCGGCACGTCCGGATCCACATCCTGCGGGAAGGTCACGCGCCCCTCGCGGGCTGGCTCGAGCGCCTCCATGCCCTGCAAGCCAGGGAACATCGGGCGCCCCATCAGCAGCTCAGCCAGCAGCACGCCCAGCGAGTACACGTCGCTGCGCCGGTCCACGGGCTGCCCCTTGGCCTGCTCGGGGGACATGTAGCTGAACTTGCCCTTGATGACCCCGTCGTCCTCCGTGACCAGCTTCGCCTTGGCGATGCCGAAGTCCGCCACCTTCACGATGCCGTCGTAGCCCAGCAGCACGTTCTGCGGGGACACGTCGCGATGCACGATGTCCATCGACTCGCCGTGCGAGTCCTTGCGCTTGTGGGCGTAGTCGAGGCCCTTGGTGACCTCGTGGACGATGTAGGCCGAGAGCCCGTAGGGCAGCCGCTCGCCCTGCCGCTTGCTCGCCGCGCTCAGCCGACCGAGGTCCACGCCGTCCACGAACTCCATGGCCAGGAGGAACTCGCCCTCCACGCGCTCGAACGCGTAGACCTGCACGATGTTCGGGTGGTTCAGGCGCGTGGCCACCTTGGCCTCGTCCACGAACATGGTCAGGAAGTGCTCGTTGCGCGCGAACTGCGGCAGCACGCGCTTGACCACCAGCACCTTCTCGATGCCCTCGGCGCCCGTGGTCTTCGCCAGGAACACCTCCGCCATGCCGCCCTTACCGAGGCGACGCAGCACTCGGTAGCGGCCGAGGGACACCGGCGGTGGAGCGTTCGTGGACACGGCGGCGGCAGCATAGGCTGATGCCGCCCGCCTTGATAGACCCTCTCTGCTACGGCGTGGCGGTGGTCTCTCGCGCCGGAGGGCTCGTGCCACCGGCGGGCTCGCGCGTCAGGGCCCCCGCGTCGAGGCGCATGACCACCCGGCGTGTCTCACGATCGAGGCGCACAGTCTCGCGGAGGATACGCTCCTGCTCCGTGCCGAGGCCCAGCACCACCGTGAGCGTGGCCTCGGTGGGGCGTAGGTCTTCCCGGCCGCCCCGCTCGAAGGCGAGGCGCAGTGCCCCCTCGTCGAGATCGGCCAGGCTGAGGGCGTCGATGCCGTGCGAGGGGCTGATCAAGGTCACCGGCTCGAAGCGGTCCGGGGCGTCCGCGTAGGCCACGGTCATGCCGATCACGTCGTCCGGGTGGGCCCAGGTGATGGCCGCGAACAGCTCGGGCGGCGAGCGCAGGGCCCCCGAGTGGCGCAGGCGGCGCAGCACCGCGGCGTCGATGGCCGGGTCGTCGCTCTCGGCGCGCAGCAGGGCCAGGCGTACCCGCGTCCAGGCTTGGGCGATGGCAGCCTCGCCCTCGCTCGAGTCCCCGTCGGCGGCCTCGGCCACGCGCTGCTCGAGGCGCAGGGCTTCGTCCACGCGGCCCGCGTCGGCGGCGGCGCGCGCCAGCAGCAGGTTCACCTCGGGGTCACCCTGGCGCAGCTGAGCGAGGGCCCGGTACTCGCGGTAGGCGTCGTCCGGCCAAGCGTGAGCGCGGTAGAGGTCGCCCAGGCGGCGGCGGGCCCACGGGTCGAGCGGCGCGCGCTCCACGATCTCGCTGAACACCCGGCGGGCTTCATCGGGCCGCTCTTGGCGCAGCCAGAACTCACCCACGGCGGTGCGCACGGCGGCATCGGCCAGGGGGTCGGCGCGCAGGGCCCACGCGAGGCGGCGCGCCTCGGGCAGCGCGTTGGTCTCCTCCAGCAGCTGCAGCAAGCGCAGGCGGAGGTCCATCTCGTCGGGCGCGATCTCGAGCCAGCGGCGCACGAGGCGCAGCTTCGCGGCCGGGTTCGCGGCGCGGCGGTAGAGCCGGTCGAACACGCTCCAGTCGATGTTGGCGTCGTCGAGGCCCAGCAAGCGGCGCGCGGCCTCCACCTGGGCGGCGCTGCCCAGCGAACGCAAGACCACGGCGCGCAAGTAGCTGCCCGCGGCGCTGTCGGCGGGGAAGGCGGCCGCGAGGTACACGCGCTCGCCACCCACGTGCGTGAGCATCATGTCCAGCAGGGCACGGCGCGCGCGGAAGTCGCTGAGCTCGCACTGCGCGAGCGCCTCGCGGTAGACCGAGAGGGCTCCACCGACACCGCCGCTCGACGCCAGGCGCTCGCGCCACAAGGCACGCCGCACGCTCAGGTCTTGCCGCGACGCATCGCTGCACGCGCGCCGGGTCCCGATGGCCCGGTCCGCCGCGCTGAAGGTGAAGGTGTGCTGGATGCTGACGCTGCCGCCCTCGGTGGCGGGGAAGCGCAGGCCGCGCACCTCTTGGACCACGCAGGCGTCCACGTCGTCTTCGCCGAGCGTGGAGCGAATCAACGTGGCGGCGCTGACGGTCCCGGTTCCGTCCACCGTGACCGCGACGGTGACCTGGCCCTCGAGGTCCGGGCGAATCAGCAGCTTGCGCTCGTAGCAAGCGTTGGGGCCGCGCGCGCCGAGGCGCAGGGCACGACCCACGGCGGCCTGGGCGTAGCCTCCATCGCCAGTGGGCGCGGTCGCGGTGTCCGCCGCGCCGGCGCCGGAAGACACGCGGCTCACCCACGTGCTCTCCGCCGAGTTCTCGGTCGGGGCGGGCTGGGCAGCCGGACCGCGCCGTCGCCAGCCCTCTTCGGCCACGGGCACCGAGGGCGCACGGCCGCCGAGCTGCCAGCTGAAGTCCATGGGGTTGAGGTCGAAGTCCGGCACCAAGCCATAGGCCTCGCCCTTGCCACCGCCCACCACCAGCGACGTCCAGGGGGTGAGCAGCTCGTACTCGAGGCCGATGGCCACGAGCGCCTCGCGTCCCGCCTCTTCGTCGAGCAGCTCGTTGAGGCGCGCCACGGCCCAGCGGCGACGCACGTCCGGCGCGGTCACCTCGGTCACCGTCAGCGGCAAGGTCTCGTCGAACTCGGCGCCGTCACGCGAGCCGCGCACGCGCGCCGCCTCGGGCACCTCGTCCACCAGGCGACCGAACAGCCGCAGGCGCCCGCTGTCGGGCACGGTCAGCGCGCCGCGCGGGTAGATGCGCTCCACGCTGGGCCCGAGGTCCACGGTCACGCCGCGCAGCATGGGGCGCGCCGCGTCGGTCAGCGTCGCCAGCACGGCGGCGCTGAGCTCGTCGCGCGAGCCCACCGTGCGCGCGCTGCTCTCGCCCATCACGGCGCGCAGCAGGTCCACGTTGGCGTCGTCACCGAGGCCCAGCGCGAAGAAGCGCGGCGCGCGCCGCAGCTGCGAGAGCGCAGTGCGGATGCTGGTGGCGTCGAGCGCGCCCGTGGTGGGCTGGCCGTCACCCAGGTACAGCACCGCCGCGCGCGGCGCCCCCTCGAGCACGCTGGCCGCGCCGCGCAGCATGGTGCCGAGGTCGGTGGCGCCGCCGAGCTGCGCGCTGCCGAGCGCCGTCAGCAGTCGCTCGGCGTGCTCGGCCGTGGCCGGCTGTAGCCCCGCCGCATCACCCTCGGGAGCACGCGTGACCAGGTCGCCGAAGCGCAGCGCCACGCGGTCGGTGGGCGCCAGCTGCTGCAGCACGTGCTCCACCAGGCCGCGCGCCAGCTCCAGCTCCTCGGGCTCGGTGGCCCCGGAGGTGTCCACCAGCATCACCAGCGAGAGCGGCACGTCTTCTTCCGAGGGGGCCAGCTCGTGCGTGGGCAGGTCCACGGCCACGAACGTCTCCTCCGGCCCGGGTGCGCCCGTGACCGGGTCCACGGCCGTAGAGGCCACGCGGTAGGTGTAGACGTGCGGGGCCTGCGCCACCTCGGTCTTCTCTTCGGTGTCGAGCACGTCCAGCGTGAAGTCCGCACGCGGGCGGAAGTCGCTGCGGCGCAGCACCACGTTGCCGCCCTCGGTGAGCGCGCCCATGCCCGCGCGCGTGACGGCGCCGTTGGACGTCCCCAGGTTCACCGCGAGGTGCAGCTCGCCCACCAGCGGCGGCTCACCCTCGCTGCGCATGGGGTAGACGTACGTGCGCGTGTTGGCGGTGCGCGTGAGCCACTCCGTGTAGGCCACCTTCACGCGCACCACGGCGCCGGGGTTGATGGGATAGACACGCGCGCGCACACGCTGCGGACCGTCGTACGACAGGCGCGCGTTCGGCATGCCCGGCGGAATGTACGGCGGCGCGAAGCCCTGCCCCATCGGCAGCTGCTGCACGGCCGAAGGCACGAAGCCGGCCCCTTGGTCCACCTCGAAGGCTTCCACCACGGCGCCATCGGGCAGGCGCAGGCGGTACTCCGCCTCGAGCGCGTCGTCGTAGCCATTGAAGAAGGTCTGCACCACCTCGGTGCGCGCGAGCTCGCCGTCGAGGCTCACCTGCACGTCGTGTGAGCGCATGCTCAGCGGCCGGCGCGCCACCCCGCGCTCTTCGAGGCGTCGCCCGGTGAGCTGACCGATGTACCCCGCAGCAGCCGGCGGACGCGGGCTCGGGTCGGCGAGCCCGCCGGTCCAGTCGTCCCACAAGGCAGCGGGCGCGGCCTCGGCCGTGGTCGCCGTGAGGATCAGCGTCTCGCCCTGGGCGAAGCGTCCCTCGCCACCTTGGCTGCGATAGACCACCTCGCCGCTGGCGCAGTAGACCTCGGTGCGCTCCTCGCCCACCTTCACGGCCATGGCGCCGTTCTGCACGCTGACGGTGCCGTGCGGCGACTCCACGCTCAGCGCTTGGTCCACGCGGGCATCCACGAAGACCTGGCCAGCGTCCACACGGACGGACTCGAGCGTGGCGGTCACCCGCGTGCTGCGGTCCAGCAGGAACCAGGGCCCCGCGTCGTGCGTGAACGTGGCGCGCGCGCCGTCGGGCGTGGCGATGGTGGCGCCGGTCTCCACACGCGTGGCTCCGCGCGCCGTGGTGTCGTGCTCTTGGCGCGTGAGCGTGACGGCCGCGCGCACGGGCTGCACCAGGCCCACGGTGGCCGCAGGCGGGGGCTCACCGCCGCCACAGCCCGCGAGCGCGAACAGCAGCGACGAGACGACGGGCAGGGCGAGGACGCTCGGGAGCGCGCGGCGTGAGGTGCGAAGGTGCATGGAGCGGCCCTGCGGCATGAGCGACGTGAGCGACGTGAGTTGACGGGTATCCATGGTTCAGCGCTCCCCCCGCGTGACGGGAGCCACGGGCGTGGGACGGGGACCACCCGCAGGCGGCGGTCGCACGCCGGGCGGCGCGGTGGTCGGCGCTTCGCTAAGCGTGTCTCCGGCGATGGTGAAGCCGAAGGAGCGCTGGTCGTTGGTGAAGCGCAGGTTGCGGATCTCCACCCGCTCGTCGGCCGCGCCCTCGCGCCACACCACCACGAGCTTCGCGTCCACGGCGGTCAGGTGACGATCCCCCTGGCGACGCACCTCCACGCGGTAGGTGCCGTTCTCCACCTCGCGCACGTCGAACACCTCGATGCCGTACTCGGGCGTGAGGTCCACCGGCCGCGAGAGGTTGAGGCCGGGGTAGCCCGCCCACAGGCCCAGGTTGGCGTCGGGGTGCGACCACACCAGCGACGCGCGCAGCGGAGAGGCCTGGCCCATGACCCCGCTGCGGCGCATGCGTGCCACCAGGGCCGCGAGTCCGTCGGTGTCGTTGGCCGCACGGGCCGCGGCGCGCAGCTCGGCGAAGCGCACGGAGGACCACAGCAGCGCGGTGCGCGCCAAGCCCACGGCCTCACCGGGCTGGCCCGTCTGCGCCAGGGCCTGCTCGAGACGCAGCGCCTCGTCCACGCGTCCAGCCCCCGCCGCCGCTTGTGCCAGCAGCAGGTTCACGCTGGTGTCGTCGGGGCGAATGGCCGCGAGCGTCTGGTACTGACGGTAGGCCTCGTCGAACCAGCCGTGCGCGCGGTACAGGTCACCAAGGCGACGGCGGGCCAGCTCGTCACGCGGCGCGAACTCCACGATCTCGCTGAACACGCGGCGCGCCTCGGCCTCGTCGTCGAGGCGCAGGTAGAGCTCACCGATGGCGGTGCGCACCCCCGCGTCGGCCAGCGGGTTCTGCCGCATGACGCGCGCGAGCCGGCGGGCCTCGGCGGTCTGACCCATGCGCTCCAGCAGCTCCAGCAGCTGCAGCTGCAGCTCCATGTGCGTGGGGAACTGCGTGATGAGCCGGCGCAGCACGCGCACCTTCGCAGCATCCGTGGTGGCGGCCGTGAGCGCGCGCTCGATCATCTCCGCGTCCACGCTGGCCCCGAAGGTGCGGCGCACCAGGCGCAGGTCGTCGGGGGTGCGCACGCGCCGCACGATGGCGTTGCGCAGGTAGGTCCGCACGCTGGCGCTGCTGGACGCGTGATAGAGCGGCAACATCTCGGCGATGCTGCCGGCGCGCACCAGCATCAGGTCGAGCAGGCGCCGGCGCTCCTGCCAGCGGCTCGCCTCGCAGCGCGCCACGGCCTGCTGGTAGACCTGCAGCCAGCCGTAGGCGTTGCTCTCCGCCGAGAGGCGCTCGCGCCACAGGGCCTCGCGGTCCTCGAGCGAGGCGCGCGACGCGTCCGAGCAGCGGCTGCGCTCGTGGTTGGGCGTTCGCTCGATCGTCAGCGTGGTGGTGAGGGTCAGGCGGTCCGCGTCGAGGCCCGCGAGCAGGCCGTGCAGGTCGCGCTCGTTGTCCTCCGTGTTCCGGCTGCGCGACTCTTCCCCCGAGGCGTTGTCGGGGCGCGCAGACTCCTGGCGCGGGCGCGTCGTGCGCGCTGGCGAGGCCGCGTGGGCGACTGCCGCACGGCGCTCACCGAGGCCCCCGCCCCCGACGCCAGTGCCGGAGCTGGGACCTCGCGAGCTGCCCGTGGCGTCGCGGAACGAGCCGTCACCCACGTAGCCGAGCCCCACGACCTGATCCGTGACGGGGGCTGCGGGCTGCGCTTGGGCCGCGACTGGCGCGGCTTCCACCGGAGCATTCGCGAACCCTGCCCCGTACGCGTTGGCGGCGGCCTCGGGCTCGGGGGCCATGCGCCCACGCTGCGCGTCGTCGGACGGCGCCGTCGTGGAGGCCGTCGGTGTGCTGGGCATCGGCATGGGGGTCGGCGTGCCGGTCGGCATCGCGCCGGGCGGCGGCGCCGGGGCCTCCGCGGTCGCCTCGTCGGCCTGGCGGTACATCTGCCCGCTCCCACCGCTCAGCTCGGCCTCTTCGGGCGCCACGGGCGCCGCCGATGACGGCTCGCTCTGAGAACAACCCGCGAGGGCCAGCGGCAGGAAGAGGGCGCCAAGCGGGCTGCTCTCGTCCGCACGCGCGTAGCGCACGTCCTCCATCAGCTCCGCGGCACGCGGGCCCAGCTGGCTGAGCTCCGCCTCGCTGGGCACGTAGAAGCTGGTGAAGGGCGTGATCAGGCCGTAGCGCGTGCCGAGATCCGCGATCTCTTGGCGGCCCTCGCCCGACAGCAACAACTGGTGCAGGCGCTCCGAGGCCCAGCGCAGGCGCAGGTCGCCGCTGTCCGAGATGGTCTGGGTCTCGACGTCGAAGCTGCGCTCGAAGGGCTGGCCGCGCAGCTCACCGCGCACCGTGACCGACGTGGGCGGGGTCCCATCCACGCGCCCCACGATGTTGAGCGGGTCGCCCATCACCACGTCCACCGGGCGGCGCGGGAAGAGCTGCTCGATGCCGCTGCCGACCTCCACTTCGACGCGCTGCGCCACGGGGCGTCGCGCGTGACCCAGCAGCTCGATGGCGACTCGTGCCCCCTCGGCGCGCGTCTCCACGCGGCGCGCGAGGCCCGAGCCCCGCGTGATCGTCTCGAGCAGGCCGAGCTCCGCAGTGGAGCCCACGGCCACGGCATACGCACGCAGCGGACGCGGCAGGCGCGCCACGCGCTCGAGCAGCGCGTCGGCCTCGAGCTCACCCACGGTCGGGGCGCCGTCGCCCACGTAGATCACCACCCCCGGCCGCGCCGGGTCGAGCAGCGCCGCGGCCTCGGCCAACGTCGCGCCGAGGTCGCTCGCGCCGCCGCTCGGCACGCGCGCGAGCCCATCGAGCAGGGCCTCCACGCGCTCCGGGCTGGCGGGCCCGAGCCCCACGGCTTCGTTGGTCACCGCGCGCAAACGCAGGTCACTCGCCACGATCGCCACGCGGTCCTCCGGCGAGAGGTGCGCCGCCAGCGCCTCGATCACCCCGCGCCCCAGCTCGAGCTGCGTGCTCTCGGTGGCCGCCGAGACGTCCGCCACCAGCACCAGGTCGATGCCTGCCGCTGGGTTCTCGCCTTCCAGCAGGTCGCGCGGCAGCACCAGCGGGAGGTACCAGTAGTCGCTCTCGGGCTCGTTGGTGGCCACGGGCGCGCTCGGGTCACCGGGCGGCGCCTGGTGCTCCGCGCGATAGGCCTGCACGCCGCTCGGCGTGTCGTCGCCGTCCACCAGCTCGATGAAGAGGTCACTGCGCGGGCTGAAGTCGCTGCGCCGCAGCACCACGCTCCCGTCTTCCACACGCGCGCCGTGCCCGGCACGCACCTCACCGGCGAGCGCCTCGCTCACGTCGGCCGAGAACTCGAACTCCGACACCAGCGGCGCGTCGCCGCCTGCGCCCATGGGAAAGCGATAGACGCGCGGCTGCCCTTCGGCGGGACGGCGCAGCCACTCCACGTAACGGATGGCGATGCGGCGCGTGGCGCCCGGCTGAATGGGATAGATGCGCGCGCGATAGCGCCCCGGGGCGTCCCACTCGAGCAGCGCGGGGTCCAGCGTGGAGCCCGCGTACACCTGCGCCTGATACTGGCGCGCCGCCTGGGCCTTCTCCTTGATGTAGCCGTCCACCAAGCGCCCGCGGCGGTCCACCGCGAAGCGCTGCAGCACGGCCTGCTCGGGCACGGAGATGCGGTAGAGCCCCTCCACCACCTCGCTCGCGGGGTTGAAGAACTCCTGCTCCACGTTGGTGATGGCCAGGTCACCCTCGATGTGCACCTGCACGCTCAGGCGGCGCACCACCAGCGGCCAGCGCGCGAGGCCCAGCTCGTCGGGCACACGGGCTTCCAGCACACCCACCCCGCTGCCTTGCTCGCGCGCGCCGCCCGGCTCGGCCAGACCACCCGTCCAGTCGTCCCACAGGGTGGCTGGCACGGGGGCGTCGCTGCCCACCGTGAAGCGCTCGCCCGTGGCCAAGGGCCCCGAAGCATTGCCGCCCACGGTGCTGTAGGTCACCTCGCCGCGCACCACGTAGACGTTGCGCTGCGGCGTGCTCTCGAGGGACACGGCCGCGTCGCTCAGGCGCAGCTCGAGCCCCTCGCTCTCGGTCCCGAAGCGCACGGTCAGGGCATCGCGCGGGGCCACCTCCACGTACACGCGCCCGCCGTCCACCATCAGCACGCCCTCGCCGTCGACCGACAGCTGCGCCCCCGTGGACACCAGCACACGCGGACCCGAGTCCAGCTCCACCCAGGCCACACCATCGCCGGTGATGGTCAGCGCCTCCCCCGGGGCCAGGCGCCGCAGCGTGGGGGCCCCTTCGCCGAGCGCCCCGCGGACCGCCCGGGCCGTGGCCACCGTCGCGCTCGTCTCGTCGGGGGCCCCGCCGCAGGCTCCCAGCGACAGCACCAAGAGGGGCGTCAAGAGCGAGCGCGGGACGGCGCAGAGCAGAGAGGAAGAGCTGCTGTGGGGCATGGGACTCCAGGGTGAGCGGGAGCGCTCGAGACGCGGCATGGAGGGCTGACGCCCGCCAACGAGAGAAGTTCCGACGCCTTGAACGTCGGAATCCTTGGCTCGACCCCCGAGACCACCGATTACCCGAGAAAGTGGAGCCGTTGGCAGTGTTCCACGACCCCACAACCGGCGGGAAGCGCGAAGTGCGCGGCTCCCTCGCCGCCGGCCATCAATCGTCGGTCAGCAAGCCCCGCAGGCGCGGGTGCAGGAACAGGTCGTCGGTCGGCAGCCGCCGCAGCGCGTCCAGCAGCGTCCCGCGCTTGACGTCGAGGCTCCCGTCGCGCGGCACGAAGCACACGCGCTGCGTCCCAATCCGGGCGAGGCCGCCACGCGAAGGCTCGGGCAAGGGCTCCTCGCGCACGCGCACCCCCAGCTTGTCGAGCGCCAGGGTCAGCGCCTCGATGTCCGCGCGCAGCACGCGCTGCGCCTCGCTGTCCGGTTCCGTCGCGCTCACCGGCCCAGCATGATCGCCGAGTGTGCCTGTCCGCAACCGGCTGTTCCTCGCCCGAGGTTCAGACCTGCTCGACGTGCGCGAGGACGACGCGCTTCTCGGGCTTCTCGAAGGGTCGGACCACGAACTCGCCGCTCGCGCACCAGCGCCATGGGCAGCCGCAGCAGCATGGCCAGCCCCCGGCGTGCCGTTCTCTCCCGTCAGCGCGACGCGCCTTCACGCTCGCTTCGGGCTCGCGCCGCCTCCTCGGCGAGGCGCGCCGCCTTCTCCCGCATGGCCTCGATGCGCGTGACCGCCTCGTCCACGTTCATCCCGTCCAGCACGTGCACCACCCCTGCGCGGGTCTCCAGTGTGACGCGGATCAGCTCCGAGTCGCTGATCGAGTCGGTGTCCACCCCCTCGATGTCGCGGAAGGCGACACGCCGCTGCGGACCCCGCGGAGGAATGATCGTCACCTCGCCCTGCGTGTAGTTGGCCTCCACCGCCACCACGTCGCGCAGCAACGTGAACGTCATGACGAGCACGATGAGACCGAACACCGCGCTCGCTCCCGCGGAGAGCAGGTGGTCTGCGAGACCCATCCACGCGATGGGCACGATGGGGGTGATCATCCCGATGGCGATCACCAACGCGAAGGCACGCCACGCCTTGGTGTAGCGCGAGATCTCGATGCGCTCGATGTCGTCGCGTGGCGCTTCGGGTCGTTGCGGAGTGCGGTACATGGCGGCTCGGGCGCCGGGGAAGCTATCGGAGAGGGACCCCGTATGACACCGTAACGCCATGTTTCGCCCATCGTCCATGCCAGTTCGCACACACCCCCGAGCTCGCTTCGCGCTGCTCCCGTCGTGCCTCTTGGGCATCCTCGCCAGCGTCGGTGTGGGCTGCGGCGGCGGGGCCACCTACACCACGGCCAGCGAGGCCGAGACCCTCGCCAGCGCGCGCTATCAGGTGGGGCAGCACGTGCAGGTGGAGTGGCGCGGCAGCTGGTACGCCGCGACCATCGTGGCCGTGTTGGACGGCGGGCAGTACCACATCCACTACGACGGCTGGGGCGACGAGTGGGACGAGGCCGTGGACGCGCTGCGCATCCGCACCGAGGGCGAGGTCATCGCGCCACCCACCGAGCTGATCCAGCCGGACAGCTTCGTGGACGAGAGCGGTCAGTCCGTCGAGAACACGGGCACGCAGCAAGACCCCGGCGGCTACACGCCCACCGCGGATCAGCCTCTCCCGGCCGGCCAGCGCGTGCACGTGGAGTGGCGCGGCAGCTGGTACCTCGCCGACGTGGTGGACGCGCCCTACGGCAGCTCCGAGGTGCGCGTGCACTACATCGGTTGGGATGCCGAGTGGGACGAGAACGTCACGCGAGACCGCATCCGCATCGGCGGCGCGTCGCAGTAGCGCGTCGTCCGTTCAACTCAGGCGACCGTCCTCGATGGTCAGGGACGTGCTGCACGTGGCCTGCGCGAACGCGAGGTCGTGGGTGGCCAGCACCAGCGCGCCGGGATAGCCACCGAGCGCGGCCTCGAGCCGCTCCACGCTCGGCAGGTCGAGGTGGTTGGTGGGCTCGTCCAACATCACGAGCCACACGTCGCGCGCGAGGCCGAGCGCCAGCTCCAGCTTCTTGGCTTCGCCGGGCGACGGCTGCGGCGTGCGCATGACCACCTCGGGCGGCGTGCCGAGCGCGGCCAGCACTTCGAAGACACGTCCACGCGCGCTGTTCGGGAGCGCCTGCACCTCGCGCAGGAGGGCAGGACCGTCGCGCGCCTCGCGGTCTTGCGGCAGCCACAGCACGCGCTCGGGGGGCAGCCCGCTCGCGTCGTGCAGGGCCTCGAGCAGCGTGCTCTTGCCGGCCCCGTTCGGCCCGCGCAGGTGCAGGCGCGTGTCGCGCTCGACGACCAGCGAGACGTCGCGCAACACCACCCGTTCGCCGCGGGTGATCGCCGCGCGCGTCAACGTCACGAGCCGTCCCTTGGGCGCCGGCTCGTAGGCCACGAACAGCGACCGCCCGAGCGGCTTGCGCACGAACGAGCCCGCGAGCGCCCGCTCCACCCGTTCGCGCTCGCTCCGAGTATCCGACACGCGCTGCGACAGCGTCTTCGCGGCCTGGATGACCTGCCCCTTCGCGAGCGCACCGCGGGCGTCGTTGTCGCGCGGGCTCTTCATGCGTGTCCGCGCGCCGATGTTGCGGCTGGCCGCCTCCGCCGCGCGACGCTCCTCGGCCACGCGGCGGTCGAGCTCGCGCTGCTGCGCCCGCAGCCCGTCGCGCATCGCCACCGCGCTCTCATGCTCACGCTCACGCTGTGCCCGCGCCTCGGCGTAGCCGCCGCGGTAGACGCGCGCCACGCCATCCTCGAGCCACACGATCTGCTGCACCAAGGCGTCGAGCAGCGCGCGGTCGTGCGACACGAGGACACCCACCCCACGGAAGCGGCTCAGCGCCCCCAGGATGTGCTCGCGCGCCTCCACGTCCACGTGGTTGGTGGGCTCGTCCAGCAGCAGCACCTCGGGCTCTGCCGAGAGCGCCGCGCCCAGCTGCCAGCGCCGCCGCTCGCCGGGGCTCAGCGACTCCCAACGATCCAGCTGCTGGGCATGGAGGCCCAGCACCCCCTGCCAGCGCAGCGCTCGCCGCTCGAGCGATCCCGCGAGCGCGCGCACTTCCGGGCTGGGCTCGTCCACGCGCTGCGAGCACAGCACCACGTCCTCGGACGCCGGCCCATGGCGGAAGCCGGCGCCCAGCGCGAGCTGCCCCGCCAGCACCTGCAAGAGCGTGCTCTTCCCGCCACCGTTCGGCCCCACGACGCCCGTCCAGCCAGGCTCGAAGGCCAGGCTCACCCCTCGAAACAAGGGCTCGCCGTCGCCGAACGCGAACGCCGCACCATCCAGTTGAATTCTGCCCATGTCCACACTCGCACGCTGAGATCCATCGGGGCGAATCGTCTCGTTCGACCGCCGGTGTAGTCGGGGCGGCATGACGCAGACGGTACGCGGTTCGGGGTCAGGCGACGTGAATCACATGGAGACCCAACCTTGTTGCCCAGCCCTCCGGAGCGCAAGGGGCACCTCGACAACACCCCGCCGCTCCCCAGCCCCCCTCTTTCCGGAGCACATCCCACCAACGAATATGACAAGGTGTGAGCCAGTGGCCCCCGCCCTCTCCGAGCGTCAACGTCGCATCCTCTTCGCCGCCGTCACCGAGTACATCGCGACTGGCGAGCCCGTGGCGTCGGGCCGCTTGCAATCGGCCTACGAGATCGACCTCTCGCCGGCCACCATCCGCAACGTGCTGTCGGACCTCGAAGACGCGGGCTACTTGGTGCAGCTGCACACCAGCTCGGGGCGCATCCCGTCCGAGACCGGCTTCCGTGCCTTCGTGGACGCGCTGGTGAGCATCAAGGCGGTGTCGAGCGCGCATCGCCGGGCCGTGGGCAAGCGCCTCGGAACGCTCGGTCCACACGCCGACCTGGTGCAGGAGGCCGGTGAGCTGCTCAGCTCGCTGACGGGCGCGGTGTCGGTCATCACGCGCCCCAAGCCCGAAGAAGAAGAGCTCGACCAGCTGCGCTTCATGCTGCTGCGCGCCGAGCAGGTGCTGGCGGTGCTGGTCACGCGCGCGGGCACCGTGCAGAACCGCGTGCTGACCCTGCCCCAGGGGGTCGAGGCGAGCGAGCTCGAGCGGCTGAACAACTTCCTGGCCGAGCACGCGCCCGGCAAGTCGCTCCGGCAGCTGCGCGACTTCCTGGCCGCGCGCCAGGAAGACCGCCGCGGCGAATACGACGCCCTGCGCGCCCACGCGAGCGCGCTGATCGAGGCCGCCGCCGACAGCGCGCCGAGCGCGCCCAGCACCGTGCTGATCGAGGGCCAGCAGCGCCTCTTCGACCGGCCCGAGTTCGGCGACGCCGCGAAGATCCGCGGCTACCTGCGTGCGTTCGAAGACCGCGAGCGCCTGCTGGGCCTGCTGGACGACACGCTCGTGGCCGGCGGCGTGCAGGTGCTGATCGGCACGGAGGCCAACCTGCACCCGGTGGAGGACATCTCGCTCATCGCCACGCGGTACGACGCCGGGCAGCACGCCCACGGCACGCTCAGCGTGGTGGGGCCCACGCGCATGGACTACGCGCAAGTGGTGCCGCTGGTGCGCTACACGGCCAGCTTCGTGAGCGAGAGGCTGAGTGGTGGCCCGCGTGACCCCAGCGGGCCACGCGACCCCGGCGACTCGGAGACGGACGCGAGCGAGCGCGAGCGGGGCCGAGACGGGCGCGAAGGCCGCGAGGGGCGAGACGGTCGCGGAGGCGCGCGGTGAGCTCGGTGTTCCTGCCCGCGCGTGGGCTGCTCTTCGTCTGCATGCACAACGCCGCCCGCAGCCCCATGGCCGAGGCGCTGGCGCAGAAGCGCTTCCCCGGCCTGCACGTGACCAGCGCGGGCGTCTCGCCCAACCAGGCGGTGCACCCGCTGGCGGTGGAGACCCTGCGCGACGAAGACGGCCTACACATCGGTCAGCACCGCCCGCGGCACCTCGAAGGCGTGGACCTCTCGCGCGTGGACCTGGTGGTCTCCCTCGCCGGCCCCGACGTCCTCGCCGGCCTGCCGCGCGGCCTCGAGCGCCTGCACTGGCCCACCGAGGACCCCACGCTGGTGAGCTTCGATGTGCGCCGCGACGTCCTGTTGGACCGCTTCCGCGACGTGCGCGACACCCTCGTGCGGCGCCTCGAGCAGCTGCGCACCCGGGGCCACGAGAGCTTCGGCCCCCCGGGCCTGCGCTGAGCCCTCCCGTGGGCGTCGAGCACCGCCCCACTCGCCGTCCGCGCGCGGGCGTGAGTCCCGCTCAGCGCTCCCAGAGCCACGCGAGCTGCAGCTCGATCGCATCGAATGGCTCGGCGCGAACGACCGCGTCGTCGCGGTGCGAGCCCACCAACACGAACCCGCTCGGTTCTCGACGAAGGATCTCGAGCGTGCGCGCCGTGGGATCGACCAGCCACACGTGCGAGACGTCGAACTCGAAGTAGAGCCGCATCTTGTCGACGCGATCCTTGGCGGCCGTCGAAGGCGACAGAATCTCGGCGACCCAGTTCGGAGCGACATCGGTCGCAGCGGTCTCGGGCACTTCGGGGAGCCGCTCCCGTCGCCAGCCCGCGAGGTCGGGGACGAGCACGTGGGGGCCCAGGTGCAGTTCGGGCTCGTCGAGGACGATCCATCCCCCAGGTCCGCCGAAGCCGCGGTCGAAGGGACCACCGAGGACGTCCCCCATGCGCGATGCGGCCCGCGCGTGCGGCAGCGACGGGCGTGGCTGCACGTCGAGCGACCCGTGGATGAGCTCGCCAACGACGTGGTCGGGGAGCGCCAGCAGGTCGTCGTAGGTCGCGAGTCGGCGCGCTGATTGGGCCATTGCAGGAAGCATAGACGGAACGCCCCCCGAGCGCTCAGCAGGCTTCGGATGGGTGTCCTCTGAACGTTCCCTCTTGTGAATGAACGCTCAATCAGTAGCCTGTTCCTCTGCTCACCGCGTGGTGAGTCGCACAGGAGACAGCCCGATGATCGAGTGGAGCGAACAACACAAGCAGATCCGGTCGATGGTGCGACGCTTCGTGGAGGCCGAGATCGTCCCGCAGATCGACGAGCTCGAGCACGGCGACACCCCGCCCTACGACGTGCTGCGCAAGATGATGCGGACCTTCGGTATTGGGGACATGGCGAAGGGGAAGTTCCTGGCCGACCTCGAGCGCAAGAAGAAGGGCGAGGTGCGCGAGAAGAAGGAGCGCGAGGGCTTCCACGGTCCGTCGGCCGACGCGATGGCCATGCAGCTGATCCCCATCATCGAGCTCTGCCGGCACAGCCCCGGCATGGTCACGGCGATGGGCGTCAGCATCGGGCTCACGGCCGGCGCCATCGAGCGCAAGGGCACGCTCGCGCAGCAGGAGGAGTTCGTTCCCCCGCTGCTCACCCTCGAGAAGGTGGGCGCCTGGGCCATCACCGAGCCCGGCAGCGGGTCGGACGCGTTCGGCTCCATGCGGGCCAGCGCGCGGCGCGACGGCGACGACTACATCCTGAACGGCAGCAAGACCTTCATCACCAACGGGCCCTACGCCGACACCATCGTGTTCATCTGCCGGCTCGAGGGCGCGCCCGGACCCGATGGCGACCTACCCATCGTGAGCTTCGTCCTCGACCGCGGCATGAAGGGCCTCGAGCAGAGCAAGCCGCTGCGCAAGATGGGCATGCACAGCTCGCCCACCGGGCAGCTGTTCCTCGACGACGTGCGCGTGCCCCGGTCGCGCCTGCTGGGCGAGAGCGAAGAGGGCGGCGCCCGCAAGAGCGCCAAGGACACGTTCGGCAGCGAACGCACCGGCGTGGCGGCCATGGCCCTCGGCATCATCGAGCGCTGCCTCGAGCTGAGCCGCGAGTACGCCAAGACGCGCGTGCAGTTCGGCAAGGCCATCGGCGAGTTCCAGCTCATCCAGCTGAAGCTCGCCAAGATGGAGGTGGCCCGCATGAACGTGCAGAACCTGGTGTTCCGGCAGATCGAGCTGGCCGGCAACGGGAAGCACATGGACTTCGCCGAAGCGTCGGCCGCCAAGCTCTACAGCGCTCAGAGCGCGATGGAGGTCTGCCTCGAGGCGGTGCAGCTGTTCGGGGGCAACGGCTACATGGCCGAGTACCGCGTGGAGCAGCTCTGCCGTGACGCCAAAGTGCTCCAGATCTATGGCGGAACGGACGAGATCCAGATCTCGCAGATCGCGCGCACGTTGCTGCGTGATGCGTGACCTGTCCGAGGGGTGCGCACAAGACTTGCTATTGGCGGCCAAACATCGCATTTTCGGGCGCGACGAACGCCACATGAGCATCCCGTTAGAGAGCGTCCCGAGGTACTGACCGAACATGGCCGAACAGCGATATCGCGTAGTGGAGCGCCTCGCCGCCGGTGGCATGGCGGAGGTCTTCGTCGGCGACGCCATGAGCGTGCAGGGCTTCAAGAAGCGCGTGGCCATCAAGCGCGTGTTGCCGCACCTCGCCTCCAACGAGAACTTCATCGGGATGTTCCTGGACGAGGCGCGCCTGGGCGCCCGCATGAACCACGCCAACATCGTGTCCGTCTTGGACATCGGCGCGGCGGACAACACGTACTTCATCGTCATGGAGTACGTGGACGGGGCCAACCTCAAGACCATCATCGAGGTGCTCCTGAAGCAGGGTCGGCCCGTGCCCATGAAGGAGGCCGTCTACATCGCGATGGAGGCCTGCCGCGGGCTGAGCTACGCGCACGAGCTGTGCGACGACGACGGCAACGACCTCGACATCGTGCACCGCGACATCTCGCCGCCGAACATCCTCATCAGCAAGCGCGGTGAGGTGAAGGTCACGGACTTCGGTCTGGCCAAGGCCAGCACGCAGCTCGAGAAGACCGACCCGGGCGTGGTGAAGGGCAAGTTCAGCTACCTGGCCCCCGAGGCCGCGCTCGGTGACGCCGTGGACGAGCGCGCCGACCTGTTCGCCATGGGCATCGTGCTCTGGGAGATGATCGCCGGGCGCCGCTTGTTCCTGGGCGACTCGGACTACCAGACCGTGAAGCTGGTGCAGCAGGCCAACGTGCCGAGCCTGCAGGCCATCAACCCCGAGGCCGACGAGAGCCTCGAGCGCGTGCTGGCCAAGGCGCTCGCCAAGAACCCGGCGGACCGCTACCAGACGGCGCGCGAGATGAGCGACGCGCTGGCCGGGTTCCTGTTCAGCCACCAGCTCAAGGTCACGTCGTACGACATCGCGTCGCTGGTGAAGAACGCGGTCGAGAACGAGGACAAGCCGCGCGGGGCCGCGGGGCAGCAGTCCATCATCGACAAGCTCATCCAGGAGGAGCTGGTGCGCTTCACCTCGCTGGGCGGCGACGGCGGCGCGACCGGCGGCCTCATGCCCGCAGTGGACGCGGACGACGGCGGCGCGAAGCCCCTCGACGCGGGCTCGTTCGAAGACCCCTCCTCCTGGTTCGCGGACGACGGTGACGCCGGCTTTGGCTTCGGCGACGACGCGGGCGCCAACAGCGGCGGCGGGGCCCCCGGCTGGCGCGAGTCCGGCGTGGACGAGGGCATCGCGAAGCTCGAGTCGCAGAGCGTGGACCTCGGGCCCGCTCCAGGGACACCCACCGGAACCGCCAAGCCCGGGAAGGCAGCCACCAAGCCGCCCGCGCCGAGCAAGCCTGCGGGGACACCCACCCCAGCGAGTGGGGGAACGGGGTCTGCGGGGACACCCACCCCAGCCGCCTCCCAGCCCGAACCCTCGGGCGGCTCCGGCAAGTGGTTCGTGGTCGCCCTGGTGCTGCTCGCCGTCGGCGGTGCGGCGGCCTTCTTCGCCACGCAGTCCTGACCCGCCTGCGCTGACGTTCCGGACCCGACGCCCAGCGAGCCCCCGAGTCCCTCGAAGCCCCGGGACGCAGGCCCTGAGGAGGCTCAGCGCACCTCACGCAGGCGGCGGCGCCACTGACGTGCCTCCCCCGCGCTCAGGCCAGCGGTCCCGAAGCGCGCGGCCACGTAGGCCTCGGTGATGGCTGTGACCACGTCCGCCCCGGGACGCCCCGCGGCGGCCAGGGCCTCGGCGTGTCGGGTGGGTGTCCTCGCAGGGGGTCGAGGGACACCCACTCGAGCGAGCCGCCGCTCGAGCGCGCCGTAGAGCTCGCGGGCCCGCTGCGCGTCGGGAGAGAGCCGCTGCGCGAGGCCGCTCGATCTCCGCCGCCACGCGAGGGCGATGGTCGCGAGGAGCAGCCCGAGTGAGGCCGCCCCCAAGAGCGTCGCGCCCCGTGAACGCGTGGAGAGCACCGGCTGAGAGGGGTCGTCCGTGTTCCTGGCATCGTCCCCTCCGAAGAGCCCGAGCGAGCGGAAGAAGCGCCCGATGGCCCACACCCCGGCCACCTGCGAGCGCAGGTCGTAGCCGACCACGTGGCGCTGCCACACGGTGCGCATGGCATCCAGCACCTCGCGCAGGGGGGTCAACACGGGCGTAGACGCTGGGCCACTCAGGCCGCGCGCCGGTGGCGTGGGGTCGAACGTGCGCCACTCGCCGTCGATGTACGCCTCGACCCAGCTGTGCGCGTCCCCGTTGCGGATGCCGTAGTACTGGCCGAAGCGGTTGTACTGCCCGCCGAGGAAGCCGGTGACGTTGCGTGTGGGGACACCCACCGTACGCAGCATCACGGCCATCGCGCTCGAGAAGTACTCGCAGTGCCCCGCGCGCGCCTCGAAGAGGAACACCGAGAGCGGGTCGCGCCCGCGGGTGTCCGGCTGCGCGAGCGTGTACTGATACGTCCCCGAGTCGCGCAGGTACGCCTGCACGCGCGACGCCATCTCAGCGGGTTCCGTCGCGTCGCCCACCACCTCGCGGGTCAGCGCCTCGATGCGCGCCTGCCCCGCGGGCAGCTGCAGGTATGCCGCGCGCTCGACGTCGGGCAGGTTCGGATTCTCGGCCAGCGTGCTCGACGGACCGATGCGACGCGCGAAGGAGGCGGCGTCCGGCGCGGCGATGGTCTCGTAGGCGAACGGCAGACCGTCGGGCTCGAGGTAGCGCAGGTCGAGCCCCGTGCGGAGCTCCAGGCTCCGGTAGACGATGACCCCGCTCGCCACCCGCGGGGCCACGTCCACGGCGACCGCGCGCGGCGGCAGGAAGACCACTGGGTCCTCGAGCGGGTCGACCAGCACGCTCAGGTGGGTGTCCCCCGAGAGCGGCCGGCGGCGCAGCACGAAGCGCTCGCCGATGTCGACCAGGCGCTCGCGCTCGCTCAGCTCCCGAGTCCAGTGCCCGGCCTCGTAGTGGTCGAAGGACGTGCCGCGCATGCGTAGCGGCCAGTAGTCGGGAGGGCTCGGCGGCATGGGCTGCGGCGTCACGCGCATCACCACGGTCGGGTCGTCGCGGATCACCCCGAAGCCCCCGAGCTCGACGTCGCCCCCGAAGCCGACGACGCTGGTGGCGTCACCGTCACCCAGCGAGAGAAAGCCGAGGCCGACCCGCGGGAACAGCAAGAAAAAGACGGCGGTGACCAAGAAGAGCGGCAGCGAGAGCAGCGCCGTACCCGCCAAGAAGCCGCTGCCCACGAGGCGCCGTTGCATCCAGCCCACCGCCTCGGGCGACGGGCCGTCCGTGATGGTGGCGCCTGGCAGCGCGTGCTGACTCTCGAGCTCACCGCGCAGGTGGTTGAGAGCCAGGATCCACGGGGTGGCCACCACGTACAGCAGGAAGACCACGGCGTAGTCGAGGCCGTTCGACAGGATGGTGGCCGCGAGCAAGTGGATGATCGCGAGCACGGCGATGTGCTGATAGTCGAGCGCGGCGCGGCGGTGATAGAGGCGCGAGACCTGCAACACGCCCACGAACTCGACGGAGAGCGTGAGGATGGAGGCGCCCAGGAAGCCGCGGGCCACCTGGACGACCGCGAGGACAGCCATCAGTGCGGTGATGGTGTGTGACCAACGCTCGGGGAGGAAGCGGCGCTCGTCCACGAACCAGCTCGCCACTACGAGGACACCCATCAGAACGATGAGAGGCAAGCGCAGGACACCCCCGAGGGTCAGCGCGAACAGGCCGACGCAAGCGACGATGTAGGTAATGAGCTTGTGCAGCCGGAGGAAGCTCACGCGGCGCGCCCCCTGCGCGTGGGCGGCGGCTCGGCGGGACTCGCGGGGGCCGGGATGACGGGGACGCGGAACTCGAGGCTGCCATCACGACGCGGCGTGGCCACGCGGGGGGAGCCCTCGGGTGGGTGTCCCCCGACCGGCTGCTCCTGCAACGGCTGCTGCGCGTCGGGTGGGTGTCCCCCGACCGGCTGCCGCATGTCAGGTGGGTGTCCCTGCAACCCTCCCTGCAGCCCCTCGGGTGGGTGTCCCTGCAGCGCGGCCGGCGCAGCGGGCTGCAACAACGCCAGGAAGCGCAGCAGCGGGTCCGGAACGCCCCCTGCGTCGATGCGCGGGCTCGCGGAGCCCTCCGTGCGGATGACGACGGAGATGCCGTGCGCCAGGGAGGCGACGGCCAGCGAAGCACACTCGGAGATGGCGACCTCGAACGCATGGTCCCAGGCGGGGCGCAGGAGCGGGTCTGCGGGCGGGCGCTCGTCGAGGGCCAGGGTCAACGACCGGTCCGACTCGGCAGCGCGCTCGCGCGAGACCAGCCGACCGAAGCTCGCGCTGCGCCGCCAGTGAATGTCGCGGGCCTCGTCTTCCACTCGGTGGGCCCGCAGGCCGAGCGTGTCCGGGCCGTGACCGCGCCGAGCGCTGGCCTCGGCCAGACCGACCTGCTGCGGGGGGAACCGCGGAAGCACGACGTCGCGGACCTCGGGATAGACCAGGACCTCTTCCGGGTGACCGCGCCGGCTGACTTTTTCGATCAAGCCGAAGGGATAACGCGTGGTGACCAGGAGCATGCCCAGGGCGTGCAGCCCGCGGCGGTCCGGGATCAGCGTGCTGGTGACCATGACCTGCGCAGCAGCGGGGACGCGCACGACGTAGGCGCCGCGGCCGCGAAAGGGTGGGTGTCCTCCGAGAGCGACTCCGTGAGGGGCGTCCGCGAACCGAGCATCTGGGGACACCCACCCGAGACCGACCTCCCCCGCTTCGGGTGGGTGTCCTCCGAGGGGCGCTTCGGGTGGGTGTCCTCCGAGGGGCGCTTCGGGTGGGTGTCCTCCGAGGGGAGGGTCCGCGCGGACGCCTTCTTCGCGCACCTCGAGAGAGAAGCTCGGCAGCACGCGCTTCAGGTTCTCGAGCGTGATCTCCACGGCGTGTGGGCGACCCACGTAGAGCCGGGTTGGCAAGCGACGCTTCGCGCGCAGCTGGTAGAGGGCCAGGTCACTCAGCGTGCCGCTGACCAGCAGGAGGCTCAGCAGCAATCCGAGGATCAAGTAGAGCAGGTTGTTGCCGGTGTTCACCGCCGCGATGCCGACCCCGACGGTGACGAACACGTAGCCCTTCCCTTGCCGGGTGAGGGAAAAGCGCCTGCGTCGCGGGGCACGCGGGAGACGCTTGGTCATAGAGGGACGGGAATGCTCTGCAGCAGCTCGCGAATGACCGCCTCCGCCAGCGTGCGGTCGAGCGGATCCCCGGTGGTGCGCACCCGATGCGCCAGCACCGGCACCGCGAGTGCCTGCACGTCGTCGGGGGTGGCGTAGTCGCGCGACTGGACCAACGCGTGGGCGCGCACCGCCCGCTCGAGCGCCAGGGCAGCACGCGTGCTCGCGCCGAGCGTCAAGCGCGGAGCTTCGCGCGTCGCGAGCACCAACGCATGGAGGTAGCCGACCACCGCGTCGTCCATGCGCACGTCGTCCACGGCCGCGCGGGCCACCGTGAGGTCGGTGGCACTCCAGCAGCGCTCGAGGCGCGCCACCGGGTCACTGCCATCCCGCTCCCGCAACAGGGCGCGCTCCACCTCGGGCGCTGGATAGCCGATGCGCAAGCGCACCAGGAAGCGGTCGAGCTGCGACTCGGGCAGCGGGTAGGTGCCGTAGAAGTCGTCGGGGTTCTGGGTCGCGAGCACGAAGAAGGGCTCCCCCAGACGGTGCGTCTCCCCCTCCACCGACACCTGCCGCTCGTCCATCACCTCCAAGAGGGCGCTCTGCGTCTTGGGCGTGGTGCGGTTGATCTCGTCGGCCAGGAGCAGCTGCGTGAACACCGGCCCTGGGCGAAAGCGGAACGTCCCCGACGTGGGATCGTAGACGTTGCCGCCGAGCACGTCGGCGGGCATCAGGTCGCTCGTGAACTGGAGGCGGCGGAAGTCGAGCCCGAGGGACGCCGCGAGCGCGCGCGCGAGTGTGGTCTTGCCCACACCCGGAACGTCTTCGACCAGCACGTGACCGCCCGCCAGCAGGGCCGTCACCGCGAGCCGGACCACGTCGTCCTTGCCGCGCAGCACCGTACCCACGTGCTCAGTCAGGCGGCGCGCGGAGAGCGTCGCGCTGCGGGTAGCGGAGGCCGGCCTTTCGGATGGCGGCGCAGAAGTCGGAGGCGAGATGGATTGCGAGGACACCCACCGAGACTACTCCGCGACGCCCTCGGTTCATTCCCCCTTTCGCGACTCGCGGGTTCTTGCTCGATCCCCGGCGTTGATGGACCATGTCGCGTCTACAGCACCCGCGGGTGCCGTCCCCCAAGAACTGAAGGTAGCCATGCGCATCTCGCTCTCCGACGTCTCGCTCCAGCAAGCTCAAGTCGACATCCTGGTGGTGGGGGTCCGCTCGACCAACCCCAAGAAGGATGCGTTGCTCGACAAGGTGGAGAAGGCGACCGGGGGCACGCTGGTCGCGCGCGCCATCAAGGACGAGGGCTTCGAGGCGAAGGCTGGGCAGACCCTCAAGCTCGCGGTGGGCGGCAAGCTCAAGGCCGGCTGGGTGGTGCTCGTGGGCCTCGACGCCAAGGCCAGCGCCGAAGACGCACGTACGCTGGGCATTCGCGCCGTGCGTGCCGCCAAACAGCAGAAGAGCGTGGCCCTCGTGCTGCCGAACGACACCGCCGAGGAAGCGCGCTTGGCCGTGGAGGGCCTGCTGAGCGCAGCGTATCTCTACGAGACCTACAAGACAGGCAGCCGGCGCTCGAAGGGCGGTGTGAAGTCGGCGTTGATCCTGACCGCCGACAAGAAGCGGGCCGACCTGCGCGATGCGCTGCGCGACGGGCGCGCGCTCGGTGAGGCCGTCAACCTCGCACGCGACCTGGTCAACGGGCCGCCCAACGACATCCACCCGGTTGCGCTGGCCGAAGCCGCGAAGACGGCCTGTGAGGCCGCGGCCGACGAGGTCAAGGGCGGGACGCTGACCTGCAAGATCTACGACGAGAAGTGGATGACCAAGGAGCGCATGGCCTTGTTCTTGGCCGTGAACGCGGGGTCCACCACACCGCCGCGCGTGGCCCATCTGGCGTACAAGCCGGCCAACGCGAAGAAGCGCGTGGTCTTCGTGGGCAAGGGCCTCACGTTCGACGCGGGTGGTTTGTGCATCAAACCGGCGGCTTCGATGGGCGACATGAAGTGCGACATGGCGGGCGCCGCGGTGACCATCGGCATCGTGGTGGCGGCCGCGCGCATGGGCCTGCCCATCGAGGTGCACGGCGTCATCGGAACCACGGAGAACCTGCTGGGCGCGTCGGCCTTCCGCCCGAGTGATGTCTACACGTCGCGCGAGGGCAAGACCGTGGAGATCATCAACACCGACGCCGAGGGGCGCTTGGTGCTGGCCGACATCCTCCACTGGGCCACCGAGCTCGAGCCGGACTACCTGATTGACCACGCCACGCTCACGGGCGCGTGCATGGTGGCGCTCGGGCAGTACCGCGCGGGGCTCTACGGCAACGACGAGGAGTTGGTGGATGGCTACATGGGTGCGGCCAAGACCAGCGGCGAGCAGTACTGGCGCATGCCGCTCGACTCGGAGCTGAAGAGCTCGTTGAAGAGCGACGTCGCGGACCTCAAGCACACCGGCTCGCGGTACGGCGGGTCCATCACGGCCGCGCTGTTCCTCCAGGAGTTCATCGGCAAGACCAAGTGGCTGCACCTCGACATCGCGGGCCCGGCGTACGTGGACCACGCCCACGGACGCTACCCGAAGGGCGGAACGGGGTTCGGCATCGCGACGGGCGTGAGCTTCCTGGAGCGGCTCGCCGCTGAAGCCCCGGCCGCTTGACCCCCTTCGAAGGACACCCACCCGAGGCAACCCGCGGCGAATCTCCTCGGAGGACACCCACCCGTTGGCGCGGGTTTCTTCGGAGGACACCCACCCGTTGGCAGGCCCGTCTCGGGGGACACCCACCCGAGGTTCGTCCGCCGGCGGGCGTTCGAATGGGTGTCCTCGGTACGCTGTCGATGGCGCTCGTGACGTTTTGCGCTGCATCGGTCGCGAGCGCACACCTCGGACACCTCGTGCAGCGGGCGGAGAGATACTTGAAGGTGGACGTGTCGGGTTACCGCGTGCGCCTGGTCGTCTCCCTCACCCTCGGCGCGCGAGAAACCGCGCGGCTCATGCAGCAAGCGGACTCGGACGGGAACGGGTGGGTGTCCCCTGAAGAGCGCGACGCCTACATGGGGCTATGGGGTGCCGGCCTCGTGGACGAACTCGCGGTGCGGGTCGACGGCACACGCGTGGACGTGGAATTCGCGGAGCCCTTCATGCAGCCGATCGGGGCCATCGTCGCCACCGAAGGCTCGGTGGAAATGGTGGGCACGTTCGTGTTGGACGGCGGCGAGCACGATGTCGTGATCGCGGACACGATGCCGCGCGAGGCGTTCGAGCGCACGGACTACTCCTTCCGCGCTCGCGACGAGGCCGTCATGCTCGCGAGTGGGCTCGGGGACAACGTGACGGAAGTGCTCGAGCACACCTCGGTGCATCAGGCGAGTCCGAACCCCGAGACCTTCATGGTGCGGGTGCGCGTTCCGCAGCGTCCGCTGACCGCGGGCGAAGAAGCAATCCGCGTGCTGCCCTGGGCGGCAGGTGCGGCAGCCGTATTGATTGCCGTGGCGGTCGCGCTGCAGCTCAGGCGGCGCTCGCGCGTACGAGCGGCGTCTCCGACTCCGCAGTAATACGTGGCCGCCCGGGAGGCGGGTACGCGCGCTTCACCCAGTGAGCGCCGCTCGCCCGGGTCCTGCCACGCCGCACCGCTTCGGTGTCGATGAGGTGCCTCTCGCCCAACGCAGCAAAGCACACGGCCCCGAGGCCACGCAGCGACTCCCCCCAGGTGTCTGCGCGGAGGCCAACCTCGGTGACGAGCTGTGCAAGCGTGGCTGGCAGAGCACCGCGCTTGTCCCCGCGAATGGCTTGTCCGCTGAAGCGCACCAGCTCGACGTAGCCGTGCAGCGAGAACGGCAACGTGGCAGCGCTCGGTGGCGACGCCTGGCGGGAGCTCGCGGACTCGTCTTCGAAGGCCATGAGACGAGGCCCCCTCGGCACCAGGCGCACCGGGTCATCGACCGCATCGTCAGCGGCTGCGGTGGCCACCCTCCGAAGGGTTCGCCCCACCGCTGCGAGCCGCTCCTGGATGGAGCTGAAGTCGCTCCCCGCGAGCGAGTCCGTGAGCCCCGCGTACACCGGGTTGAGGTCGACGTAGCTCATGCACGTCAGCAGCGCGCCAGCGTCCAGCAGCGGACGCGACTTGAACCGCCCTTCCCAGAAGCGACCGTGACATCCATCTTCGCGGTTGGCGCGACGCGCGATGCGTTCATTCAGGCAGCGCATGAACCAGCTGAGGCTCGAGAGCCTCTCTCGGTAGAGCGCCACCTGCTCGTCCAACGTCCCCGCCACTTCCGCGCCCTGCAGCGCCATCGGGAAGAGCTGCCGAGCGCGGGAGAGCAACTCGGCGCGGGTCCAGTCCTGACTCGAGGCGGGGTCGAGTCGCAACACGAGATGCACGTGGTTGCTCATCACCGCGTATGCGCAGACGTCGACCGCGAAGATGCGCTCGAGCGTTGCGAGCTCATCGACCACCCACTGCTTGCGATGGTCGAAACACCGCTGCGTCGTGTGGTCGACACCCATCAAGAAGGCCTGACGCACGCAGCGCGAGATGCAGTGGTAGTAGGGAGTGGTGTCGGGATGGACTTGGATGGCGCGTGGGAGGGTCATGCGCCGACCCTCGCACGCGGGTGTGACACTGTGCCGCAGTGTGGGTGTGAGCATACGAAAAGGATGGGAGGACACCCACCTGAGCGAGCAGCATACGAGGACACCCACCTGAGCGGAGGTGTCGTCTCCCGGCCGTTTCGGTGGGTGTCCCTAAAGGGTGCGGCGCCAGACTCCTTCAGATGGGTGTCCCTGGAGCCCCCCGCTTCGCTTCTGATGGGTGTCCCTGGAACCCTGGAACGGACGGGTCCCCGGGGGGCGAGCCGCTAGACCTCGAGATCCGTGCTGAGGAAGCACTCGTGCACTTCCAAGACGTTCGGGCCGCGGAACATCTCCTGGGGAGCCCGGTTGCGGTGCGCTTCGCGAAAGGCCTCGCTTTTGGTCCACGCGGTGAAGTCTTCGAGCGAGCGCCACCAGGTCTTGACCTCGTAGTAGCCGGCCTCCGTCGGATCCGGCACGAACCCGCCGGTCTCGTGGGAGAACTTCACCGGCCGCGGGCGGTGCACCTCGTTGCGAACGAAGCCGGGGCTCTGGTCGACCAAGTGAACCCGCTTGCGAAAACGGTCCTCGAAGTCGATCTCGTGGCCCTCGGCCACGGGGATGCGATTGGTGACGACGATCATGCACGAGAGCCTGCGCAAACGGCTGGCCTCTGGCAAGGACGGCCGCGCCTGATATCGTTGCCGCGTGTATCGCTCCTCCAAGACGTTGACTGGCTTCACGTGCGCCCACCGCAAGTGGCGGCACCACGGCCACTGCGCCCACGTGCACGGGTACAGCCGCGAGTTCACGTTCTGGTTCGAGTCCAGCGTCCGTGACCACAATGGGTTCGTGATGGAGTTCGGTGGGCTCAAGCCGCTCAAAGCGTGGCTCGACCAGCAGTTCGACCACACGTTGTTGCTGGACGCCGACGACCCGCTGATCCCGCAGTTCCGCGAGATCGAAGCGCTCGGCGGAGCACGCCTCAACCTGCTACCCGACGTCAGCTGCGAGGGCACCGCACACTTCGTCTACGAGCACACCTCCGAGTGGCTGCGTGATGTGACCGAGGGCCGCGTGTGGCTCGTGTCGGTCGAGTGCCGCGAGAACGACCACAACTCGGCCGTCTTCATCGCGCCGCCGGTCACGCGGTGAGGCCGACGTGACGACGACCCGCGACCCTCGAGCCACGCGGGAAGCCTCTCCCCGCCACGGCGACGACCCCCCCAACGGGGAGCGTCTCCCGCGCATCGACACCGCCGTCCCGGGACCACGCGGCCTGGCCTGGGTCGAAGCCCTCGCGCGCTCCGAGTGCCCGGCTTTCACCGCGCGCCGCGCTCGCCGTGCCGAGCAGAGTGGAGCCCCCACCGACCCCATCGTCTGGACGTCTGCCGTCGGCTCGAACGTCGAAGACGCGGACGGCAACGTCTACGTGGACTTCACGAGCGGCTTCGGGGTCGCGGCGGTCGGCCATCGACACCCTCGCGTGGTGAGCGCGATCACCGCGCAGTCCGAGAAGCTGCTGCACGGGCTCGGCGACGTCTACCCCTCGGACGTGAAGATCGCGCTGCTCGAGCGGCTCGCCGCGCTCGGTCCCTGGCGCGAGTCGCGCGTGATCCTGGGCCTGTCCGGCAGCGACGCCATCGAGGCTGCCCTCAAGACGGCCGCGCTCGCCACGGGCCGCCCCGGAGTCATCGGTTTCGAAGGGGGCTACCACGGCCTCGCCCACGGGCCGCTGGCGTTGTGCGGCTACTCGGAGGGCTTCCGCCGCCCGTTCGCCGCGCAGCTCAACCCCCACGCACGCATCGCCCCTTGGCCCCCGGAGTCGTGTGGGCTGGATGATGCCTTGGCTCCCGTGCGTCGCTTGTTCGAGGGACACCCATCCGAGCGCCCCGGCGCCATCGTCGTCGAGCCCATCCAGGGCCGCGGCGGAGTGCGCATCCCCCCTGCGGGCTTCCTCGCGGGTCTGCGGGCCCTGTGCGTTCAACACGGTGCCCTCTTGATCGCCGATGAGATCCTCACGGGACTCGGCCGTTGTGGGGAGCTGCTCCACTCGGTGCGAGAGACCGAACCCCACCTGATCTGCATCGGGAAGGCGCTGGGCGGTGGCCTGCCCGTGTCGGCTTGTCTCGGCGACGCGGGCATCATGCAGGCATGGGGCGCCCCCGAGGGCGAGGCGCTGCACACCGGGACGTTCTTCGGTCACCCGCTCGGAGCCGCCGCGGCCCTGGCGGTGCTGGACGTGCTCGAGGACGAGGGCCTGGTGGCCCGGAGCCGA
>CAZEAA010000003.1:57327-59762 GCA_964510015.1 uncultured Sandaracinaceae bacterium
TGGCTGCTGCGATGGGTGTCCCTTGAGGGCGGCCCTCGCAGCGCGGGTGCGGGCGATCATCGCATCGCAGGACACCCATCCGAAGCCCGTCGCATCGGAGGACACCCATCCGAAGCCGGACGACGCATCGAGCGCTTCGAGCGCTTCGGGGGACACCCAGCCGGTCATGTTCACCACCGAGCCGGACCCCTCGGAGGACACCCACCTGAGCCCCCTCCTGCTGGACCTCGCCGCCTTCCAAGCGCAGCATGTGGACCCCTATGCCCGCCTGTGCGAAGCCCAGCCCGGTCGCTCGCACCCGCTGGACTGGGCGCCTGCGCTGCCCACCGACGTGTTCCGCTACACGCGCGTCGCGGCTCATCCCGCTTCAGAGGACACCCACTCTTTCCGCACCTCCGGCACCTCGAGCGGCGCGCGCGGGACCCACCCTTTCCGCGACCTGACGCTGTACGACGCCGCCGCGCACGTCCACGCGCGGCGCATGCTGTTCCCGGACGTCCCCCGCATCCCGCTCGTCATGCTGGCGGCGCATCCCGACGATGCCCCCGAGAGCTCGCTCTCGTACATGCTCGGGCGCTTCGAGACCTGGTTCGGCGCGGGCCCGGCCACGTGGTGTTTGCGCCACGACGCGCTCGACCTGGGCGCGCTGACGACCGCCCTCACCACCGCGCAGCAGCGTGGGACCCCCGTCGCCCTGCTCGGAACGTCGTTCGCATTCGTCTTCGCGGAGGATGGCCTCACGCAGCGCTTCGCCCTGCCACCGGGCAGCCGCATCATGCAGACCGGCGGCTACAAGGGCCGCACGCGCGAGATCGAGCCCGCCGTCCTGCGCCAGATGCTGAGCGCGCGTTACGCCATCCCGGAGGACTTCATCGTGGCGGAGTACGGCATGACGGAGCTCAGCTCGCAGCTGTACGAGGCGTCCCTGCGCGATCGTCTGATGGGCCACCCGAGTCCTCGGCGTCACTTGGTGCCTCCCGCCTGGGTGCGTGCGACCCCGGTGGACCCCGAGACGCTGGCCCCGCTGCCACCCGGTCGGGTGGGTGTCCTTCGAATCGACGACGCCGCCAACCTGGACTCCGTGGCGGCCATCCTCACGTCCGACCTCGCGGCGTCAGCGCCCGACGGCTCGCGGGGCATCGAACTCCACGGGCGTGCGACCGGCGCCGCCCTGCGCGGCTGCTCCCTGGCCATCGAGGAGGCGCTGTCGGCTCGTGCCCGTGATTGAGGCCACTTCCGAGGACACCCACTCGATCGCCGCCAAGCTGCGCAACGCGCCCGTGCGGGGGCTCTCGGCAGCCGATCGCATCGCCGCCGTCGCCCGTCTCGCCAGCACGCTCCTCCATCGGGCCGACCAGGGTGACCTCGACTTCCTGGCCGCGAGCGGCGGCCTCTCGCCTGCGATGAGTCGGTGGGCCCTGCAGACGACGCTCGCGTCAGTCACCCCGGCGTCACTCGAGGCCTTCCTCGCCAACACCGCACTGCCGGGTCATCGCGCGGCTCCGGTCGGGCTCGCCACCGTGTTGCTGAGCGGCAACGTGCTGACCGCTCCTGCCCGCGCCCTGCTGCTGCCCCTCCTGATGGGTGTCCCCGTCGTGGCGCGCGTCTCGTCCCGAGAGCAGGCGTTCGCCGCCCTGCTTCACGACCAGCTCTCGGGTGGGTGTCCCTCGATGCAGGCGCTTGCTCAGGGCCTCGCGCTCGTCGCCATCGACCCCGCCACCGCGCCGGGCAAGCGTGCGTTCGAGACCTTGCTCGGCGTGGGCGACGTGGTGTCGGTCTATGGCAGCGACCACACATGTGCAGAGGTACGCCGACAGCTGCCTCCCGGGGTGGCCATCGTGGAGCACGGCCACGGGCTTGGGGTGGGTGTCCTCGGAGCGGCGGCCAACACCGACGACGAAGGCACCGAAGCCCTCGCCGACCGGTTCGCGCTCGATGTCGCCGCGTACGATCAGCGCGGCTGCCTCTCGCCGCAGGTCATCTTCGTGGAGGAGAACGGGTGGGTGTCCCCGCAGCGGTTCGCCGAGGCCCTGCACCACGCGCTCGCACGCCTGGCCGTCACCCTGCCGCGCGGCCCGCTCGACCACCACGTCGGTGCGCAGCAGGTGCAGTTCCGCGGGGTGGGCGCCGCGCTCGGCCGGCTGTTCGAAGGCGACGGCTGGTCGGTCACCTACGAGGGGGAGCTGCCGGTGCGCCCCACGCCGGGCTTTCGCAACATCGCGGTGCACAGCTACGCCGACGACGCGACGCTCATGGCCAAGCTGGCGTCTCTCGGCCGTCATCTGAAGGTGGTGGGCTACGCGGGCGACGAGCTCCGTCCTGCCTTCACACAAGCCCTCCCATCACCGCTCGCGCCGCGTGTGTGCGCGCCGGGCGAGATGCAGACGCCGCCGTTCACCTGTGTATGGGACGGCCTGCCCGCGTGGCATGGGCTG
>CAZEAA010000003.1:59862-64857 GCA_964510015.1 uncultured Sandaracinaceae bacterium
CCGGCGCTCAGACGCCGATGAACAGGCGGTTGCCGAAGTTCCGCTCGAGGCTGCTGTCGAAGATCTTCGACGCCGCCGACTCGATGTCGTACTCGACACGCTTGAACTCGAAGGTGCGCGCGTCGGAGTCGTAGATGGTGTAGCTGGCGCGGTTGTCGTAGTCGCGCGGCTGACCAACGGACCCGACGCTCACGATGTAGCGCGTGCCCTTCTCCAGCTTGAACTTGGTGGCGGGCAGCTCCTGCACCTCGCCGGGGCGCAGCCCGAACACCTTGCACAGGTGCGAGTGCCCGATGAGCGTGATGTCGCCGAGCTGCTCGAAGATGGCCAAGCACTCGCGGGCCTGCTCGGGCGCGAAGATGTACTCGAACTCCTCGAGACGCAGCGGCGACCCGTGGCACAGGTGCAGGCCGATGTCGTTGCGCTCCTGCTTGTACGGCAGCGCCTTCAGCCACGCCATGTTCGCCGGGCTCAAGATGCCCGCGTGGTAGTCGAGCGCCTGACGCGCGGCCTCGTAGTAGTACGAGTAGTCCATTCGACCCGCGACCGCCGCGTCGTGGTTGCCGAGGATGGTGGCGACCGTGACGTCACGTACGATGTCGGCGCACTCGTTGGGGCTCGCGCCGTAGCCCACCACGTCCCCCAGACAGTAGAACTGGTCGATGGACTCGGTGGTGAACGCTTCCATGACGGCCGAGAGGGCCTCGATGTTCGCGTGAACGTCGCTGAAGATTCCGATGCGCATGCTGAAAAGCGTTCCGTTCCCCGAGGTGCGTGACACCGGGGCTCCCCCTGACGGTACGTCAGTTCTCCGCGGTAATCCAGACGGAAGCGCGCCCGGGTCGACCTTCAGCGCGGGCTGTCGGGGTGGAGCGCCCGAAAGAGCTTCTTTCCGAACTCGCGTGGCCCCGTTGGCGTGGTGGAAGCGTCGTAGAACTCGCGCAAGTGACGCTCCACGGTGGCCATGCGCGGACCCACCGAAGCCGCCACCACCGCGACCTTCGGGTTCTTGGCGCGGGTGAGCTCCTCCACGTTGGCCGCGAAGCCGCCCTTCGCCAGATAGGCCATCACCAGCGCGGCGCGATCCGGTGGGATGGCGTCGTGGGCCAGCGCGTCGATCAAGGCAGCCTCCGCCAGCTCTCCGAAGGCCGCGAGCGCACGCGCGAGTTCCTCCCAGAGGGTGGTGCTCTCGTTCGCCACGAGCGTCAGCAGCCCGGGAATGGCGTCCTCCGCCTGCATGGAGGCCAGCGTCAGCGCCGCGGCCTGGCGCACGAAGGTCTTCTTGGCCGAGAGGGTCTCGAGCAGCATCGGCACCATCAGGTCGCCCGCGCGCACCAACGCCGGCACCATGGTGAGCACTTCTTCGCGGCGCATGTCGCGCAGCGCGTGGCCCACGGCTTCGGCGTGCAGCGCAGCGTCGCGGCGCAGCAGCTCGAGCGCGGCGGCGCAGCGGTGGTTGGCGTGGCGTGTCAGCTCGAGCAGCGCGGCCACGTTCAGCGTCTCGAACGCTCCGGGATCACGGGCCTCGTCTTCCGAGTCCATCGCCCGGAGCACCTCGGCGATGGCGGGTGGGATCTCCACCTCGAAGGCCGACGCCGCGCCACGCAGTGCGTTCCAGTTGGTGACCACGTCGCCATCGCGCAGCCCACCGCGATCGGGCGCCGACGTGAGCGTGAGGAACGCGCCGAGCTGCTGGCTCACGATGGCCGCAGGACTCTCGGCGAGCCCCGAGGAGACGGCCTGCAGCATGAGCGCGGGCGGCAGCGCGATGCCCTTGTCGAGCGCCTCCGTAAACACCTCTTGGCACACGCGCTGGATCACGGGCTCAGGGACACCCAGCCCTAGGCGCACGCGGTCGCGCCGCGCGGGGTCGAGCCAGCGGGCCACGTTGCGGATCTCGACGCGCAGCTCGGCGGCGGTCGCGGCGCTGCGACGCACCTGAAAGGGATGCTCGGTGGAGTCGAGGGGCGGGGGCGCGGCCAGGGCGCGAGCCACCGCGGTCTCCACGTCCACCGCGCCGATCATAGGCGCCGTGGGCAGCGCCAGGATGCGGGCGACGTTGGCTTCGCGCGCGGAGCGGAGCTCGATGCAGCGGACCGGCACGCGGCCCTCGTGGAAGAAGGCCACCGAGACCACGAAGTCCCTCGACAGCGAGCCCAACAGCGTGCGCGGCGCAGTGGACGCGAGGTCGGTCGCGAGGCGCAGGACCTCCGCGCGGTCGGCCGTGAGGTCGGCGAGTGAGACCAGCGCCACCGAGCGACCGCCCACCGCCGCGTGCTGCACGGCCACGTCGATGCCGTCGCGCTGGAAGACGCCAGCGTGCGTGCGCGCGAAGAGCCAGACCCGGCCCTTGAAGGCTCCCGCGCGCAGGCGGCGGGCGTCGGTCTCGAAGTCGGCGGGCGGCGCCACGCCCGCGGGCAGGTCGCGGGGGAGCTCCGTCAGGGTGGAGTAGGACTCGGGGACAGCCACCAGGTCGGCGTCGTCGAGCGTGAGGGCCTCGCCGTCGTCGTCGTCGTCCTGGTCGTCGTCGGCATAGGCGGTGACCCAGTCGGCGTCCACGAGGGCGAACTCGCCGGAGGAGCCTTCCAGGGAGGCGCTCGGGTGGGTGTCCCCCGAGGGCTCGCTCGGGTGGGTGTCCTCCGACGGCTCGTCTTCCGACGGCTCGCTCGGGTGGGTGTCCTCCGACGGCTCGCTCGGGTGGGTGTCCTCCGAGGGTTCCTCGAGCAGCTGGACCGCGTCGGCGTCACCCACCGAGTGGGTGTCCTCGGTGTCCTCGGTGTCCTCCGAATGGGTGTCCTCGGTGTCCTCGGCGGTCTCCGGCAGCTCTTCCACGCCGGAGTCGGCCTCGAGCTCTTCGACCTCTTCGAGGGTGGCCGCCTCGGCGTCGTCGACCATGTCGGTGGCCAGGTGGCTGAGCAGCTCGGGGGTCAGGTCGGCGCTGGTCTCCTGCAGTTCGTCCAGCTCGGCGTCGTCCACGCTCTCGATGAGCGGCGGCGGCGCGCTGGGCCGATGCCACGCGAGGGCGGCGTGCAGACCGGCAGGGTCCACCACCACGCGGAAGTCGAAGGCGTACGGGGGCGCGTGTTCCAGGGCCTCGAGCTCGGCCATCAGCGCGCGACGCGCCTCGATCTCGCGGTGCCGGATGCTGGGTGGGATGACCAGCACCAACGACTGCGCCGCGCGAGCGTGGTAGACGAAGGGCTCGGCCAGCTCCGACCCATCGGGCAGGCGGTGCAGCGTGCCGAACAGCGCCATGCCGGCCAGCTCCGGGTCACCGTCGGCGTCGACGACGCGCACCAGATCGAAGGGCTCGAGGCTCTCCGAGTCGAGCGCCCGGCGCACATGCACACGCTCGATCCGAGAGCGTCCGAGAGGTCCATCCACGTCGCGTTCAGTCACGTGGCAGCACGCTACCACGTCCGCCCACATGTGTGATGTTCAGTGCAGCTGGCCGTCGCTCGGGAGCACACCCGTGCTCAGGGTGGCCTCGTAGACCTCGTGGCTGAAGTAGGGCGTGTCCTCGCCCGCCGTCAGCGCCAGGTGGCTGATCACGAGGAACACCTGCTCGATGGCCTCGAAGCGCAGCGACAGGCGATAGAAGTCGCTGTCACGGACGGCGCCCATCACCTCGAGCGAGGCCTGCACCGGCTCGCGGTGCTGCGGCAGCATCTGCAGGTGCGCCATCCACCCTTCCGCGGGCGCCGCGAGGATGGACTCCACCACCATGCCCAGCGGGTTGAAGTGCAGGAAGGCGTTCTCGAACTCGAGCCGGTACGCGTTGTACTCGGTGCCCGGCGCGTGCCAGCGCGCAGCCCCGATGCCACGCCGCACCACCTCGCCGAAGTAGGCGCCGGCCATGGGCGCCAGCAGCTCGATGACCTCGGCCTTGGTGCCCTGCGCCATGCTCACGTAGTGGTCGAGGATGGGCAGGGTGTCCTGCGTGAAGTCGAGCTCGATCCCGAGCGCGCGGTGAACGGCGGCCACGCAGGTGTGCGCGAGATCGTCGAGGTGTGCGGCGTCGGACATGATCAGTTGGCCGCCGGAGCCGCGCCAGCGTTACGCGCGATGCGCGCCGGGTCGCCGAGGAACTCGAAGTGCATCGTGTCTTGCAAGCGGTCGCGGCCCAGCCAGTAGAAGCCGAAGCGCTCGAACACGTGCACCCAGCACTCGGGCATGGCCATGCGGTCGTAGATGGAGTCCACCTGGCGCTGGCAGAGCGGATGGTCGCCCCACTCGGCCACGCACATGCAGCACGTGTTCTCAGTGGGGTCGATGTCGATCGCGATGCCGTACACGTGGTTGCTGACCTCACCGTTGTGATAGGTGTTGCGATCACGGATGCCCGAGAGGCGCCGCGGGGTGTAGACCGGGTCCGTGCACTCCGCGCGGATCTGCTGCTCCACGCACGCCAGCGCGGGCACGATCTTGCTGTTGAGGCGCACGCGCAGCCCCATGAAGTCGGCGCGCACCGCGTTGTCCATCGGCGTGGTGCGGTTGAGCGAGCGGCTCCCGAAGCCGGTGAAGTAGCCGTACTGCTCGGTGCGGAAGTTCACGGAGCGCTGGGCCATCGCACGGCGATCACGACGCTCGGCCTCGGGCATCTCGCGCGTGGTGGCCCAGTTGCTGCGGATCATGAAGTCCTGCGGATCCTGGTAGTTGCACGCCGTGGTGTTCGCGGGCCGCGGCGGCACCGCAGCCGGAATGGGCGCCGGCGTCGGGCGCCGCGTCTGACCGAGCGCCTGCCCGTAGCCGAAGCAGAAGCCAGTGGCGCCGGCGAGGAGCAGCAGCGCAGAGAGGGGTCGGGCGAGAGAGTGCATCGCGGGGGAGATACTCCAAGTTCGGGCGGTCATCCAATGGCCGGGGGGCTGCGCGCCGAGACGCCCGACCCGCCCCCAGCATTCAAGCCCCATCGTCCACGTAGTCGTAGGCGTGGGCGTGGGCGTGGTCGCGGTCGTGGGCGTGGTCGTGGGCGTGGGCGTGGGCGTGGTCCTTGAC
>CAZEAA010000004.1:0-52475 GCA_964510015.1 uncultured Sandaracinaceae bacterium
TCGGACAAGCGCAGCAGCGGCGACGCCAGCTGGATGCCCGTGTCCTGCACGTGCCGCATCTTGGTCACGATGCGCGGGCGACCGTCTTCCATGAAGACCGCGACGGCGCCGTGGGTCTCGAGCGCGGCGCGGCTGAGCGTGACCACCAAGAGGTGGCGCGAGCGCGCGTGGGCGAACAGCGCGTTGCTGGTGGCGCCAGGCACGCCGTCGCACACCACCAACACGTCAGTACCGGCCGGCAGGGCCCCGACTCCCGAAGCGCCGTCCACCAGGTGAACGTTCAGGGGAAGGCCCTGGATGGTCTGGTGCCCCAGCCCCTCGAACGCCGCGGACAGCGCACGGCCCTGGGAGCCACTGGCCGGAGCGCCGGAGCTGTGGACGATGACCAGGTCGATCTGCCCGCCCGCCCGGCTGGTGAGGGTGCGATCGTACGAGAGCACGCGCGCGAGCACGGGCGCCACGCGGCTGGCGCCACCTTGGGCGTGCGCCACCGGCACCGCCAGCGCGAGAGCCAGCGAGAGCCCGACGAGACGGGTTGTGACGGCGCTTGTCTTCACCATCAGAGGCTCCTGTAGGCGAGGCCTACCAGGAAGGAGAGGCCGGGCGTCCCGGCGCCGGGCAGCGGTGACTCGGCACCCTGAGTCACCATTCCGGTGGCCCGCAAGGAGAGCCAGAGAGGCAAGGTCAAGGTCAGCTGTACTTCGGCCATCGCGTGCACGTGTACGCGCGGGCCGATGTCTGCATTCAATATGACAGGGGGGATACCGGACGGCACGTTGAAGTGGCGGCCCGTGGCGAGCTGCACGCCACCGCCATAGCGGAAGCGATCGGCGAACCCGGCCCCCATCACCTGGGCGCTCGCCGTGAAGCTGCTGTTCTGCTCCGGCACCGCCGAGAGCGGGTCCGGCTCGCCCTCTTCGTGGCTGGGCTCGTAGAGCTTCAGCACCGAGAAGGCCAGCATGAACTGCAGCTCGTCCGAGAAGCGGTAGCGGCCGGTCAGCTCCCCGCCGAGCCCGATGTGGTCGTCGTCGTCCGTGACGAAGGTCTTGCGGGCCAGCGGGTTGAAGTCTTCGATGACCAGCGAGACGAAGCGCTGCGCGTAGACGGCGCCGCTCACGTCCAGCTGCCGCCCGATGCTGGTGGCGAGGTACAGCTCGAGGCCGTCGACCGTGGGGTTCGTGACGTCGTTCGAGCCCTCGAGCAGGATGAGCCCCGTGCTGGGGTCCACGAACGAGCCGCCGCGCTCCACGTACGTGGGCGCGCGGAACGCCCGCGCTCCCGACAAGCGGATGGCCATGGAGTCCGTGTGATAGCTGGCCGACAGACGAAACGAAGGCGCGAGCTCACCCGTGATCGCGGGGATGTCACCGCGCACGGCGCCCTCGAACGTGAGCTGCTCGATGGGGTCCCAGCGCAAGCGCACCGAGCCCGCGTAGCCCACGCGGGTGTGGTCGCTGGCCTGCGGGTGCAGGTAGGGCGCCGACACGCGCTCGATGGCCATCTCCGCGCCCACCCAGGCCTGCACTTGCGAGCCCAGCCGCAGCTTGATCTCGCCGCCGGTGCGCTGCCCGAGAGCAAGGGTCTCGTCGTAGTTGAAGCCGCTGAAGTTGGCGGTGTCCGACTCGGCCAGCGAGAGCACGCCGCGCGCGTAGAGCGTGGCCTCGGCGAACGCGCCCGTGGGCTGCTGGAACGAGTAGCGGAGCTCGCCCTGCGCCAGCACGCGCTGCTCGTCGTGCGACTCCAGCACCAAGTGCTCGAGGCTCGAGCGCCGCAGGAACGAGCCACCCAGCACCAACGCGATGCGATGACCCCCGTCGATGTTGACGGCCAGCCGCGTGGCCAGCGAAGCGCCGAGCGCGCTGGGCTGCTCCACGCCGTCGCCCTGGCGACCGTTGCCCTCGTTGCGTGCCGTGACGAAGTAGGCCTGCTCGAAGGTGCGGCCGCGCCGCACGAAGCGCGCGGACACCGTGCCGTCGGGCGCCAGATCGTCCGTGACGCCCACGCGCACCCGCGCGGCCATCTGACGGGCGTCCCCCAGACCCTGGAAGCTGGTGATCTGCACCACGCCGGTGAACGCGTTGGCGCCGTGGATGGTGGACACGGGCCCGCGCACCACCTCGATGCGCTGGATGTCCGCGAGGTCCACCGGGATGGCCGACCACTCCACGCTTCCGTCGAGCGGGCTGTTGATGGGCACGCCGTCCACCATGACGACGACGTTGTTGCCAGTCAGGCCGCCGGCGCCGCGGATGGCCACGAGGTAGCTCCCCGGCGCGACCTGCTGCACCTGCACGCCGGGCACGTAGCGCAGCAGATCCGGGATGGTGCGGGCGCCGCTGCGCTGGATCTGGTCGTGGGTGATGACGGTGACCGTGGCGGCCGCGTCGAGCACGTCCTCCGTGTCGCGCGACGCCGCGTCGGTCTGGCCGAGGGTGTCCCGCAGCTCGAGGCCCAAGAGGTCTTCGAGCGAGCTGTCCTCGACCGCTTCCTCACGGGTCGTTTCGGGCGTGGGCTCGGGCTCCTGCGCACGCACGGACGTGGGCCAAAACGCCGCCATCACGAGCGCGAAGGCCAGGAGCCGCGGGTCACCGAACCAGTGCATCGCGCGACCCTAGCAAATATCGCCTGGGAATGGAGCAAGGGATGTACGATGGGGCCCTTGGAGAAGCCCACCAAACGCTCGTTTCCCCTTGCCGCCAAGCTCGTCTTGGGGATGGCCATCGTGCTGGCCGCCGCGGCCGTCATCGCCTCGTGGGTGATCTCCGGCCGCGAATGGACCCGACTCGTGGACGCCAAGGTCCACACCGTCGAACAGATCGCCGCCCTGTTCGCGGAGTTCGAGGCCGCAGCCGTCTACTTCGGCGACGCCGACACGCTGGCCACCGACGTGCAGCGCCTGCGCGAGACCGAGGGCGTGGTCTACGGCGCCGTCTGGATGGGTGACGAAGTGGCGCCGGCCGCCGAGCTGCGCGTCACGCACGACGCCCCGCGCGCTCCGGCGCCCCCCACCGAGCAGGGTGTCACGGTGAGCGACGACCGGGTGAGCGTCGCCCGTGAGGTGCGCAACCCCGACGGGGAGGTGATCGGGCGCGTGCGCATCGACGTCACCCTCGAGGCCGAGCGCGCGTCTCACCAAGCCGCCCAAGACACCATCACGTTCTTCGCGTCGATCTTGGGCCTGGCGGTGGCCCTGCTGATGTGGGGCATGCTGGGCCACATGGTGACCCGGCCGCTCGGGGTGCTGGTCGACGCCTCGGGAGACCTGGCGGAGGGCAAGCTCACGCAGGTGCCCGTGCGCGGGAACGACGAGGTGGGGCGGCTCGGGCTGGCGTTCAACGACATGGCCGCCGCCATCCGTGACCGCGAGACGCGCATCGCCGAGACCTCGGCGCGCCTCCAGACGCTGCTCGACCACATGGGTCAGGTCATCCTCTTGTTCGGGCCGGACGGGGCGGTCGACGACAGCCGCTCGCGCCAGGCGGACGCGTTCATCGGGACCACCCGCCTCACGGACATCAGCCAGCTGCTGTACCCGGAGGGCAGCCTGGCCATCGAGCGCAACGCGTTCGACATGTGGAAGGACGCGGTCTTCCAGGGCGGTCGCGTGGAGTGGGACGAGCTGCTCGAGCTCGCGCCCGAGGAGCTGGCCCACTTCACCGACGCGCGCGAGCGCAGCTACAGCCTGCTCTTCCGGCCGGTGTTCGAGGGCGAGCAGCTGCAGCGGGTGCTCTTGATCGCCACGGACATCACCGCCCAGCGCGAGCTCGAGCGGTCCGTGCGCGAGAACGAGCGCGTGCACCAGAACGCCGTCGCCGCCATGCGCCGCTTGGTGGCGGGGGGAGGTCAGGTCTTCGTGCGCTTCCTCGAGCAGACACGCTCGCGCCTGCGCCGCATCGAAGCCGACATGACGGGCGCCACCGACGTGCCGCGCTCCATGGTGGGCGAGATCTTCCGCACCATGCACACCCTGCGCGCGGAGGCCCGCTGCTTCGACCTCGAGGCCGTGGGGCGCCACGCGCAGAGCATCGAGACGCGCCTCAACGATCTGCGCAGCGCGAAGTCCGGGGTGGTCATCCCGGTCACCGAGATGACCCAGCGCATCGCAGACCTGAGCGCCGCGCTCGCCAACGCGGAGCAGCTGTTCGTGGCGCAGAGCCCGGTGGGCGAGGCCATCCTCGATCAGATCACGGTGCGGCGCGGCGACCTGACCACCGTCATGTCGCTGATCCCCACCGCCGCGCCCGCGCTGCGCAGCCACCTCGAGCGCCTGGCGGCGCGCCCGTTCGGCGAGCTGGTGTTCCTGGTGCAAGAGGCCGCGCCGCGCTGGTGCGAGCGTGCAGGGGTGAAGGCGCAGATCGCCATCGAAGGGCGCGAGTGCGCCGTGCCGGCTTCGCTGAGCGACGTGCTCGGCGGCGTGCTCAGTCACCTCGTGCGCAACGCCATCGCGCACGGCATCGAGGCGCCGGCGAAGCGCATGGAAGTCGGCAAGCCCGAGCTGGGCACCATCCACGTGCGCTGCGAGTCCAACGACGGCGGCGTGCGCATCCTGGTGGAGGACGACGGCTCGGGCATCGACGAAGAGGGGCTGCGCACCACGGCGGCGGCCCAGGGCATCGCCGCGGAGAACGCCGACCTCATTCACCTGGTGGCGCTGGCTGGGCTCTCGAGTCGCACGGAGGCCGACGAGCTGAGTGGCCAGGGTGTCGGCCTGGACGCCGTCACGGGTGACCTGGAGAGCGCCGGGTACCGACTGACGGTGACAACCCAGCGTGGGCGTGGTACCCAATTCTCGATCATCCCGTCTGGGAAAGGCAGTCCATGAGCACCAAAGGGACCATAGTCGTCATCGACGACAGCGAGATCGTCCTGGAACAGATCCGCGCCGAGCTCGAGCCCCTCGGGTTCGCCGTCAAGACCACCACTCAGACCGTGGGAACGGCACGCCTGCTGGTCGGCGCCGACCTCGTGATCCTCGACATGCACATGCCGGGGTTGCACGGCGGCCAGGTGCTCGAAAACCTGCGTGCCGCGGTGGAAGGCATGGCCACGCCGCCCCTCTTCTACATGTACACCTCGGACCCATCCGAGGAGGCTCGATACCGCGAATATGGATTCGATGGCGCCTTCACTCAAAAGGGCAACATCGGCTCTCTGACGCGTCAGTTGGGCGCCGCCATGCGCCTGCTCAAGCTCAAGCGCTGACGTCAGCTACTCCGGCCATACATGTGCGGCTTTCTGCCACGCCTTGAATGGTCGATGGCACCTCATCTATCCTCGGAAGGATCCCTTTGCCGCCACGGAGGCCTCGTGCGCTCAGCTCTCTTTCTCTCGGTTCCCTCTCTCGCCCTGGTCGTCGTCGGTTGCGGTGGCGGCGATGGTGGGACCGCACTCGAGTGGGGTGGCGCGGAGCCGCACTTCGTGGTGCAGGGCTTCATCGGCGGTCGTGAGATCGACATCGACGTGGACGACACCACGGCCGAGATCGGCTGCGTGCGTGAGTACGTGGTGCCGGTCGTCGACGGGGTGCCCGACGAGTCGATGGCGCAGTACGTGGAGACCGAGGTCGACGTCACGTTCGAGTACATGGGCCAGCCCTACAACTTCCAGTTCGAGTTCAAGGAGCACGACCTCCAGAACACGACGGTGGGCGACGTGATCACGGTGGTGCCCCGTGTCGAGACCGAGCTCCCCGCAGCCGACGAGATCTGGCTCGAGTTCGAGTGGGAGTCGGAGGACGAGGTCGACGCGTTCGAGCAGTCAGCGCAGCAGGGCACCGTCACGCTGCAGCTCTTCGCCGGCACCCCCGCGCAAGGCAGCAACATCATTCCCGAGACCGAGGGCAGCGTGGGTCTGACGGGCAGCGGTGTCTGGTCCGCGACCGAGCAGCTGGACTTCACGCTGACGGCGGTGTGCGACACGAACGACATCGAGTACCTCGAATGAGGTCGGTCCTCGCCACCGGGGTCGCCGCGTCGCTCCTGCTGGCGGGGTGCGTGTCCCCCGTGGACATCACCACGGCCTACCAGTCGGAGGTCTACCTCTGCGATGACGACGAGGCCTACGCCGCACGCGTCGCCGAGTGCGTGTCGCGGCGTGACGCGGGGCTGCCGTGCAGCGGCGTGATCTCCTTCGAGGGGGAGATCCGCGGGGTCGAGGTGGTGGTGGACACCGACCTCTACGAGGTGCTGGTCAGCAGCGTGCGCTTCCCAGACATGAGCCTGACGCGGGACAACGTGGACCTCTACGGCGACTCGCCCTACTTCTCGTTCGTGGCCTCCATCGGCAGCGTCGGCGGCCCGGACTCGCGGCCGGATGGCGACGTGACCCAGGCCTTCGGGCGCTCACCCCAATGTGAGAGCGGCGCGGTCGACGACCAGGTGAGGTTCTCCTTCCGCGTGGCCGCCGCCGGGGGAAGCACCGACGACGACTTGGCGACCGGCGCGATCACCTTCTCTCGCCAGACGCCGGACGAGCACATCGGCACGTTCGACGGGACGTTCCGAAACGCACCGGACGGCACGAGCCGCGGCCACCTGCGCGGCTGCTTCACGGTGTTCACGGACCGCGCCAGCGTGGAGCAGGCCGAGGTCTGCGACTGAGCGGCCCTCTCCCGAGCGTCAGCGCGACACCAAGCGCGTGAGCCGGTCCTTCACGCGGCGCACGCGCTCACGCTGAGCCCGCACCTGCTTCAGAGCCTTCTCGGCCGGCATCAGCACCAGCCGCTTGAGCGTCTCGTCCGGACGCGCGCGGAAGATGGTGGTGTGGTCCACGCCTCGGTAGTCCTTGGGGGGCGCCTCCGTGTAGTAGTAGACGGCGAACGACTGGCGCACCATGCCGGGTGGGCAGCGCACCTCTTCCACGCCGTGGAAGCTGCGCTCGCTGGTCTCGAAGATCACACAGCGGTTCAGCAGCGGCGCGAGGCGCAGCTCGCACTTGGACACGTCGGGGTCCCAGAACTCCACGCCGCCACCCCACTCCGGTTGCCAGGTGGGGTTCAGGTAGAGCAGCAGGTTCAGGCGTCGATACAGCTTCTGCGACTCGAGGTAGTTGAAGTCCACGTGCACATCGAGTCGTCCCCGCGGCCCCGTGACGTGGATGCCCCCGCCGGCGAGGCTCGCGTCGTAGCGCAGGTCCTGCATGCCCGTGATGTAGGCGAGGTCGGCCAGGAAGCCCTCCGAGCCGAGCGCCGCGTTGAGCGCTTGCACCTTCGCGGGGAAGCGCGAAGCGTCCGTGATCTGGACCTTGCCGTGCTCGTTGACGCCCTTGAACTCGTCGCCGAGCTCGTGCGCCCGCTGAAAGGTGGGATAGGCACGCGCCACGTCCAGGGCCTGCGCAGGCTCGAGGAAGTTGTCGAGGACGATGTGCGGGAAGGGCTTGGCAGCCCGAAACTGTGCGCGCAGGCGCTCGCGATCGAGAGGGCGGATCATCATGAGAGCTCCGTTGACCCTAGGGCCGGGCGGATCTTTCGGCCACTGGCGTACGAATCCGGTTCGGGCATACTGACCTTTCCCTACACCGGCGTCGACCCTACGCGCCCCGTGAGTTTTCCGAGCGTCACCCATGGCCACCGCGATCGTCCCCCACAGCGTCACGAGAAAGCCCCTGGTGGAGGCCTTCAACGCGCAGCTGCGTGCGGCCGACTCCCCGTGGGGCTTCTACGTGGACCCCACGCCCGCCTGGATCCCGAAGGTGCGCGCGGACCAGCCCGTGTGGCGCGAGCTGCACCTGGCCGTGGAGCAGGCGGGGCAGCCCGACGAGCGCTGCGTGGGGGCCTACGGCCTCAAGCCGCAGGTCTGGCGGGTGCACGGCAAGGACCACGTGGTGGCCGACTGGCAGGGGCCCGTGTCGCTCGGCGCCATCGACAACCGCTACGCGGCGCTGGGGCTGCGCTTGCTGCGCGACATGAAGAAGAAGCAGCCGCTGCTCTACAGCTGGGGCCACGGCGGCGATGGCGAGCCCATCGTGCAGCTGCTCACCAAGATGGGCTGGCGCTTGTACGCCACCCCGTTCGTGTTCCGCGTGTGCAACCCGAGCGCGTTCCTGCGCAAGAACGCCTACCTGCGGAGGGACCCGCGGCGCGCCCTGGGACAAGACGTGCTGGCCGCCACGGGCCTCGGCACGCTGGGCCTCCGCGCCCTGCACGGGGCGCTGCGGCTGCGCTCGGGCAAGCGCTTCACCGGCGCGGCCCACGTGGTGAGCGAGTTCGGTCCTTGGGCGGACGACCTCTGGGCGCGCGCGCGCGACCGCTACGACGCCATCGCGGTGCGCGACGCCGACGCCATGAACACGCTGGTGCCGCGCGAGCACGTCACGCAGGAGTGGCCCGAGCCCACTCGGCTGCGGGTGACGCGCGCCGGAGAGACGCTCGGCTGGGCGGTGGTGGTGCACAAGCAGCTCTCCGGGGACGCGCGCTTCGGTGACCTGCACGTGGGTCAGATCGCGGACTCGTTCGCGCTGCCCGAGCACGCGGGCGAGGTGCTGCACGCGGCCTTCGAGCACCTGCGCGGCCTGGGCGTGGACCTCGTGACCGCCAACCAGTCGCACCCGGGCTGGGTGCAGAGCTACGCCGACAACGGGTTCGTGGTGCTGCCCGACCGCAGGCTCTTCTGCGCCTCGCCCGAGCTCGAGGCCCTGCTGCAGCCCTTCGAGCAGACGCGCCGCAGCTTGTTCCTGACCAACCTGGACGGCCACGGGCCCATGCTCTGACGGAGACGCCATGACCACCGTAGACCCCACCCCCGAACGCACCACGAAGTCGGCCTCCGACGTGGCCGTGCGCCTGACGAAGCTGTCGCGCGAGCGCTCGTGGAACGTGTACACGGACATCGCGTGGCCAGAGGCGCTCACGGGCGAGCGCTACTGCATGGCGCCCGAGCTGATGAGCATCTGGAACACGCCCTACTGGGACACCCTCAGCGAAGAGCAGCGCATGCGCCTGTCACTCTACGAGTGCGCCAATTTCTTCAGCCTGACGCTGCAGGGCGAGCGCCCGCTGGTGGCGGGCATCAGCGACCGGCTCTACTCGAAGCGCGTCACGGCCGACGCCACCGAGTACCTGCACCACTTCTTGGATGAAGAGAACAAGCACATGGTGATGTTCGGGATGTTCCTGAGCCGCTACGTGGGCAAGGTCTATCCCGAGAAGAAGATCGCGCTCGATCGCACCTACGCGAAGGGCGAAGAAGAGGTGATGTTCTTCTGCAAGGCGCTCGTGGTGGAGGAGCTGGGCGACTACTACAACATGCAGATGATGAACGATCCGCGCATCGAGCCGATCGTGCGCGAGCTGAACGACCTGCATCACCGCGACGAGTCGCGCCACATCGCCTTCGGGCGCCTGCACCTGCGTGAGCTGGCCGAGCGTTGGCTCGCCGAGTGGCCCGACGAGGTGCGCGTGCGCGTGCAGACCTGGCTTGCGCAGTACCTGAAGAGCAGCTGGGCCGACTTCTACAACCCGAGCATGTACCGCGACGCGGGCGTGCCGGACGCCTTCAACGTGCGCACCGCCGTGCTGGCGCACCCGGCCAGCGCCACCTTGCGCAACACCGCCAGCGCGAAGCTGGTGCGTCTGTTCGTGGACAGCGGGCTGCTCACGGAAGTGCCCTCGCTCTGAGGCGCGCCGGGGGGCCGTGGGTTTCCTGACGCTGCTGCTGCTGACCGCCTTCGCAGGGTGGAGCGCGCTCCTCGTGGCACGGCGCCTCTACCGGGGCAGCCGCGCCGAGGCGTGGATCGCGGCGTGCGCCGTGTGGCTGCTGAGCGTGCTCGCCCCCATGCACGCGCTCGGGTGGATGGGCCAGCTCACGCCGCTCCACCTCGGCGTCACGTCGGTGTGCCTGTCGGGCATGGGCCTTGTGCTCGCGCTGCGCGGGACGCCGCCGTCGTCTCACTCCGAGGGAGCGTTCGCCCGGCGTGCGCTCACCGACATGCTCACGCTGCCGCGCGATGCCTTCGTGGAAGCGTGGCGTGGGTCAGCGTGGGTGGGCCTCGCGCTCACCGCCGTGGTGTCGATGTGCGCGTTCACCGCCGTGTTCGCCTATCTCGCCCCCTCGTGCAGCTGGGACGGCGTCTGGTACCACGAGTCCATCGTGGGCTTTGCCATCCAGGAGCGCGGCTTCGCGTGGGTGCACGTGCCCCCGGGGCTCGAGTACGTGAACGGCTACCCCAAGAGCAGCGAGCTGTTGAGCCTGTGGGCCGCGATCTTCTCGGGTCGCCGGCTGATCGAGGGGGTGCAGAGCGGGATGGCGCTGGTGCTGCTGTTCGGCACCTACGGGCTCGCGCAGCGCTTCACGGCGAAGAAGGTGCACGCGCTCGGCTTCGCGTGCGTGCTGGTGCTCACCCCGGGCGTGGCGCTCCAGCTGCGCAGCACGCTCACCGACGTGTGCTTCGTGGCGGTGTTCGCGGTGGCGCTCTACTTCGTCACGCGGCCCGAGCTGCGGCTCGCCGACCTCGCGCTGGGCTGCCTCACGGCGGGCCTCCTAGGGTCCATGAAGGGCACCGCGGTAGCGATCACGCCGCTGCTCCTCGCGCTCGCCGCCACCCGCGCGGTGAGCGTGGCCCGTCGTGAGGGGTGGCGCCCAACGCTCACGACGCTGGTCTTGGCCACCCTCGTAGGGTGCGCGCTGTCGGCGCCCGGCTACGCGCGCAACGCCCAGCGCACGGGGAACCCGCTCTGGCCGGTGCACGTCGAGGCGGCCGGTCTCGCCTTCGATGGCCCGGCCAGCCTCGCCATGTCGCGCGACGACGCCCTCCGCGAGCTGTTCGCGCCACCTGCGACGCCGCAGCTGCGGGACACGCGCGACAACGGCTACGGCAACGTGCTGCCGTTCTTGTTGCCGGTGCTGCTGGGGGCTGCGGGGGCCGAGCTGTTGGCCGGCCTCGTCCGACGTCGGGGGCGGCCCACTCCCGCGCACGTCCAGCTCGCGTGGTTCGTGCTCGTGACGGCGCCGTCGTTCGTGCTGTCTCCCGCCGGGTGGTGGTGGGCCCGCCTCAACCTCCACGTGCTGGCGGTGGCCTTGCTCTGCGCGGTCTGGGTGGTGGGTCGCCCCACGCGCGAGGCGCTCGCGGACGGCCTGCTGGGGGCGTTGATCGCGGGCGCGCTGGTCACGCTGTGGTGGTCGCTGCCCGCGTGGGACATCACCCCCGAGCGGGCCGCGACGCTGCCGCAGCTCCCAGCCCACGAGCGCGACGTGCTGCCGCTCAACCAGACGGCGCCGCCCGCGGACGTGGCGCGCGCGCGCGAGCGCGAGCTGACCCGTGGCACGGTCGTGGCCTTCGACGGCAGCTACCGCTTCCCGGCCATGCTGTGGAACGAGGACTTCAGCAACCGCGTGGTCTACCTGGACGGCACGCCCCACGCGGGGGACTTCGAGCAGCGCCTCCGGAGCGCCGACGCCCGCTGGATGGTGGTGCGTCGCGGCGGTCCGTGGGACCGGCTGCTCGCTGCGGCCACCGAGACATGGGAGCGAGTCGGTGCGCTCGACCGTGGCACCCATGGCTATCGACGCCGTGAGTAGCGCTCAGGACGCGGTGCCCAGCAGCTCGGCGCGCGCTTCGTTCGGCGTGCGGCCGCGCGCGCTGCGGAAGGCCCGCGAGAAGTTCGCGGCGTCGGCGTAGCCCAGCTCGAGGCCGATCTCGGTGATGGAGCGGCGCGGGTCCGCCAGCCAGCGGTCGGCGAGCGTGAGGCGCGCGTGGCTCTGCAGCTCGCGGAACGACACACCCTCCTCTTGGAGGCGACGCCGCAGCGAGCGGCTCGAGAGGCCGAGCACGCGGGAGACCGCCTCGAGGTCCAGGAAGGGCGGCCCGTGCTCGCTGAGCGCGTGCGCCACCATGCTGGCCACGCGCGCCGGGTCGGGGCGCGACGCCAGCTGCTCGAGGCAGCGCTTGCGAGCGGTCTCGTGCGCGCGCGCGTCGGCGAGCGGCAGGGCCACGCCGAGAAGCGACGTGGGCATGCGCAGCTCGTAGTGCGGCTGGTCGAAGCGCAGGGCGATGTCGATGCCGTCCACCCACGCGGGCAGGCCGGGCGGGCGGGGGTGGCGCGCGTCCAGCTCCACGTCCTTCGGCAGCACCCCGCCCAGCAGGAAGCGCAGCTGCGCATACAGGCTGCCGCTCATGGTGGCCGTGTGGAAGCGCTCCACCTCGGGGTGCAGCGGCCAGCGCACGCCGAGCCGCACGCCGGTGCGCGTCCCACGCGGGTGCACGCTCAGCGCGAAGAGCGGCATGAGCAGCGCGAAGCACTCCACGATCAGCTCGATGGCGTCGGCGATGGTGGGCGAGGTCAGCGCGGCCACGCTCAGGGAACCGTGGCTCATCAGCTGCAGTCGCTGGCCCACCTGCAGGCCCAGCTCGTCCGTGTTCTCGAGCTCGCAGCCGCGCCCCACCAGCGCCTCGACCTGCGCCAGCGTCAGGTAGCTCTCGTCGCCGACGAAGGCGTCTGCGGGGATCCCCGAGAGGAGCGCGAGCGCCGCAGGGTCGTGTCCACGCTCGCTCAGCACGTCCAGCAGGATGGCGTAGTAGCGCGGCGGGATGAACGCCTGGACGGGACGCGCGGAGACCATGCGGGAGTGTCGCCTCACGGCGCGCGGGGAGACAACCCCGTCACGCGGAGTCGGTGCTCGTGGACCTCGAGTCAGGGGGTGACGCTGCTCCAGCGGGGGTCGTCGTTCAGCTGCGCCGAGAGAAACGCCGCGAGCCCCGGGGTGGCCGAGAAGGGCGCCACGGTCAGCGCGCCGTGGCGCTCGCCCACGTAGTAGAAGCTGCGGTGCGCGCCGGTGGTGGGGACACCCTGCACGAAGGCGTTCAGGTCGATGAGCCCCGCGCGCATGCTGATGCGCACGAATGGGAAGAAGGGGATCAGCTCGCTCGTGAAGTGCGGCGGGTTCCCGAGCGCGTCGAACAGCGAGTAGAGCCCCATCACCACCTGGTCGCCGTACGCGCACACCATCGCGCTGCGCACCCCGGGATGGAGCGCGTGGATGGAGCGCCAGGTCTCGTGGTTGCCGAACTCGGCGCAGCCCGTGCACCACGCGTCGATGGTGTTCTCCAGGGCCCAGCCGCGTCGCACCGCGTCGTGGCTGGCCACCGAGTAGTAGGGGCGCGCCTGCACCGGGCCACCGTCGTTGATGAGGTACGGCGACGGCTGGCCGAAGGACTCGAACACCTGCGCGATCTGGTGGTAGTTGCCGAGCGTGCCCACGCCGCCCGCGCTGAAGCCCGCTATCACCACACGCCCGGCGTGCTCGAAGGTGGGCGCCACGGCGCTGATGGCGTGCTGCACGTTGCGGTAGCCCACCTGCTCGAGCGGCGCGAAGCCCGCGTACGTGGACAGCTTGTCGGCGAGGTGGAAGTCGAGCGTGCAGTGCGGCAGCACCACGTAGCTGGCGTCACGCAGCGGGTTGTCCGCGGCGTCGCGGTCGAAGATGCCCGTGTGCCGCTCGCCGTTGCCGTTCCACCACGCGAGCGGGTCGCTGCCCATCGCGTTCAGGATCGCGTCGCGGTGTGGCGGCAGGTTGCAGCTGATGTCGTCGTAGCAGATGCCCCCACCCATCAGGAACACCACCAAGTCGTCGCTCGCATCGGTGACGTTCACGAACACGCCGCTGTCGGTGCCGTTGGCGCAGCGCATGCCGTCGATGGGCAGGTAGCGCCAGGTCTCGAGCTCGTCGGCGCTCGTCTCGATGAGCGGTCCGGGCTGGTACCACGCGGGGGGCGCGGGCAGCGTGGGGCCGAGGTCGGTCGGCCCGCCGAGGTCCGGAGGGCCAGCGTCCATGCCCGCGCCATGGTCCACGCTCGCGCCTTGTTCCGCGGTGGCCCCGAGGTCCAGGGTCGCCACGGGGTCCGCGTCGGGCAGACCCAAGCTGCCATCCATCTCGATGCCCTGGATCGAGGCATCCCCGCAGCCGACGAGCAACAGGCTCGCGACCGCGAGCAGCACCACCACCGCCACCACGGCATGCCAGGGGCAATGCGCGGAGTGCCGAGACCGATGAGAGCCCGAGGTCGTGACGCAGGTCGTGTCCATGTCCGGCAGGGTCGCGTCATGCGCTGCGCCTCGCCTGTCGCCGCGGGACAAACCCTTGTCATGTGTGGCCAGCTTTCGCGGACCCCCGGAAGCAGCTTGGCCAGAAGTGACAACCGCCTGTCCCGTCGCGACAGGCGCGCCCGCCGAGATCAGGCACCCTACGGGCATGACACAGCTCGCAGGGAAGAAGACGCTGATCACGGGCGCCGGCAGCGGCATCGGCAAGGCGCTGGCGCTGCTGGCCGCCGAGAAGGGCGCGCGGCTGGTCCTGACGGACGTCAACGCGGAGAGCTTGAACACGGTGGTGAGCGACGTGCGTGCGCGCGGCGGCGACGTGCTGCTGGCCCGCGCGTTCGACGTCTCCGACCACGACGCCGTGCGCAGCTTCGCCGACGAGCTCGCTCGCGAGCACGGCAGCGCCGACGTGGTGGTGAACAACGCGGGCATCGCCATCTGGGGCCGCGTGGAGAGCATGTCGCACGCGGACTGGCGCAAGGTCATCGACGTGAACCTGATGGGGCCCATCCACGTGATCGAGTGCTTCGTTCCGGCCATGATCGCGGCGGGTCGCGGTGGCCACCTCGTCAACGTGTCGTCGGCCGCCGGGCTCTTCGGGCTGCCTTGGCACGCGGCCTACTCGGCCAGCAAGTTCGGGCTGCGCGGCGTGTCCGAGGTGCTGCGCTTCGACCTCGAGCGGCACGGCATCAAGGTCAGCCTGGTGTGTCCGGGCGGCGTGAACACGGGCCTCGTCAGCACCGTGAAGGTGGCCGGCGCGGACTCCAGCAGCCCCGCGTGGGAGAAGCTGCGCACCCGCTTCGCCAAGCACGCCGTCACCCCCGAGCACGCGGCGGCTTGCATCGTGCGCGGTGTGGAGCGAGACCACTACATGGTCTACACGTCGGCCGACATCCGCTTGGGGCAGTGGTTCCAGGCCCGTTTCCCCTGGCCCTACGAGCAAGTCATGCGCCGGCTCAACCGTGAGTTCGACCGCGCGCTCGCTGCGCAGGGTTCGCGGCCGTGAGCGCGCGCAAGCCACGCATCGCGCCGGGCAACCTGCGCGACCTGGGTCTCTTCAACGGGGCGCTCACGCGCGCCCTCGGCGTGGCCAGCGGGGGCCCGCCGCCCAACATCTTCCTCACGCTCGGCCGGCACCGCTCGCTGTTCCGCAAGTGGCTGCTCTTCGCGGGCGGCCTGATGCCCGGCGGTGAGCTCAAGCGCAGCGAGAGCGAGCTGGTGATCCTGGGCGTGGCCCACACCATGCGCTGCGCCTACGAGTGGGACCACCACGAGCGCCTCGCGAAGCGGGCGGGCGTGTCCGAGGAGGCCATCGCGTGCGTGCGCCAGGGGAACTTCGAGGCCGAGTGCTTCACCGCGCGCGAGAAGGCGTTCCTTCAGGCCTGCCAAGACCTGTACGACCGGCGCGAGATCCTCGAGGACACCTGGCGCGCGCTGGTGGAGCTGGCCACCGAGGTGGAGATCATCGAGCTGTGCATGCTGGTGGGGCACTACCAGATGCTGGCGATGACGCTGAACACGCTGCGCGTGCCGCTCGACCCGCGCTGACCGCTCAGCGCGTGATCACGCGGACTGCTCAGCGCGTGACGACGCTGACCGCTCGGCAGGTGCCTTCGGCGTACAAGTTGCCGGCCGAGACGCGGTAGCCCTGGAAGCCCGTCATGAATTCACCGGTGGCGCACGCAGGCGGCGATGCGCCCCAGCTTCCGATATCGGCTTGGACCGTGCTGCTCGTGCCCACTGTGATGCTGTAGCTGTACTGTTCCCCTTCGATGAGCAGCGGGGCGCAGTCGAGCCGTCGACCGCCGTTGTGGATACGCGTGACGAAGGTGTTCGCCGGGCAGTCCACGCGGTGCGGCGTGACGCCTCCCACCGTGCCACCGATGTAGTTCGCGTCGCTCGTATTGCCGCCGGTGGTCACCTGGTAGTCGTACGGAACCGAGCCCACACGCCCGACCACCGCGCGCGCGCAGCGTGCCGCTCCTCCCTTGGTGCCCTCGCTGGCGCCGCTCGGGATGTACTGGAGCTCGATGCCCACCATCAGCCACCCGGCGGGGCACTGCGACTGACGGAGGGTGTCCGCCGGCGACGCCATCAAGAACGTCCGCAGGCTGGCCATCTCGCCGGACGCGATGCTGGCGGCGCAGCCCTCGTCCACGACCCCGTTGCAGTCCTCATCCCGGTTGCTGCACACCTCGGTCCCGCCCGGATAGCTCGTGGCGAAGTTGTCGTTGCAGTCCGTGGTCGGCAGGCCCCCGACGCAGGTGGCGTTGACGGGCGCGAACCCGTCCTGGTCCGAGTCCTCGTTCGCGTCCACGCCGCCGCCCGACGAGCAGTTGGAGTCGATGCGGTCACAGCTCTCGGGGGCGCCCCAGTAGGTGCTCGCCACCGTGTCGTCGCAGTCGTTGCGTGGGAAGCCGCCGGAGCAGGCGAATTGGCTCGGGCTGCGGCCGTCCATGTCGACGTCTTCGCTGGGCTCCGCGCCGCCGCCCGACGAGCAGTCGTTGTCCAGGCGGTCGCAGCGCTCGTAGGTACCAGGGTACGTGGTGGCGAGCGTGTCCACGCAGTCGTCCTTCGGCAGCGGCCCGCCACTGCACGCGGCGTCGAGCGCGGCATGCCCGTCCACGTCGAAGTCTTCGTCGGGCTCCACGCCGCCGCCCGAGGAGCAGTCGTTGTCCACGCGGTCGCACGCCTCCGGGGCTCCGCCGTACATGGTGGCGATGGCGTCGTTGCAGTCGTCCTTCGGGAGCGGCCCTCCGCTGCACGCCGCGCCGAGCCCCGCGTGACCGTCCAGGTCGCCGTCTTCGTCGGACTCCACGCCGCCGCCCGACGAGCAGTTGTTGTCGAGCCGGTCGCACAGCTCGGTGGCGCCGAAGAAGATGACGGCGTTGCTGTCCACGCAGTCTCCGTCACGCGCCACGCGCCCCGCCACGGGGACACACGACAGCACGGTGGGCAGGGTGGCGTCGCCGAACGTGTCGCCGTCGCTGTCCACGTACCAGGGCACGTCCACCGCGCCCTCGTCCACGTTTTCGTCGCAGTCGTTGTCGGCGGCGTCGCAGATCTCCGGAGCGCCCACGCGCGTGGCGGGGTCGTCATCGTCACAGTCCGTGGCGGTGGCCGCGAAGCCCGCAGCGCCGGGGCAGCTACGCACGCCGGCTGCGCCGAGCTCGCCGTGTCCATCGTTGTCCGCGTCGGGGTAGAGCGTGATGCTCACGCCCTCGTCCACCGTCTCGTCGCAGTCGTTGTCGACACCATCGCAGACCTCCGGCGCACCGGGGTTGCGGCCAGAGTTCCCGTCGTCGCAGTCGTCCGCGTTCGAGACCAGGTCCGGCGCGTCGGCACACCCCATGATGGGCGGCGAGGCGCTGTCGCCTGCGCCATCGTCGTCGAGGTCGGGGTACAGCAAGCGCACCACGTTCTCGTCCATCGATCCGTCACAGTCGTTGTCCACGCCATCGCAGACCTCGCTCGTGTTCGGGTTGGTGCCGGGAGCGTTGTCGTCACAGTCACGTCCACACGCGTCCTCGCCATCCACCTCGGTCGCGCGGTTGCAGCAGAGCTGGTCGGGACTGCCGTCCCGGTCTTGGTCGCGAAAGCCGAACGTCCGAGGGTCGCAGTCTTCGTCGTGGTCCAGCGTGTCGCACACCTCGACGTTGCCGGGGAAGCGCGCCGGGTCCGCGTCGTCGCAGTCGCCGCCACCACACTCGATGGCCAGCACCCCGTCCCCGTCCGCGTCTTCGGTGACGCTGCAGTCGGTCAGGCACAGGCGGCTCAGCTCCACGCAGGTCTGACCCTCGCGACACGCCCCATTCGGTGGCGCCACACAGCCGCGCGCGTCGGCCAGCGGCGCGCCGGGGGCACACCGGACGAGGCCCGTGCAGAAGAGCCCGCTGTCGCAGTCGGGGTCGCTGCTGCAGACCGCGCCCGCGTCGTCGGTGACCAGGGTTCCGTCCGACCCGCAGCCCGAGATGAACGCGAAAACGACGGCCGTGACGGCCAACATGGACGGAGCAGCCCGGAGCGACATGGACGCGAGGATACGCGCGTCCAGAGGCAAAGCGGACGCTTGACCGCGGGCTGTCGACGACCCCAAGCACCATTTTGCACACCTTGCAGCACCTATGCGCACATGCAAGATTGCAGCCTCACTCCCGCGCTCCCGCAGGCCGCCGACCCGATGCACGACCCCCAGACCATTCGCCCGCAGCTCAAGCGCTGGCTGCTGGACCACGCCAGCGCGGCGCCGCCAGCGGAGTTCACGGACCAGCTCCGCATCCTCGAGGTGGGGCTGCTCAACTCGCTCGACATCGTGGAGTTCGTGCTCTTCATCGAGGAGCTGCGCGGCGTGGAGGTGGACACCGACGAGATCGAGCCCGAGGTCTTCACCAGCATCGACACCCTGTGGGCGGCGTTCTTCGCTCCCCTCTCGGCGTGAGATGCACGAGGTGACCGCGACATGAGCCACGAGCCGACGCTGCGGAGTGGTTTCCTGAGGTCGCTCGCGCGCTTCCCCGAGCGTCCTTGCCTCGCCATCGGCGACGAGACGCTGACCTACGCGGCGCTCGCGGAGCGGGCCCGGGCCATCGCCGCCACGCTGGACGCGCACACCGACGAGCCCTCCATCCGAGAGGCAGCCGCGGGCCAGCCTCCCAGCCGGCTGACGGCCGTCTTCGGTCACCGTCACCCCACCGCCTTCGCGGGCCTCCTGGGCGCGCTGCTGCACGGTCATGGCTACGTGCCGCTCAACCCCACGTTCCCGCTGCCGCGCAGCGCCGCCATGCTGGAGCGCTCGGGCTGCGCCGCGCTGGTGGTGGACGCCACGGCCAGCGCCAAGCTGCCCGAGCTGCTGGAGGGCTTTGCGCGCGCGCTCGTGGTGCTGGTGCCCGACATGATCGACGCCGCGGAGCTCACCGCGCTGCGCGCCGCGCTGCCCACGCATCGCGTGCTGGGGGCGCTCGACCTCGCGCCCGCGCGCGACCATGTGCTCGGCGACGCGGCCCCCGACGACGTGGCCTACCTGCTCTTCACCAGCGGCTCCACCGGTCAGCCCAAGGGCGTGATGGTGGCGCACCGCAACGTGAACGCGTTCATCGACGTCATGGTGGAGCGCTACGCCATCACCGAGCACGACAAGTTCAGCCAGACGTTCGACCTGACCTTCGACCTGAGCGTGTTCGACACCTTCTGCGCGTGGGAGCGCGGCGCCTGCGTGTGCGTGCCCACCGCGCAGCAGAAGCTCTTCCCCAGCAAGTACCTGAAGCAGCACGAGCTGACGGTGTGGTTCAGCGTGCCGTCCACCGGCGTGCTCATGAGCCGCCTGCGCATGCTCAAGCCCAACAGCTACCCGAGCCTGCGCTGGACCCTGTTCTGCGGGGAGGCACTGCCGTCCGACATCGTCACGCAGTTCGCCGCGGCGGCGCCCGCGTCCGTGGTGGAGAACCTCTACGGCCCGACCGAGCTGACCATCGCGTGCACGCTCTATCGCTGGAACGGGGAAGCGTCTTTGGCGGAGTGCGCGCACGGCGTGGTGCCCATCGGCGAGCCCTACCCCGGCATGCGGGTCATCGTGGTGGACGAGGCGCTCCAGCCGCTGCCGCGCGGCGAAGCGGGCGAGCTCTTGCTGGCGGGTGCGCAGGTGACGCCGGGCTACTGGCAGGACCCGGAGCGCACGGCGAAGGCGTTCGTGGTGCCGCCGGGCGAGACCGAGGTGTTCTACCGCACGGGCGACCGCGTGCGCTGGCCCGAGGGTGGCCCGCTGCTGTACCTCGGACGCGTGGACAACCAGGTGAAGATCCAGGGCTACCGCGTGGAGCTCGGCGAGATCGAGGCCGTGCTGCGCGACCTCGGCCGCACCGAGGTGGCCATCGCGATCGGCTGGCCGCTGTCCACGAGCGGCGCGGACGGCGTGGTGGGCTTCGTGCAAGCGCCCGAAGGGGCCACGGACGAAGCGCGCTTGGCATTGAGCCAACAGCTGGTGGCGGACAGCAAGTCGCGCCTGCCGAGCTACATGCAGCCGTCGCGCGTGGTGCTGGTGGACGAGTGGCCGCTCAACGCCAACGGCAAGGTGGACCGCGCTGCGCTGCGCGCGGTGGTGGACGCCGAGGCTCTGGCCACGGCACCCCAGAGGCCCGGCGCGAGCGCGAGCACGGGCACGGAAGGCGTCGCGTGAACAAGCGCTGGGTCATCAAGAAGGCCGCGCGCGGGGCGGTCACCTTCGGGTCACTGGCCAGCGGCGCGCTCGCGCTGCGCGGGGCCCTCGCGCGGGGTCCACGGGTGCGCGGGCTGACGTACCACCGCGTGGGCGACGACGCGCCGCAGGACCCCTTCTGCGTGACGCGCAGCGCCTTCGACGCGCAGATGCGGCTGCTGGCCGAGGAGGGCCGCGCGGTGTCGCTCGAGCAGGTGCAGCGCTTCGTGGCGGGGCGCGAAGACCTGCCCGATGGGGCGTGCCTCGTGACCATCGACGACGGCTGCCTCAGCACGCTGACCGAGGTGCTGCCCACCCTGCGCCGCTGGGGCGTGCCGGCCGTGGCGTTCGTGAGCGCGTCCATCGTGGGCGGCGACTACGAGGGCCTGCCCGAGCGATTCCTCACGTGGGACGAGCTGCGCACGCTGGACGAGAGCCCGCTCATCACCATCGGCTCGCACGCGCACACGCACCGCTCGCTGGGGCTCATGTCGGTGGACGACGCGCGCCACGAAGCGCTGCGCTCGCGCGAGACGCTCGAACGTGAGCTCGGCCACGAGGTGCGCTGCTTCGCCTACCCGTTCGGCACGCGCGCGGACTTCAACCCAGTCACCGAGCGGGTGCTCGCGGACGCGGGCTACCACGTGGCGTTCAACTCCATGCACGGCACCATCCAGAAGGGCATGGATCCCATCAGCCTGCCGCGCGTGAAGATCGAGGGCGGTGAGCCGCTCGCCATGTTCGCGCTGCAGAGCCGCGGCGCCCTCGACGCGTGGCGCGTGGTGGACCAGAACCTCTACCGCTTGCAGCGCGTGCGCCGGGAGATCACGTGATCTTCCTGGCCAGCGCAGCGCTGGGCGTCACGGGCACGCTCGCCACCCTGCCGGGGACGCTCGAGCTGGGCATGCTGACCGTGGGCTCGCTGCTGGGCCAGCCACGCCGGCTCGGCGACGCGCGTGAGTGCGGGAAGCTCGCCGTGATCGTGCCGGCCCACAACGAGGCCGGCGGCATAGAGCGCTGCGTTCTGAGCTTGCTCACGTGCGCGCAGCCCCCGAGCGGCGCGCGCGTCATCGTGGTGGCCGACAACTGCAGCGACGACACGGCAGCCCGCGCGCGCGCGGCGGGTGCCGAGGTGCTGGAGCGCACCGACACCGTCCGCCGCGGCAAGGGCTTCGCGCTCGAGTACGGCTTCGAGCACGCGCTGCGCGACCCGAGCGTGGACGCCTGCCTGGTGGTGGACGCCGACACCACGGTGCAGCCCGACTTCCTGGTGGCCATGGCCGCAGCCTTCGCGGGTGGCGCCGACGGGGTGCAGTGCCGCTACCTGGTGAGCAACGCCGACGAGCACCGCCTGCGCAACGTGGCGCTGCTGGCCTTCAACGTGGCGCGCCCCCGTGCACGTGAGCGCTTCGGGCTGTCGGTGGGCATCCTGGGCAACGGCTTCGGCCTGCATCGCCGCGTGCTCGAGGCCCTGCCCTACACGGCGCGCTCGGTGGTGGAGGACCTCGAGTACCACGTCATGATGGTGCGCGCGGGCTTTGCCGTGCGCTTCGTGGAGCAGACCGCCGTGAGCGCCGCCGTGCCCACCACGGAGGCCGCCGAGACCACGCAGCGCGCGCGCTGGGAGGGAGGCCGCCTGCGCATGCTGCGCGAGCTGGCGCCGAGCCTGTGCGCCGACGTGCTGCGCGGGCACGGACGCAGCGTGGAGCCGCTGGGTGAGCTGCTGCTGCTGCCGCTGGCGTCGCACGTGGGCATCCTCGCGCTGGTGCTGGTGGTGCCCTTCCCGCCCACGCAGCTGTACGCCGCGGGTGCCCTCGGCCTCGTGGGCGCGCACGTGCTGAGCAGCCTGCTGACCAGCGGCGCCACGCGCAGCGACTGGGTGGCCCTCGGCACGGCCCCCTTCTACGTGGCGCGCAAGCTCGCGCTCATGCCCGCCATCCTGCGGGCCTCGAAGACGGAACAGGAGTGGGTGCGCACCGCCCGCCCCAGCTGAGGTCTGCGGTGGAGAGAAGACCATGTTGATGCGAAGCACCGAGACCCCTCCACTGCGCTCGAGCCGCCTCCCCGGCGTGCGCGTGGTGGGCTCCCTGTGCCTGCTCACCCTCGTGGCGGGCACGAGCCAGTGCAGCCGCCGCCCCGCCGACGAACCCAGCCACGAAGTCAGCAGCGATCCCGGCCGCGAAGTCAGCAGCGACGTCAGCAACGACGTCCGCAACGACGCCACCACCACCGCGCCGCGCGACACGCAGCCTCCCGGTGAGCTGCCGAACCCCCGGGCGCCGCTCACGAGCGCCAACGTCTTCTTCCTCGGGCACAGCCTGCAGGGCTGGCATGCGGCCGCGATGATCGCGAACTTCAGCGCGCACGCGGGCGTCACCTACCGCTACAAGTCCGCCATCGGCAACGGGGCCAACCTGATGTGGCAGTGGGACCACCCCACCACGGCCGAGGGGCACAACCCGCGCACCACGCTCGGCGCCGAGCCCTTCGACGTGCTGGTCATGACCGAGGCGATCCCACTCGCCACCCACGTGCAGTGGTCCGACAGCGTGGCCAACGCGGGCCGCTTCCTCGCGCTCGCGTACGCGCAGAACCCAAACGTTCAGGCCTATCTCTACGAGACCTGGCACTCGCGGAACGTGAGCGACTGGCGTGGGCAGCTCGACAGCGACCGCGCGCTCTGGATGTCCATCGTGAACGGCGTGAACGCCGCGCACCCCGGTCGCGACATGCTCCTGATCCCCGGTGGGCGGGCCATGGCCGCGCTGGTCGACCGCATCGAGGCCGGCGGCGTGCCGGGCATCTCGAGCGTGGACGCGCTCTTCGTGGACGACATCCACCTGAGCGACACCGGCTGGTACTTCATCGCCATGGTGCAGTACGCCACCATCCTGCGGCGGTCCCCGGTGGGCCTGCCGGCCGCCACCACCAATCGCTTCGGCGTGGCCATCCCACCGCCTCCCGCCAGCGCGGTGCCCGTCATGCAAGCGATCGCGTGGCAGGTCGTGCTCGGCGATCCCTCGGCTGGTGTGGCCGCCACAGACGCGCCATGAACGCTCGCCCATGACGCGCTCGGTCCCACTCGATCGCCGCTACCTGCTGGTGATGCCGATCCCCTACTACGTCGACGACTTCGGCGCGGTGTGGGTGGATCGTCTGTGGAAGCACGATCTCGAGCGGCACCTCGACTACCTGCCGCAGCTCACGCTGACGGCGCCGTGCGCAACGCTCGGCGCCGAGAAGGACATGGTCCGCTTCGACCCACCGGCGGGCATGACGCTGATCCCGCTGCCCCACACCACGTCCATGACGAGCGCCGTGCTGGGGCTGCCCACCACCGCGCTGCGGCTCTTCCGCGCGGTGAAGGCCAACGAGATCGTCCACTCGGGCGCGGTCGGGTGGCCGTATCCCATCGGCTGGCTGGCCAACCTGTTCGCGAGCCTCCTGCGCAAGCCGCTGGTGGTGGTGGTGGAGAGCGCGCCGTGGCGCTCCACGGGGGAAGACGACTCGTGGAAGCGACGCCTCCGCAAGGTGGTCTACGAGCGGCTCGCGCGCTGGTCGTGTCGCCGCGCGACGGTGGCGTTCTTCACGCAGCCGGCCTACCGCGAGTCGCTCTTCGGTGGTCGCGGCACCGCCTACGTCACGCCGGCCACCTGGATGAACGCCGACGACATCGTCTCCGAAGCAGCCGCGCAGACCCGCTGGCAGGAGCGCGTGCGCGAGCCCGTGCGGCTGCTCTTCGCGGGCCGCCTGGACGCCGACAAGGGCGTGCGCGTGCTGCTGGACGCCGTCCGCGCGAGCGACGCCAAGGGCCAGGCCGTCGCGCTCGACATCATCGGCTCGGGCCCGCTGCGCGACGTGTGCGAGCAGGCCGCACGCGAGCTGCGCACGGCCACGATCCGAATGCTGGATCCCGTGCCCTACGGCGCTCCGTTCTTCGCGCTGGTGGACAGCTACCACGCCGTGGTGGTCCCGAGCGTGACCGACGAGCAGCCGCGCATCCTCTTCGACGCACACGCGCGCGCCGTGCCGATCATCGCCTCGGGCACGGACGGACTGCGGCCCCACGTCGTCGAAGGCGAGCGCGAATTCCTGGTGACCCCGGGCGACGTGCGCTCCCTACAGGCCGCTCTCGAGCGCGCCACGGCGCGTCCCGAAGAGCTGCGTGACAACGGCCTCGCGGGGCGGCGGAACGTGCTCGGTCTCACGCACCAAGCCATGCACGAGAATCGGTCGGACATCTTGCGGCGCCACTTCGGGGCCTAGATCCGAGCGCCCGGGCAATCCCTTCCATCGCAGAATCGCACTTGTTCCAAGGCATTTGGCCACCCCGGCTCGAGAACCGGGGTGGCCAAACCCCTTGAAACAAGCACCGTTCCAACCCGAGAGGGCCCACCAAGCCCGAGGTTCGTTACCGTCAACCCAGCGCCCCTACCGCTGCCGCGCGAACACCACCACCTCGCGCGGCGCGAACGGCAGCCACGCCCCCGTCGTCCGGCGAGCGATCACCCGCGCGCCCTCCGGCGCCGCATACGCGACCGCGAACGGCGCCGCCGCGCGGTCCGCCAGCGCGTTCGTCCGCGGCGCGCCCGCGAACATCTCGGCGTGCTGCTGCTGGTAGTTGTCGTACTCGAAGCCCGCCTCGATCGGCACGTCGGGCTGGCTGCGCTGGTGCGCCTCGGCGAGCGCCCACACCGCGCGCTGCCCCGCGAGGTAGTCGTGCGTGGCCGCGGCGCTGAAGAGCGCGACGAGCAGCACCCACGCGAACGCAGGGCCTAGCAGCCGACGCGAGACCACAGGGACGTCCCGGAGCAGGAGCAACCCGGGGACGAGCGGCACCATGAAGAGCGCGTAGCGGTCGAAGTGCGCCCCGTAAGCCAGGGCGAACGGCGCGAAGCCGATCACCATCAGCGCCAGCAGAAAGAGGGCGTGCACCGACCGCGGCCCGCTACGGAAGTCGCGAGCCGCTCGTCCGAGCGCGTCGCCCACCAGCGCCGCCAGGGCACCGGCGCCCAGCGAGGCGAGCACCGTGATGACGAGCAGGACCGCCGCGGGGAGCGCCGGCGGAGCACCCGGCAGCGTGCGCGGGCCCACGGCGAGCCCCAGCCAGATGTTGCCCACGTCCTCGCGCGGGAAGCGCACGCCCAGCACCAGCAGCCCTCCCGCGAACAGCACACCCATCCCGAGCGCCGCCAGCAGCACCCCCCGATGCGTGCGCGCGCGGGCAGCCAGCAGCACCAGCAGCAGCGGCAGCAGCGAGAGCCCGAGGTGCAGGAAGAGGAAGCCGGTGCGCTCGAGGGGCAGCCGCAGCACCCCCAGGTGCAGGTGCGCGAGGTCCAGCAGCGCCTCCCGCAGGCCCGCGTCGCGCGTGTCGTAGAGCGCGGGCAGCCCGAGGTGGCGGTCGATCCACGCGCGGCTCAGCGGCAGCGACGCGCCCACGATCAGCAGCGGCGGCAACACGCGCAGCAGCGTGGACCGACGGAGGCCCCAGCGAGCCGAGCCCGCGACGGCGAACGCCAGCGGCAAGATCAAGCCGACCTGCCGCACGAGCGTGGCCAGCACCGCGAGCAGCGTGCCCACCACCAGCGGCGTCGTGCGCCCGCTGTCGAGCGCGCGCATCAGGCAGAGCGAGCTCGCGAGCAGCAGCGTCACGAACGGCACGTCGGTCATGAAGGTGTGCGACAGCGCCACGTAGACCGGCTGCGCCAACAAGCAGCTCGCGCCGAGCAGCGCCACGGGGGCGGCGACACCGCGCTCACGAAGCAGCCGGAACGCGAGGCCGACGCCGAGCCCTCCCAGGACCAGCGTGGAGACCCGCAGCGCCGTGAAGGAGAAGCCGAAGGGCAAGCAGAAGAGCGCCCCCCACCCCAGTTGCGGCAACAGCGGCATGCTCTGCCAGAAGGTCAACCGCAGGTCGCCCTGCTCGACCCAGCTCTTCACCGGCAGCGAGTAGGCCCAGTCGTCGTTGAGCGGCAGCTCGGCCACCGGGTTCGCGATCAGCGCCACCAGCACCCACGCTACGGACAGCGAGACGCTGGCCGCGCGGTCGGACAGGGGGCGGTCGAGGAGTGCCTGCATGGTGACCCGGAGGGAGCGTCTTGGGGCATGGCGCGCCCCCCGGCAAGTCACGCACGCAGGCTCAGGGCGCTGCGTCGGCGGTCACGAAGAACACGCCCGTGAGGTCCTCGCTGACCGAGATCGGGTCCCCGCCGCCGTCGCGCGACTCCACGCGCCACTGGTAGTACATGCCGGGCTCGAGCGGGCCAGCGTAGTCCACGCTCGGGTTGCCGCTGCCCATGAACCCCGGCTCGGTGCTCTGCCACACCTCGGTTCCGAACACGTCGTAGACGCGCACGTCGTAGCTCTGCTCACCCGAGTCATCGGCCCACTCGAAGGTCACGGTCGCGTCGCTGGCCACCTCGGTGGGGGCGTCGGCGCCGGGTGAGAAGATCTCGAGCGCCTCGGTCACCTTGAAGCTCCCGCTCACCGTGATGTCGGCGCCCGCCACGTCCACGAAGACGATCTGGGTGCCGGCGATGCCGGGATCGGGGTCGCGCACCAAGAGGTCGTTCTCGAACGCGGCCAGCACGGCGTAGCGGCCCGCGGGAACCCCCTCGATGACGTAGCTGCCGCTGATGCTCGGCGCCGTTCCCGGCTCGGGCGCGCGCAGGCCGGGGGCGACCTCACCGCGCACGAAGGTCTCGGTGATCTGCACGAAGGTCGACTCGGGGATCAACACCACGCTCGTGGCGCTGCCTCCCGGGGCGTTGACGATCTGCAGGACACCCGAGACCGTGGCGAGCGGGTCCTCGTTGGCGGCGAGGTCCACGTCGGTGAGCGCGGCGTCGACCACGGTCACGTCCGCGCTGTCGAGCGAGCTGCCGGCCCGATAGCCGCGCACGGAGTAGGCCCCAGGAGCCACGCCGTAGATGACGTACGAGCCGTCGGAGTCCGCGTAGCCGAACGGGCACGGAGCGGTCTCGCACTCGGCCACCACGAGCGTGCCCGCCGGGTCGTCGCCGCCCACCACACCGCTCAGGCTGGGCAAGCCCACCTGCGCTTCGGGGACGCCGATCAGCACCACGTCGGTGCTGCCGTTGTCGGCGACGAAGCCCACGTCGGTCACCGCCACGGCCTCGCTCGCGTCGATCGGCAGCGCGGGCCGGAAGCCGCTCGGGAACGGCAGGTAGTCCTGCGCCGCGACCCGCAGCGTGAAGGTCCCCGAGACGGGCAGGCCCATCGCGTCACGCACCACCGGGACCGCCAAGCGGTAGTGTCCCGCCGCGTCGGTCAGGGCCACCCGCGTGACCACGGAGCCTGCGTTGTCAGCGGCGAGCACGCGCGCCCCCTCGATGGCGCTTCCGTCCGCCGCGTCGGTCACGTCGCCGTCCACGAACACGGGCGAGAAGCACGCGTGCTCGCCAGTGCTCACGGGGTCGCAGACCAGACCATCGCCGCAGGCGTCCGCCACGGAAGGGTCACAGACCTCGGTGCAGGTCGCCTCCTCGGTGCCCACGGCCAAGCAGACATAACCGTCGCCGCAGTCGGGCGCCGCGAGGTCGCACGCGCGCTCGGGCGAGCTGCTCTTGCAGCCGGACACGAGCCCCATCAGCACGAAGAGGAGAAGAGTGGAGCGAAGCAGGATGCGAGTCATCCCCGTTATACCCAGCACCGGCGCGACTGGATACGCTCTCACTGTACGGCGCGGTGCGTCAGTCGGCCGAGCAAGGCCCGTCGTACGGCGTCATGGTCAGCACCCGCGTGACGCGGAACCCCTGCGCGCCCTCGAGCACCTCCACCCACAGGTTGTGGCGCATGCTCCGGCCGTAGGCGTGCACCTCGATGCAGCGCGTGCCCCACTCGACCGTGGTGCCCACCGCTTGGAACGACGTGCTGTCGTGCACGATGTTGAAGGCCGGCGTGCTCTCCCCGCGCTCGCCCCGCACCACGCGGAGCGCGTCGCCCTCGGCGCGTTCGGCGGCCGCCGGCGACTCGGCCTTGACCTCCTCCAAGAAGGCGACCACCAGCTCGGCCTGAGGCTTCGCGCGGTATTGGGCCACCCAGTAGGCCACGGCCAGCGCCGCGGCGAGCGCCAACAGAAACCAGACAGGACGCGGCACCAGAGGTGGGAGCTCGTCTTCAGCCATGATGGGTCACCCTTAGCCCGTCCCACTCGGACGGTGTGTTCCCAGTGTAAGTCGAGGTCGGACGAGATATCAAACTGTGCGTGGCTGGCCCACCTGCTTCGCGTCTGTCAGCCTGCGCCGCGATGTCGGCCGTTCTGCTGCAACGCGTGGGTGTCGTGGCCATCGGGCGCAACGAAGGGGCGCGGTTGCAGCGCTGTCTCCGCTCGCTGCCGAGCGGCCTCGCGCGCGTGGTCTACGTGGACTCGGGCTCCACGGACGGCAGCGTCCCGTTCGCCCGCGAGGCCTCCGCCGAGGTGGTGGCGCTCGACATGAGCACGCCCTTCACGGCGGCGCGCGCGCGCAACGCGGGCTGGCAGCGGCTCGTGGCGCTCGAGCCGGGCGTGACGTTCGTGCAGTTCCTCGACGGGGACTGCGAGCTGGACACCGGCTTCTTGCCCGCGGCCATGGCGGTGCTCGACGCGGAGCCGGAGGTGGCCGTGGTGTGCGGTCGTCGCCGCGAGGTGGCCCCCGCGGACTCGGTGTTCAACCGGCTGTGCGACATGGAGTGGAACACGCCGGTGGGAGACGCCGCGGCGTGCGGGGGCGACGCGTTGATGCGCGTGTCCGCGCTGCGGGCCGTGGGGGGCTACGACCCGACCCTGATCGCAGGAGAAGAGCCCGAGCTGTGCCTGCGCTTGCGGCGCGCGGGGCACCGCATCCGCCGCATCGACGCCGAGATGACCCGCCACGACGCCGCCATCGAGCGCTGGTCGCAGTGGTGGCTGCGCAACGCGCGCGCGGGCCACGCGTACGCCGAAGGCTTCCATCGCTACGGCCGCGAACCGGAGCAGCTCTACCGCCGCGAGGTCGCGTCGAACGCGGTGTGGGGCATGGGCTTGCCGGCGCTCAGCCTGGGGCTCGCGCTGCCCACGCTGGGGGGCAGCCTCTCCCTGTTGGGGCTGTATGGCGTGCTCTACCGGCGCATCCGCGCGGACCGCCTGTCGCGCGGAGACAGCCCCGAGGACGCCACGCTCTACGCCACCTACACGGTGCTCGGGAAGGTGCCGCAGGCGCGCGGTGCCGTGCAGTTCTACGCGCGCTTGCTGCGCCGCGAGCAGGCCTCGCTCATCGAGTACAAGTGAGCCCGCGGGCGCACCGCCGGGAGCCGATGACGCGGCGCCCCGTCAGTTGTCGGCCGTGAGCGTGCCCCACTCGACCACGCGCAGGTTCGAAAGGACCAGGCTCGCGGTGGTGCCGCTCTCGAGCACGCCGTCGTAGGCCTCGCGCGCCTCGGCCGAGCCGTCGGCGTACACGTTGATGGAGCCCGAGAAGTCACCCACGTAGGCGCCGTAGACCTGCAGCGCGCGCGCGATGGTGCGCCCCGCTGGCGAGAGGCCCAGCGTGCTGACGTCGAGCGTGGGGTCCAGCTGGATGCGGCCGCCGCAGGGGATGCCCTCGGTCTCGGAGATGCTCCCGTTGGCCGGGTGACCCGTGCTGGCGGGTGACACGAACCAGCGCTGACGAATGCCCGGATAGCCCAGCACCAGGGCGTGCGGGATCTCGCCGGCTTCGAGCTCTGCCGCTGTGATCAACCCCGCGATCAGCGGGAAGCCGCAGGCGCGCGAGCCGTGCGAGGCGTACCACGCGCTCGGGCCGCCCTTGGGTGGGCGCACGCCGCTGCCGCGCAGGTCCACGCTGCTGCACAGCGTGCAGTCCCAGCCTCCGTCGCTGCGCGGGCGCCCTTGGAAGAAGTCGTAGGCGCGGCCGGCGTCCACGTCCACCAGCGTGAGGTGGCCGTCCCCCGCCGGGGCCGCGAGCGCGCCGGCCGGCACCGGCCAGCGGAGCGTCACGTTCTCGCCCTCGTTGCTGAGCGGCGTGTGCACGTCCACGCGCGGCGTGCTCGCGTTCACCCAGTAGACGGGCACGCTCCACGGGTGGATGGACACGCTCAGCCCCGGCCACTCGGAGCTCGCGGCGAGGTGCTGCACCAGCGTGGCGCTGTCCGGCCGAAGGGCGACGCCCGCGGGGATGGGCGTGTTCCACGGGCTGCTGTCCGCGAAGGGGCGAAACGTGTCGGGGGGCGGCGGCCGCTGGGGGTCGACCGTCACGCCGTGCTCGGGGGAGCCCGCGGCCCCGCTGCACGCCACGATGAGCGCCGCGGCAGCGCCCACACCGACGATCGCGGAGAGCGCCGAGACGGCCCGGAACCGCAGGGTCACGACCGCTCCGAGGGCGGTAGCGCGCCCGAGTCCATGAAGTGGCGGATGGCGTCGAACAGCGGCCCCTCACGGAGCGCCGGCTCGGCCACACCCGCCGCGGCGCGCACCTGCGCCGCGAGGCGCTCGAGACCCGCCGACAGCTCGCGCTCGTCCCACACCACCACCACGCCCGGACGCTCGCCGAAGCGCCGCGCGGTGGCGAGCTGATGGTCGTTGCGGGTCTCGCGCAGCTCCGCGCGACGCGGCAGCACCAGCACGGGCTTGCCCCGCTCGAGGGCCGCGAAGAGGGTGCCGATGCCCGCGTGCCCCACGAGCGCGTCGGCCTCGTCGCACGCTCGCTCGAAGCGCGCAGGCTCGAGGAAGCGCTGCGCCCGGAGGTGAGGCGTGGCCAGCGTGGTGTCGCCCACCTGCGCCGTGACGCGCGCGCTCGGGTTCGCCGCCGCCCACGCATCCATGGCCTGCACGAGGCGGTCGAAGGGCATCTGCGCGCCCACCGTGAGGAGCAGCTTCATCCGAGCACGCTCCCCGCGAAGCGCGGGCCGCCGGGGCGCGCCAGCTCGGGCCACTGCGTGAGCCACAGGTCCGCGAAGCGCCCCACCTTCTGCCCGCTCATGCTGAGCTCGTCCACGTTGGCCAGGCTGTCCACCCAGATGGTCCGGGCGCCGAGCGCGCGCCCCAGCACCACGCCGAAGAAGCCGGGCAAGGCGCCCGTGCTGACCACCACGTCGGGGCGCTCGTCCAGCAGCACGCGCAGCACCTGCGTGGCGCAGCGCAGCATCCCGAGGCGATCCCAGCGGGTGGTGTCCGGCACCACGCGCAGCGGCGCGTCGCCCACGTGGGCTCGGTAGGCCTCGTCCACCGTCACGAACACCATGAAGTGCCCGTCGAAGGCGGGCCGCAGGCGCAGCAGCTCCACGAAGTGCCCGCCCCCCGAGCTGATGGCGAGCACCTTCTGACGGCGGCGTCCTTCGGCGCTCGCGGCGGCGCTCGCGCTAGCGTGACGACGGCTCATGCTCAGCCCGCGAAGCCCGAGAGGAATTCGTCCACGTTGCCGGCTCGGTCGTTCTGGCGAGCCACCGCGTCCGACACCGCCAGCAGCGCGAAGGCCACGCCGCCGTCGAGGGCCAGCTCACGCCGCACCCGCCGCAGCTCGGAGGCCTTGATGCCCGCCCCCACCAGGACGATCACGCCATGCGAGCGGCGCGCCGCGCGACGCAGACCGGCGACGCCGCGCGGGCCGTCCCAGGTGCAGGTGCGGACCCGCAGCGCGTGCGTGATACGGATGCCCCCCGTCTCATCGTTCGCCAGCACCGAGGTGAAGCCACCGGACGGGCTCACGCGCGGGCGCCGCGCCATGGGCAAGACGTTCCCGATGACGTGACGCTCCGGCTCGCCGGGCACGCTCGGGGGGTGCGTGGACACACTGCCGGCACCCGTCTGCGCGCTGCGCACGGGGGCCATCACGGTCTCGTTCTCTTCCTGGAGCACCCCGCGCCAGGTCTGACGGATGACCAGCGTGAGCATCTCGGCCAGCTGCCGCTCGACCTCCGTGGCGCCCACCAGCAAGAGCTCGCCGCGCTTCTCGCCCATGAGCGCCTCGAGGTCGGCCAGGAGGTCTTCGAAGGCCTCGCTGTTGCGCGGCCAGCTGGAGGTGGCCACCACCGGGCCCTCACCCCACCAAGCGATCTCCGTTGGCGCGATCAGCCGCAGCCCGTTCAGGTCGCGCCCCACCACCACCAGCAGCGCCAGCAGGCCGAAGATCAACGGCACGCCCAGCGCGATGAGCTTCTTCTTCTTCGACGGGACCGCGTTCTCGGGCGGGATGGCGTTCGACACCGTGCGGAAGCCGGTGGGGATGTCGTGCAGCTGGTCGTCGATGGTGGCGGCGCGCTCGGTCAGGCTCTCCACCAGCGCACCCTTCACGTTCACCTGCGCCAGCAGGCTCGCGGCCTGCGACTCGATGTCGCTGAAGCGGTTGCCACGCTCCTCGGCCGCCGTGGCCAGCTGCTCGAGGGTGGTCTGGCGGGAGACCAGGGTCTCGAGCTCGGTCTGTGCCGTCTCGAGGCTGGTGCGGCGCGCGGACGAGACGCCCCCCGACCCGCCACCGCTGCCGGACGTGGTCCCCGAGGCGTCCTCCGCTGAACCCTCGCGCTGCTGCCGCTCGAGCGCGGCGACCTGCCGCTGGAGCGACTGGATCTGCGGGTGCGAGTCGCCGAGGCCCTGCCCGCGCGCCTCGCGCAAATGCTGGCGGAGCTCCACCAAGCGCGCGTCTTCGATGCGTCGGCTGGCGCTGTTCGCGCCGCTGCTGCTGCTGGTGCCGGTGCCCCGCGAGCGTGAGGCCCCTTCGATGGACGCCGTCAGCTGACGCACCCGCGCGCGCGCCGCCTCCACCTCCGCGGCGGCCAGGGTGGCCTCGGTGCGCAGCTGCGCGGCCTGCGCGATGACCTGCGACTGCTCCACGTTCATCTCGCTGATGCCGTGCTCCGAGCGGAACGTGTCGTAGGCGGTGCGCGCGTCGTTCAGCTCCACGGCCGTGGCGGCGATGCGCTCCGACACGCTGGCCTGCTCGGTGCGCAGCGAGGCCTCGCGTTGCTCCGTGATGTGCTGCAGGAAGAGCACCACCGCGTCGTTGGCCAGCGCGGCCGCCTGCTCGGGCGTCTCACCGTATGCGTTGAAGCTGATCTGACGCGTGCCCTGGTCGGCGGACACCTGCAAGATCGCGCGCATGGCGTCCACGTGGATGCGCTGGAGGCCCGCGCGCTCGCGCATCTCGAGCACGAAGCGGTCGGTGAGCGCCACCGAGGCGAGCGAGGGCAGGTCCTGCTGCGCCTCGAGGAAGCTCTGGCCGGGGAGGCCTTCGTAGCGCACCACGGCCGACGTCAGGTACGCGCGGCCGATCACGAACTTGGCCACCACGACGCCGATGACGAGGCCCACCAGCGCCGCGCCGAGCACCCACTTCTTCCCGCGCCAGACCACGCGGACCAGGCGACCGAGATCGAGCGGCGAGCCGGGCCGCTTCGTGCCGCCCTCCTCGTCATCCATGTCTTGTTGTGATCGTGGGCTCATGCTGCTCTCCTCAACGCCGCTTCAAGACGCGGCGGGGCGCCTCCTGAGAAGTGGACCCGGCAGCCGCCCGCGAGAGGGCCCGCTCGGCGGCGCGTGAAAGCGCTTCGTTGGCCGTGCTGCCTCCGTCCAGGTGCTCGGCCAGCGCCGCGATGGTGGGGAAGCGGAACACGTCGGTCACGGTCAGCGGCTTACCCGTGAGCTCGCGGATCTCGCGGTGCGCCTGCACGGCCAGCAGCGAGTGCCCACCCAGGTCGAAGAAGTTGTCGCGCGCGCCCACGTCGGCGAGCCCCAGGAGGCGCATCCAGACCTCGGCGATCTGCCGCTGCGTCTCGCCCGTGGTGGCCACCTTCTCGGCGCGCGCCGCGGTGTTCAGCTCGGGCTTGGGCAGCGCCTTGCGGTCCACCTTCTTGTTGGGCGTCAGCGGGTAGCGGTCGAGCCGCACGAAGTGCGCGGGCACCATGAACGAGGGCAGGCGCTCCTCGAGGTGCGCGCGCAGCACGGGCACGTCCAGCGGGGCCTTGCTGATCAGATACGCCACGAGGCGCTTGTCCCCCGGCGTGTCCTCGCGCGCGATGACCACCGCGTTCTTCACCGACGCGTGCGCTTCGAGGCGCGCCTCGATCTCGCCCAGCTCGATGCGGTAGCCGCGCAGCTTCACCTGGTTGTCCACGCGGCCGAGGAACACCATCTGCCCGTCGGCGCGCCACTGGACCTCGTCGCCCGTGCGGTACATGCGAGCGCCCGCGCGCGGCGAGAAGGGGTCCTGCACGAAGCGCTCGGCCGTGAGCTCCGGACGGTTCCAGTAGCCACGCGTCACGCCGTCACCCGCGATGTAGAGCTCGCCCGCCATGCCCGGGGGCACCAGCTCGAGCGCCTCGTCCAGCACGTAGAGCTGCGTGTTGACGATGGGCGTGCCGATGGTGACCGCGCTGCCCGCCGGATCCACGGTGGACGTGGACGACCAGATGGTGGTCTCGGTGGGCCCGTACATGTTGGTGATGGTGGCGCGCGTGGCGGCCCCGATGTCCTTCACCAGCGCGAGCGGCAGCGCCTCACCGCCGATCATCCACTGCTCGAGCCCCGCGAGCGCGCGGCGCGACTCGTCGTTGGTCACCAGCATGCGCGCCATGGAGGGCGTGCACTGCAGGTGGGTCACGCGCTCGCGCACCAGCTGCGCCGCGATGGAGAAGTCGTCCGCCGCCACCGCGCGCACTTCATCGCTCGACGCGCGGCGCAGCTCGTTCAGCAACGGCAGGTGCGCCATGACCGTGGCCGAGTCGATGCCGAAGTCGATCAAGCAGCCGAGCTCGTCCACGCCCACGTTGCGGCAGGCCTCCACGATGGCGCGCGCCGACTGCGGCGTGCCGAACAGCGCGCTGGTCTCGTAGTAGCGCTCGAAGGCGTGGTCGAGCAGCGCCTCGGTGTCCTCGGGCGAGAGGTTCTCGAAGTTGTCCGCGAACGACTTGGTGCTGTCGGCCGCGGCCTTGAACGCCGGGAAGGCCCACGCGTGCGTCTGGATGAGCGCGATGGAGCTGCGCAGGTAGTCCTTCATGGGACCGCGCACGGTCTCCTTCACGGCCGCGTCGTCGTTGCCGATGAAGGTGTGCAGCATGAGCACCACGAAGCCCTCGCCCGCGTGCCCGGCCTTCTTCCACGCCTCGCGGTAGACGCGGATCTTGCTGGCCACGTCGTCGAGGCTCTGCCCGAGCAAGTGCGTGAGCACGCCGCCACCCATGCGCCCGGCCATCTCGAACGTCTCGGGGTTGCCGGCCGCCGTGATCAGGAAGGGCAGCTCCGGCTGGATGGGGCGCGGCAGCGAGCGCACGGCCACCGGACCGAGCGGACCCTCGAAGGTCACGTGCTCGCCGCGCCACAGGCGCTGCACGGTCTCGATGTCGTCCACCATCTGGTCCTTCTGACGGCCGAAGGACTGCGGCCGCAGGAGGAAGTCGTTGGGCTGCCAGCCCGCCGCGAAGCTGATGTCCACGCGGCCGTTCGAGAGGTTGTCCACCAGGCCCCACTCCTCGGCGATGCGCACGGGGTGGTGGAGCGGGCTGACGCAGCTGCCCGCGCGGATGCGGACGTTCTTGGTGATGGCCGCGATGGCTGCGCTGGCCACCGCCGGGTTCGGGTACAGGCCACCGAACGCGTGGAAGTGACGCTCGGGGGTCCACACCGCGGAGAAGCCGTTGGCGTCGGCGAAGCGCGCGCCGTCCATGAGCAGCTTGTACTTGTCCGCGGCGTTCTCGCCCTCGTCCGAGGCGAAGTAGAACAAGCTGAAGTCGAGCTTGCGGTCGCTGCTGCGAGTCACCTCGCCGCCGCTCACGAGGCCGCGGTCTTCGTCGCCGGCCAGCACCACGCGGAAGCCGCGGGCGAGCGTGTAGAACAGCTCGAGCACGCTGATGTCGAAGCTCAGGCTGGTGACGGCCAACCACGTGCTGCCGGGCGCGTGCGGGATGCGCTCGTCCATGCCCACGAAGAAGTTGCTCACCTGCTGGTGCTCCACCATCACGCCCTTGGGCAGGCCGGTGGAGCCGCTGGTGTAGATGAGATACGCGAGGTGGCGGGAGTAGAAGTCCCCCTGCGGCAGGCGCGCATCGGACTGACCCGCGAGTTCGGGACAGTCGTCGAGGCACAGCGCCTGCGCGGGAGTGGCCGGCAGCTGCGAAAGCAGCGCCCGCTGCGTGAGCACCCGCGCGGCCCCGCTGTCTTGCAGCATGAAGGCCACGCGGTCGGGCGGATAGGTCGGGTCGAGCGGCAGGTAGGCGCCGCCCGCTTTCAAGATGCCGAGTGCCCCGATGACCAGGTCCACGGAGCGGTCGGTGTAGAGGCCCACCGGCTCGCCTTTGCCCACACCCAGCGAGCGCAGGTGCGCGGCCAGGCGGTTGCTGCGCCGGTCGAGCTCGGCGTACGTGAGGCGCGTGTCGCGGTGCACCAGCGCGATGGCGTCCGGGGTGCGGTCGGCCTGCAGCTCGAACAGCTGATGCACACCGAGGTCGCGCGGGTACTCGCTGTCCCGCGGGTTCCACTCGGTGAGCAGCTGCTGGCGCTCCCGCTCGGTGATGAGCGGCAGCTTGCCCACGGTCTGCTGCGGGTCGCACAGGGCCGCTTGCAGCAGCACCTCCAGCTGACCGGCGAAGCGCTCGGCCTGAGCGGCGGGGAGCCGCTCGGGATGGAACACCAGGCACGCCTCGCGGCCGTCCGTCAGCACGGCGAGCGCCGCGCCCTCGGGCAGCACGTAGGCGCTGGCCGTCGCCAGCGACGGCAGCGTGTCGAACACCACGGGCCACTCGGGCAGCGTGAGACCGGGCTGACGCACCACCAGATCGCGCGGGAACGTGCCGCGCCGCTGCGCCGTGGCGAGGGCCTCGGCCGCGCGCTCCACCAAGACGGCGAAGGGCAGCGCACGGGCCACCGGGAGCGTGAGCGGCACGCGCGTGGCGTACACGGCCTCCGCCCCGTGCACGCGGTCGAGCCCGGCGTGGCGGTGACCCAGCTCCACGTCCGGCGCGCCACCGAGGCGCACCAACAGCGCGCTCAGGCCAGCCAGCAGCGGCGAGGTGCCTGCCGCGGCTCCCGAGAGCGCGATGCGCCCGAGCGGGCCGCCTGCGACGCTGACCCCGAGCGCAGCCCCCGGCATGGGCGTGGGCGCGCTGGCGAGCAGCCGCTTCACCCAGAACGCCTCGTGCGGCGCCAGCCACTGGTCCAGCTCGGTGAGCTGCGCGCGCAGCGCAGCGCTGGTCTGCAGGCTCTCACCGGGCGCGAGGCCCCGCGCGCGGAGCGCCTCCACCGACTGCGGACCGCCCGCGATGCAGCGCACCAGGCCGAAGCGCAGCGTGCCGTTGGCCGTGGCCACCTCGAGCCCCTGCTCGTCCAGCGCGACGAGGGTGCCCGGTGCCGCGCTCGTGCTCTGTGCCGCGTGCGTCACGTCTCCCAGCAGCAGCGCGCCACTGGCGAGCACCACCTTGGAAGTGCCGACCGGGTTCGGGTAGCGCCCGTGGTCGAGCGCGCGCACCAGCGCCGACACGTCTTCGGCAGAGCGCGTGAAGTCCAGCGTGCAGCCGCCCTCAGGGCGCTGGTCCTTCGCGAAATAGCTGCGCTGCGAGAGGTCCTGCGGAACGCGCACCAGCTCCCAGCGGCCGAGCATGTCGGCCACGTCGCCGAACGCGTCGATGGCCACCTCGTAGCAGCGCGTGTTCAGCGTGAGGCAGGTCTCGTTGGGCGCCAGCTCGAAGGTGCGCTGGGCGAGGATGTCGCCCTCGTCGATGCCGCCCTCGATGAGGTGGAACGTGATGCCGTGCGTGGGCTCGCGGTGGAGCAGCGCCCACACCGGCGCGTTCAGGCCGGCGTAGCGCGGCAGCGGACCGTCGTGGAAGTTGATGGCCCCACGCGCCGAGAGCGCGAGCACGTCCGCCGGGATGATGGACAGGTTGGCGATGCTGAAGAACCACTCGAACGGCTCGGGCCCGATGCGCTCCGCCAGCGTGCTGCGCGGACCCGAGGCGATGACGCGCAGCCCGCGTCCCTCGGCCCAGCTCGCGATCTCGGGGTTCTCGGTGATGACGCCAGTAACCGCGTTGCCGCGCTCGAGCAGCCGCTCGGCGCACTGCACCAGGAGGGTGCCGTTGCCCATGAGCACACTGCGGAACGGGTTCTGCGCTTGCATCGTCATCGTCGCCTTCACTCCTCCTGCGGCGGCTCAGCGCGGGTTCGTGCTGATCACCGCGGCGCCCAGTCCGGTGGTGGCCGCCACGCTCACCAGCGGCGCGATGGCCGACATCACGTCGCGCAGCTTGGAGAGCCCGCTGGCCCCCACGTAGACCACGTCGCCGGGCGCGAGGAGGGGATCGGGCCCCGTGCCCTCCAGCAGCTCGTCGAGGCGCGCGACGTAGACCTGCGGTGCGGCGTGGTCACCGCGCACCACGATGATCTCGGCGTGGTCCGCGTCGCGCGTAGGGCCGCCCGCGAAGGCGAGCGCGAGCGTGAGGCGCAGGCCCGGGCGGAACGGCATGACGCGCGCGGCGTTCACTTCCCCCAGCACGCTCACGAGCGAGTGCACGGCGGGCGGAACGTAGAGGTGGTCGCCCGGGCGCAGGCGCACGTTGTGCCGCGGGTCCCCCGTGATGGCGAGCGCGAGGCTGACGGGCAGCACCTGACCGTTGCGCACGAGCCGCGCGCCCTCGACGTCGGTCATGGAGACGGAGACTCCGTCGGTGTCTTCGCTGATGCCGCCTCCCGAGAGCGCGAACAGGTCTGCGAGGCGCATGCCGGGCACCACGGTGTGACGTCCGGGCGTGGTGACCGCGCCGATCACCGTCGCGCGCTGACCGTTGGGCGCCGCGACGATGATGGTCACGCGCACCGTCTGATCGAAGGGCCGCATGGCCGTCTCGATACGGCCCTCGGCGTCGGTCAACGACAGGCCGGCCACGTCCACGTCGCCCGCGAGCGGCACGTGCAGCACGCCGCGCTCGTCCACCGTGAGGCCCAGGACGGCAGACTCGGTGCCGCTGATCATCTGCAGGTTCACCACGTCGCCGGGCATCAGCGTGAGCGCCAGCGGCGGGTCTTCGTCGAGGCCCGTCAGCGCCGAGGGCGCTGCCTGTACGAATCCAGTTTCGGCGGATGGCGTGGTGGGAAGGGGCGGAAGCGAGCTCCCGCATCCGGCGCTGACGACGCCGAGCAGCGTGGCCAGCATCGCATAACGTGGGCCGGTATACGGGGATGTAGGCACCGCACCTAGCTAGCGCTGAACTTGACCGGCGGCAAGGCGCCCAACGTGATCTTTTACCGTGAAACAGGCTCGTTGCGGCCCGCTCAGGGGGTCTCGTGCGCTTGGAGTGGATTTCACTCTCACCGTCAAGTTTCTGCGCGGCGCTCAAGAATTTAGTGGCCGGATCGGAGAGAGTGACCCAAGGTGCCCCCGTGTAGTTTTTCGCCTACGCCGCCCCCTATGCCCCTCTTCGACCCCACCAAGACCGGCATCATCCGCCCCTACCACTCCATGCTGACGCTGGTGCAGCGTGCGCTGGATGTCGTGATGATCGTCGTCGCGCTGTGGCTGACGATGGTGGCCTTGGAGGATCTGAGGGCCCCCGACCCGTGGCACATCCACGACACGCTGGCCGCCGGCGCGGCCTCGCTGCTCTTCCTCTTCGCGGCCGACGCCTGCGGTCTGTACGAGGGCTTCCGCGGCGTGCCCATGGTGCAAGAGCTCAAGCGCGTGTGGCTGGCCTGGTTCATCGTCTTCGCCGGGCTGCTGATGCTGGCCTTCGCGTTGAAGGAGTCGGCCACCTACAGCCGCGCCGTGGCCTTCGGCTGGATGCTCGGCGCGCCGCTGCTGGTGAGCGTGTGGCGCGCGCTGGTGCGCCTCGCCCTGCACGAAGCGCGGCGCCGCGGCCACAGCACGCGTCGCGTGGCCATCGTGGGCATGACGCAGCTCGGTGAGCGCGTCGCGCGCAGCATCAACGGCGCGCCGTCGCTCGGCCTGCACTTCGAGGGCTTCTACGACGACCGCAAGGAAGACCGCCGCCACGCCATCGGCGCCGAGGTGGGGGACTACGCGGGCACCTTCGACGAGCTGGTGGCGCGCGCCACGCTGGGCGACCTCGACCTGGTGTACGTCTGCTTGCCGCTGCGCGCCGAGTCGCGCGTGCACAAGCTCATCGCCGAGCTGGCCGACACCACCGTGAGCGTCTACGTGGTGCCCGACTTCTTCGTGTTCGACCTGCTGCACGCGCGCTGGACCTCGCTCGGCGACATCCCGGTGGTCAGCATCTTCGAGACGCCCTTCATGGGCACCGAGGGCTGGCTCAAGCGCTTCGAGGACATCGTGCTCGGCACGCTCGCCGTGCTGGTGGCCGCCATCCCCATGGCCATCGTGGCCATCGGCATCAAGCTCACCAGCAAGGGCCCCGTGCTCTTCAAGCAGCGGCGCTACGGCCTCCATGGCGAGGTCATCGACGTCTACAAGTTCCGCTCCATGACGGTGGCCGAAGACGGCACCAACGTGAAGCAGGCCACCGCGAACGACAGCCGCATCACGCCCTTCGGCGCGTTCCTGCGGCGCACCTCGCTGGACGAGCTCCCGCAGCTCTTCCACGTGGTCTCGGGCAGCATGAGCCTGGTGGGCCCGCGCCCGCACGCCGTCGCGCACAACGAGGCCTACCGCAAGCACATCTACGGGTACATGCTGCGCCACAAGGTCAAGCCGGGGCTCACGGGCTGGGCGCAGGTCAATGGCTGGCGCGGTGAGACCGACACGCTCGAGAAGATGGAAAAGCGCATCGAGCACGACCTCGAGTACATCCGCCGGTGGAACCTCCTGCTCGACATCAAGATCGTGTTCCTGACCATCTTCGGTCGCGCGGTGCATCAGAACGCGAAGTGAGCCGGGTGGGCCGCATGTCCCGCCGCAAGACCCTCGGGGTGCTGCTCGCGCTGGGCTCGGCGTTGCTGGGCGGAGTGGGCCTCGCCGTGAGCCGGCGCGTGCACAAGCTGTGGGTCATCCCCGAGGCACCCAGCCGCAGCATGAGCACGGCCGCCTGGGCCGAGACGCCGCCGGTGCAAAGCCTGCACGTGCTCTTCGTGGGCCACAGCCTGGTGAACCAAGACATGCCCGCCATGGCGCGCGGGGTGGCGGCCAGCCTCGGCGTGGACCTCACCTACGACGTGCAGCTCATCGACGGTGGCTCGCTCGCGGTGAACTGGAACCAGGCGCAGCGCGCCACCGGCGTGCGGGCACGCGAGGCGCTGCTCACCGGCGGCTACGACACGCTGGTGCTGACCGAGGCCGTGAACTTGGACGACCACCTGCGTTGGAGTGAGCCGAGCCATCACGCCGCGCTGTGGTACGCGCTCGCCCGCGAGCACCGGCCGGACGCGCGCCTCTTCTTCTACGAGACCTGGCACCACCGCGACCAACCGCGCCACGTGCGGGGCCTGCCGCTGGTGCAGAGCCGCATGAGCTGGCGTGAGCACCTCGACGCGGACCTCGGCAAGTGGGAGCACATCGTGGACGAGGCGGAGCGCGAGTACGCGACCTTCCATGCGAGCACGCCGCTGCACGTGGACATCGTGCCGGGTGGCCAGGCGCTCGCGGCGCTGGTGGACGCGGTCCGCGCGGGGCAGGTGCCCGGCGTGCCGAACGAGGCCCTGCTGTTCCGCGACAACGTGCACCTCACCGACCTCGGCAACTACTTCATCGCGCTGGTGCAGGTGGCCACGCTGGCCCGTGTGAGCCTCGATGGTGCCACCAACCAGGTAACGCGCGGCGACGGGCAGTCGGTCGTGGTGCCAGCTGAGACCGCGCGCGCGCTCGCTCGCATTGCCCAGCGTGCGGTCCGCCTCTATCCCCGCTCGGGCGTGCTGAGCCCACCGGAGCCGAACTGATCATGTCCGACGAATACGAAGTCATGGAGCGCGACATCGCCGTCGTCGGGATGGCGGCGCGGGTGCCCGGGGCCAACACGCCCGCCGAGCTGTGGAAGAACCTGGTGGGCGGTGTGGAGTCCATCCGGCAGTACAGCGAAGAGGAGCTGCGCGCGGCCGGCGAGAAGCCCGAGCTGCTGCGCCACCCGCGCTACGTGCGCGCCGCCGCCCCGCTCGCGGGGGTGCCCCTGTTCGACGGGGAGTTCTTCGGGTTCAGCCCGAAGGAGAGCGCCATCATGGACCCGCAGCACCGGCACTTCCTCGAGTGCTCGTGGGAGGCCCTCGAGAACGCCGCCCATCCGCCCGAGCGCTTCAAGGGCCCCATCGGCGTGTTCGCCGGCTGCGGCATGGGCAGCTACTTCTACGTGAACGTCTGCTCGCAGGCCGAGCTGGTGCGCGACGTGGGCCTGTTCCTGCTGCGTCACACGGGCAACGACAAGGACTTCCTCGCCACGCGCGTGAGCTACCTGCTGGACCTCGCGGGGCCTTCGGTGAACGTGCAGACGGCCTGCTCCACGTCACTCGTGGCCACGCACCTCGCGGTGCAGAGCCTGCTCGCGCGCGAGTGCGACATGGCGCTCGCCGGCGGCGTCACCATCGAGCTGCCGCAGGACCGCGGCTACGTCTACCAAGAGGGCGAGGTGCTCTCGCCCGACGGACACTGTCACGCCTTCGACCACCGCGGTCAGGGCACCGTGTTCGGCAGTGGTGTGGGCGTGGTGGTGCTGCGCCGCCTGGGCGACGCGCTCGACGACGGCGACGTGATCCACGCCGTGATCCGCGGCACCGCCGTGAACAACGACGGCGCGAAGAAGGTGAACTACCTGGCGCCCAGCGTGGACGGACAGGCGGCCTGCGTGGTGGAGGCCCTGGGCGTGGCCAACGTGGACGCGCGTAGCGTGGAGTACATCGAGTGCCACGGCACCGGCACCGCGCTCGGCGACCCGATCGAGGTGGAGGCGCTCACGCAGGGCTTCCGCACGCAGACCGACGCGCGCGGCTTCTGTCAGCTCGGGTCCATCAAGACCAACATCGGGCATCTCGACACGGCTGCGGGGGTCATCGGGCTGATCAAGGCGTCGCTCGCGCTGCGCCATGCGCAGATCCCCGCGTCCCTCGGGTACGAGAAGCCCAACCCCGCCATCGACTTCGCGAGCTCGCCGTTCCGGGTCGCGAGTCAGCTGTCGGAGTGGCCGGCCCCCGCGGCTCACCCGCGCCGCGCGGCCGTGAACTCGCTCGGCGTGGGCGGCACCAACGCGCACATCGTCTTGCAAGAGCCACCCGGCCTGCCCGACGCCGAGCCACCCACGCGCCCCGTGCAGCTGCTCACGCTGTCGGCGCGCACGCGCAGCAGCTTGGACGCGCAGAGCCAGCGGCTCGCCGAGCACTTCACCGCACACCCGGACCTGTCCCTCGCGGACGCGGCCTTCACGCTGCACCACGGGCGCCGTGAGTTCGCGGAGCGGCGCGTGGTGGCGGCGGCATCGCTCGCCGAAGCGGCCGAGCTGCTGCGCACGGGCGACCCGCAGCGGGTGTTCACGCACAGCGTGCTGCGCGGCAAGACCGAGAGCGGCGCCCCGCACGTGGCCTTCCTGCTGCCAGGCGGCGGCGCGCAGTACGCGCGCATGACGGTGGACCTCTTCGAGCACGAGCCCGTGTTCCGCGAGCACATGGAGCGCGGCTTCGCGCTCTTGCAGGAGCGCCATCAGGTGGACCTTCGCCCGCTGCTGTACCCCGCGCGGGGGCAAGAGGCCGCGGCCGACGCGGAGCTGACGCCCATGAATCGGCAGCTGCCCGCCATCTTCCTCACGAGCGTGGCCATGGCGCGCCTGTTCGAGAGCTGGGGCGTCACCCCGAGCGCGTACCTCGGTCACAGCGTGGGCGAGAACACCGCCGCGCACTTGGCTGGCGTGATGACGCTCGAGGACTGCCTGGGCCTGGTCATGCTGCGCGCTCAGCTCTTCATGGAGACGCGGCCGGGCGCCATGCTGTCCGTCACGCTGTCCGAAGCCGAGGTGCGCGCGCTCCTGCCCAGCACCCTGGACCTCGCCGTGGTCAACGGCCCGAGCGCCTGCGTGGTGTCGGGCGATCCGGAGGCCATCGCGGCGATCGAGGCGCAGCTCGCCGGGCGCGAGGACGTGGAGACGCAGCGCTTGGCCATCCCGGTGGCGGCGCACTCGCGCCTGCTCGACCCGATCCTCGAGCGCTTCACCGCGTACCTCTGCAGCATTCGCCTGCGCGCGCCCAGCGTGCCCTTCCTGTCCAACCGCAGCGGCACGTGGATCACCGACGCCGAGGCCACGGATCCCACCTACTGGGCCAGCCACCTGCGCAGCGCGGTGCGCTTCGGGGACAACGTGGACGCGCTCTTGCAGCGCGGCCCGAGCGTGCTGCTGGAGGTGGGCCCCGGCCGCGCGCTCAGCTCGCTCGCGCGTCAGCACGCGGGCTTCCGCGCGGGGGGCCATCAGGCCATCGCGTCGGTGCGGCACAAAGACGAGGTGGTCTCGGACGTCACCTACTTCACCGCCTGCCTCGGCCGGCTGTGGGCCACCGGCGCCGCGCTCGACTGGGCGCCCATGTGGCCGGGCGAGCTGCGCTCGCGCGTGGAGCTGCCCACCTATGCGTGGGACCACAAGAGCTTCTTCATCGAGCCCGCGCTGCCCGTGAACGCGCCCAGCGAGCAGGCGCTCGAGAAGCTGCCCGACGTGCGCAGCTGGGGCTTCGTGCCGCGCTGGAAGCCCTCGCTCGCGGACCTTCCGCTCGAGGGCAGCGAGCCCGACGCGCCGCGCACCTACCTGCTGTTCATGGACCGGGGTGGCGTGGGGCAGCGCCTGCGTCAGCGCCTCACCCAAGCGGGCCAGCACGTGGTCGCGGTCTACGAAGGCGACGCCTTCCATCACCGCGGCAACGACGAGTACACGCTCAGCCCGGAGCGCGGGCGCGAGGGCTATGCCTCGCTGATCACGGACCTGGTGGAGCGCGGGCGCACGCCGGAGCGCGTGGTGCACCTGTGGCTGCTCGAGGCCGAGCAGACGTTCCGTCCGGGCTCGAGCCTCTTCCACCACCACCTCGAGCGCGGCTTCTTCAGCCTCTTCTTCCTGGCCAAGGCGCTGGTGGACGCCAGCATCGCGAACGTGCACCTCACGGTGATCGGCGATGGCCTCGTGCGCGTGGTCGACGAAGCGCTGCCCGACCCGCAGAAGGCCACCGTGCTCGGTCCGGTGAAGGTGCTGTCGCGCGAGCTCGAGGGCGCGAGCGCGCGGCTGGTGGACGTGCAGCTGCCGGCCCAGCGCAGCCAGCTCTTCGGTGGCTCGCTGCGCGCGGGCTTGCTCGACCCGTTCGGTGGCAAGAAGCGGGTGGAGCAGGAGCTCGACGCGCTGACCGAACGCTTGGTAGATGAAGTGCGCGCCGCGGCGGGCGACGAAGTGGTGGCGCTGCGCGGTGACCGGCGCCTCACGCAGGTGCTGGCTCCGCGGGCGCTCGAGGAAGTCGCCGGCCCGAACGGCATGCCCACTCCAGAGGCCGCTGCTGGTCTCGGGAGACCCGAGTATGGGAGCACTCTCGGAAAGCCCGAGACCCTGCGCGAGCGCGGCGTCTACCTGATCACCGGCGGCCTCGGCGGCCTGGGCCTCACCGTGGCCGACTACCTGGCGCGCACGTGTCACGCACGCCTCGCGCTGCTGGGACGCACGCCGCTGCCCGCGCGCGACCAGTGGCTCGCGTGGATCGCGCAGCACGGCGCGGGGGACCGCGTGAGTCAGCGCATGCAGCGCGTGCTGGACCTCGAGGCGAGCGGCGCCGAGGTGCTGGTGCTGACGGCGGACGTCACCAACCGCGAGGAGATGCAGGCCGCGCTCGGCACGCTGCACGCGCGCTTCGGGGCGCTGCACGGCGTGTTCCACACGGCCGGCGAGCTGGACGACGACCTCATCGCGCTCAAGACGCTCGAGAGCGTGGAGCAGGTCTTCGCGCCCAAGATCCAGGGCACGCGCATCCTGCACGAGCTGACCGCCGAGAGCCGCCTCGACTTCATGCTGCTCTTCAGCTCCACCTCCACGGTCACCGCGCCCGCGGGGCAGGTGGACTACGTGGCCGCCAACGCCTTCCTCGACGCATTCGCCGAAGGCCAGCGCGCCGCGGGCTCGCCGGTCACCTCGCTGCACTGGGGCATCTGGGCCGACGTGGGCATGGCCGCCGAGCCTGGGCGCCTGCGGGCTCACGCGCGCGTGGGTGACCGGGTGGGGCAGCAGCCCACGCACCCGTGGCTGAGCGCGCGCGTCAGCGACGGCCGCGGCGAGTCCAGCCTGCGCGGCACGCTGTCGTCCGCGCAGCACTGGATCCTGGACGGGCACCGCACGCTCGCCGGCCACGCGCTGATCCCCGGCACCGGCTACCTCGAGCTCGCGCGCGCCGCGCTGCGCGCCTACGGCGAGACGGGGCCGTTCGAGATCGAGGACCTCTTCTTCGTCCGCCCCTTCGCGGTGGCCGATGGCGAAGCCCGTGAGCTGTTCGTAAAGCTGCGGCCCACCGCGCGGGGCTATCGCTTCGAGGTGCGCGGGCACGTCAGCGTGGGTGGCCGGGCAGGCACGGTGCTCATCGCGCAGGCGCACCTGGCGCTGCAGCTCGCCGCCGCCCCGGCCGACCTCGGCGCGGCGGAGCTCGCCGACATCGAGGCGCGCTGCACCACGAGCCATCTGGGACCTGTGGGCCCCGACGAGAGCGGCCTGCGCACGGCGCAGGAGGCGCACCTGCGCTTCGGGCCGCGCTGGCGCGTGCTGCGCGAGGCGCACCTCGGCCGCACCGAGGGCATCGCGCGCTTGGCGCTGCCGCCGCCGTTCACCGCCGAGAGCAGCGAGTTCGGCCTGCACCCCGCCCTGCTCGACATCGCCACCGGCTGGGCCATGTCCCTGATCGAAGGCTACGACGCGAGCACCCTCTACGTGCCCGTCTCCTACGAGCGCGCGCGCGTCTACCACGACCTCACGCCGCAGCTGCTGAGCTGGGTGCGCACGCCCGTGGTGAACCACGCCGACGCGGAGTTCGTGTTCTTCGACGTCACGCTCATGGACCCGAGCGGCAGGGTGCTCATGGAGGTGGAGCGCCTCGGCCTCCGGCGCATGAGCGGCGGCCCGGACTTCGCGCTCGGCGGGCGCGTGGCGCCGACGGACGTGACCTTCCACGAGGACAGCAGCGAGCACGCCCCCTCGCCCGGTGAGGCGCTGCGCGACCGGCTCTTGCAGCAAGGCATCCGCACGGCCGAAGGCCAGGACGCCCTCGGCCGCGTGCTGCAGCAGCTCGCGCCGAAGTCTGGCGGGGCGCCCGCGCAGATCTTCGTGAGCTCCATGGACCTCCCCACGCTGGTGAAGCAGAGCAGCGCGGGCGAGAAGGCGCGCAGCGCCGGAGCCGGGCTCGAGCTGGCGCGCCCGGACCTGGGCGTGGACTACGTGGCCCCGCGGGACGAGGTGGAGAAGACGCTGGTGGGCTTCTGGCAAGAGCTGCTGGGCGTGGACCAAGTGGGCGTGCAGGACAGCTTCTTCGACCTCGGCGGTCACTCGCTCTTGGCGGTGCGCCTGTTCGCCAAGATCAAGTCGGCCTACCGCGTGGAGTTCCCCATCTCGGTGCTGTTCGAGGCGCCCACCATCGAGCGCTGCGCGGCGCTCTTGCGCGAGCACCTCGGGCCGCAGACCGACGTGGAAGGCAGCGCGGACGTGAGCGCGCCGAGCACCGCCGCGCGCCCGCGCTACACGCACCTCGTGGCCATGCACACCGGCGACGGAGGGCCCAAGACGCCCTTCTTCCTGGTGGCCGGCATGTTCGGCAACGTGCTCAACCTGCGGCACCTCGCGCACCTGGTGGGCACCGACCGGCGCTTCTACGGCCTGCAGGCGCGCGGCCTCTACGGGGAGCAAGCGCCGCACGAGACCTTCGAAGAGATGGCCGCCGAGTACATCGCCGAGCTGACCAGCGTGCAGCCCCGCGGGCCCTACTTCCTGGGCGGCTTCTCGGGTGGCGGCATCACGGCCTACGAGATCGCGCGGCAGCTCGAGGCGCGCGGCGAAGAGGTGGCGCTGCTGGTCATGCTGGACACCCCGGTGCCCATGCCGCCGGCTGACCTGAGCCTGCGCGACCGCGTCTTGATCCAGCGCTCCGAGCTGCGCTCGAAGGGCCCCGCGTACGTGGCCGAGTGGGCCGAGCGCCGCGCCGCGTGGGAGCTCGGCAAGCTGCGCCGTCGCTTCGAGAGCGCCACGCCGGACAACACGCCCGAGAAGTTCCACGACGAGGCCATCGAGCAGGCGTTCCGGCGCGCGCTCGGCCGCTACGTGGTGGCCCCCCGCAAGCACGCCGCGGTGCACCTCTTCCGCCCCAAGCTGCCGGTGGCCTACGACCTCGGCGAGGGCCGCCGCATCAACCACGAGCGCTCCTACGTGTTCGAGGACAACGGCTGGACCCCCTTCGTGCGCGAGGTGGTGGTGGCCGAGGTGCCGGGTGACCACGACTCCATGGTGCTCGAGCCCAACGTGCGCGTGCTGGCGCGGCGCCTGCGCGAGGTGGTGGAGCAGGCGGAAGCGGCGCAGCGGAGGTCGCGATGAAGCTGCTGTGCGTGATCCTCAACTACAAGACCGCGGACATGACGCTGGACGCCATCCGCGCTGCCCGGGCCGCGCTCACCACGCTCGACCACCGCATCGACGTGGTGGACAACGACTCGCAGGACGGCTCGTTCGAGAAGCTTTGGAGCGCTGTGGCCGACGCGGGCTGGCCCGACGTGCGCGTGGTGCAGAGCGGGCACAACGGCGGCTTCGGCGCCGGCAACAACGTGGCCCTGCGCGCGGCGCTGCTCGAGCCCGACCCACCCGAGTTCCTCTACATCCTGAACTCCGACGCGTTCCCGGCGCCCGATGCGATCACAGCCCTGGTGCAGTTCCTGGAGACGCACCCGCGCGCGGGCATCGCCGGCAGCTTCATCCACGGCCCCGACGGCGACCCGCACCTCACCGCCTTCCGCTTCCCCAGCATGGCCAGCGAAGCGCTCAGCGGCTTCCGTCTCGGCGTGCTGCAGCGGCTCTTGCCCGACCGCGAGGTGCCCATCCACCCCATGCCCAGCGCCACGCAGCGCGTGCCCTGGCTGGCGGGCGCGTCCATGATGTTCCGCCGCGAGCTGCTGCAAGAGATCGGGCTCTTCGACGAGACGTTCTTCCTCTACTTCGAGGAGACCGACCTGTGCCGCCGCGCCCAGCTCGCCGGCTGGGAGTGCTGGTACGTGCTGGAGAGCCGCGTGGCCCACATCGGCAGCGTGTCCACCGGCATGAAGAACAAGGGCCGCCCCATGCCGCGCTACTGGTTCGACAGCCGCCGCCACTACTTCACCAAGAACCACGGCGCGGCCTACACGTGGGCCGCCAACGTCCTGCACGCGGCGGGCCTCGCCACGTTCAAGGCGCGCGCGGGGCTGCAGGGGAAGCCGGATCCCGACCCGGTGAACTTCCTGCGCGACTTCGCGAAGTACAACTTCGTGGAGCGCCGCCCGCGGTAGCTCCGGCGGGCGGACGATTCCTCGCCATCGTCGACGATTACCCACGGGCTGTTTACGATTCGTCCGCCAACTACGTAAACGTCAACAAGGCGGTTGACGATTTGCTCTGCCGCGCCGGAAACGTGACCGGCAGAACGGAGGCCTTCGGGTGCGGCTCAGGGCTTCGTCGGCGCTTCGAGGTCCACTGGGGTCGTGTCGTGTCGACGTGGCGTGGGTAAGCTATTGACGCAGTCAGTCAATGGCTTAGAGTGATGGCATGCGCTTCGAGTGGGACGCACGCAAGGAGCGCCAGAACATCACGAAGCACGGAGTCAGCTTCAAGGAAGCTGAGGAACTCTTCACCTCGAAGGTCGACTTCCTCGAACTCTATGACGCCGAGCACTCGGACCTCGAGGACCGATTCATCGCGATCGGTCCCATCCGCCGGGGACTCGTCCTGGTGGTCTTCACCGAGCGGGTGGAGGACACGATACGGTTCATCAGCGCCAGATGGGCCTCCAAGGCCGAGCACCTCCTCTATACCGAATACACGGAGCAACATCGATGAAGAGCACAGGTGAACTCACCAAGTCCGACTTCGCCCGGGCGCTGCGCCGCACTCAGCGCGAGCGCATCATGCGCGGCGAGCTGCAGCCCGGTGATGTGGCTGCCCTTCGACGCTTCATCGGGCTGACTCAGACCCAGTTTGCCGACGCGCTCGGCATCAGCGTTCACACGCTCCGAAACTGGGAGCAGGATCGAAGGACGCCCGAGGGACCTGCACTCGCGCTGTTGCGCATCGCGGCTCGCCACCCGGGTGTGGTTCGCGAAAACGTCCGCAGCGCGGCGTGACGCCCACTTTCGAGGTCGACTACCGCCTTCAGGGCATCTGGTCCAGCGGCTTCACCCCCGGACGCAGCAGCGCCCGCAGCGCCCAGGTCAGCAGCCCCATGAACACCAGCAGCCACGCGCCGAAGTGCACCAGCGCGCCCAGCGCCACGCTCGCCTCGTGAACGGCGCCGTCGCCGCCCTCGCAGCGCATGGACAGCGCGCCCACCGGGCGTCCGTCCGGGAGGTACTCGGTCTGGCCCACCTCGGTGACGAACTCGGCCTCCTCGCCGCACATCACCCAGCCCACGCCCAGCGCGGCCGGAGCCACCGAGAACGAGACGGCCGTGGCGAGAGCTGCGAGGAACAGCCCTCCCCCGACCACGAATGCCACCTTCTTACGCATCGCTCGAACGCCGCGTCCGCTGCTTCGCTCAGGGCTTCTTCAGCGCTTCGAGGATCTGCTTGTCCAGCTCGTACTGGCGGAACGCGAGGATGCTGCGCTCGAAGATCACGCGGCCCATGAGGACCCACATGAAGACCCAGATGGGGTACGCCACGATCGAGCCACAGAAGAGGTCGAACTGCGGGTCGCTCTCGTACGTGCCCGGCGTGCCGGAGGCGTAGTCGTAGTTGTAGCTCTCGTGCGTGAGGGCTTGGTACCAGACGAAGAAGAGCCCGAAGACCGAGGGCACCAGCATGAACAGCCAGAACCCATAGAGGACCTTCAGCACGCGCGGTGAGACGAAGTTGTCGAACGAGAAGTCGAAGAGCGACTTGAGGAACCCCTTGGCCTCCGCCTTCTTCGCGTCGAGGTCTGCGCTGCCACCACCACCCCCACCGCCGCCACCCTGCACGGGCGGGAACTGAGCCGCGGCCGGCTGCTGCGGCTGAGGGAACCCGCCCTGCGGCTGCTGGAACCCCGCCTGCGGCTGGGGCGTGGGCTGCTGGGCGTACCCTCCCTGCGGCTGAGTGGGCTGAGGCGGAAATTGACCCGGAGGCGGAAAGCCGCCCTGCGACGGAGGCTGGTTCATACGAAGTCCCTTGCTGGTCCTCGGCCCGCGGTGTGCGACCCCCCAAGACCACCAGCGACGCTACGTGAGGACGCGCAGCGGTGTCCAGTGATTCCGCGATCAGGGAGCATGACGGCGCCGAAAGCGGCGCACGTACCCCGCGGTGACGGCGATGAAGGACACGACGCCGGACGGGATCAGGCCGAGCAAGAACGCGAACGAGAACACCGCCAGCAGCCACGCCAGCGCCGCGAGGACGTTGCCCGAGAAGGCGATGGCGCCGAGGTCGATGATCAAGAGCGGCAGCAGGATCACCAGCGCGATGGCGCCCGCATGGCCGACGTGTCCCATGTCGGCGATCAGCCAGTGCCGCGCGCCACCGACTTCGAGGCACGCAGCGGCCACGTCGTTGGCCGCGCTGTCGAGGGGCCCGCTCATCAACCAGAACGAGATCATCAACGCGAGTGGGATGAGGAAGACGGGCACGAACACCCAGGGCCCCGAGAGCGTCCACGACGCACGGAACGCCGCGAACACGGCCGCGATGGGCGCCCCCACCACCAGGGCGTAGACGAGCGCGAAGAAGGGCAGCACCACGTAGGTGCCCGGAGGAGTCGCGGCACCTTTCACCAGCTCGCTGACCACGGCGTACACGATGAACGCGAAGATCAGCCCGCCGATCACGCCGAGCGCCTTCCAGAAGGGCCGAAAGAACGCGCCCAGCACGAAGCGCAGCTCCGCCTTGAACACCGCGAATCCCTTGGTGGCCGCCTGCTTCCCAGCCGCTTGGGCGCGCTCGAGTGCCGACGCGTCGTTCTCCATCGTGGGAGGATGCCACGCCATGCGGCGCGGCGGAGTGTCGCGCCGCTAGCGGATGAGAGACCGCTTCATGGTCAGGCGGTGAGCCGATACACGGCCGCCTCCTGGCGCACCATGCCCAGCTCTTCGAGCGCTTCCAACACCGCGCGGACGGATGCCTCCGGGTTGCGCTTGAAATGACTCGCCAGCACCTCGGAGCTGGCTCCGCCGTGCGCAAGAGCGGCCCGCACCGCGGC
>CAZEAA010000005.1:0-46155 GCA_964510015.1 uncultured Sandaracinaceae bacterium
GCACGTAGGTGATGGCGCGCGCTGCCAGCAGGGTCTGCAGCTCCGCTCGCAGCTGGGCGGCCACCGTGCGGGCCTCGGACGCCGAGACCCCGAAGCGCGCGGGCTGGCGCAGCACGCTCTCGGGGAAGCCCAGCACGGCGTCGATGCTGATCAGCAGGCGCATGTCACGAGAGGGCGTGGCGAAGTCTTCCCAGTCGCCCGCGGTCTCGAACACCGCGTAGCCCTCGGGCATCTCGATGCGGGTGCCGGGGTGGCTGCGCATGTGCTGCTCGCCGTTGTCCACCGACACCACGCGGCGCTGCGCCGACTCGTCGAGCGCGTCCACCAGCACGCGCAGCTGACCGAGGGGCTCGAGCGGGCGCGGGTTGATCAGCGCCTCCATGCGGTCGTAGAAGTCGTCGGCCGTGCCCGTGTACTGCTGGCGCGACCAGGCGCGCGGGGCCGCCGTGATCTCGTCGTTGCGCCGCGTCAGCATGCCCTCGCGGCGCGCCCGCAGCGGGCGAAAGGCCTTGAAGCCGGCGCCTGCGGCGGTGGTGTCCGGCGAGAAGAGGAACGAGCCACGCCAGAAGCGCCGCAGCGCCACGGTGCCGTCGGGCTGCGCGTCGGCGCCGATCAGCACGCCGTACTCGGTGGCCGTCTGCGGCACCCAGCGCGCGATGATCAGGAGGTGCCCGTACGGGTCGGCGAACACGGTGCCGGGCAAGAGGCTCTCGCGCGCGAGCGGCACCGGGTACACGTCCGTCGCGTTCGAGTCCGGGTGGGTGCGCGCGCTGGCGGAGTGCACGGTGCCGGCCACCACGCGCGAGAACTCTTGGAAGGCGTTGACCTCGTCGGTGCCCGGCACGGCTTGCTGGTTGTGCTGCGGGGTCACGTCACAGGCTGGCGGCTGCCCGTCGGCGCCGCGGCCGCACGCACGGAAGGCGAAGGGCAGGCGCAGCTTCCAGGCGAAGTAGGCGCGCAGGAAGTAGGGCAGGTCCGCGCAGTCGGGCCGCAAGCGGATGCGGTCGTCCTCGTGCGCGCCGAAGTGGTCGTGCAGCAGGTTGCGGGCGGGGTCGCGCACCAAGACGCTGAGGTTCGGCCAGGTGGACTCTTCCGGCGGCGCTTCCCGTTGGCCCTCCACCGTGGGCGCGAAGAGCTGCTCCACGAAGGCGGCGTACAGGTTCTCCGTGTCCTCGTCCCAGCGCCACACGGAGTCCCAGGCCGAGTCCACGTCAGGCTCGTGGCGCCGCAGGCCGCCGCGGTGGCCGCGCACCTCGATCTGCTCACACGCGAGGATGCGTTCGCCGTCGCCCAGCACGGCCGTCCACGTGCCCTCGCGCGGGCTCGGCTGCTCGGCCCAGTAGGTGTAGGGAGGGCCGCCCAGCACACGCGTGCGCGGCAGGTGACGCGTGCCCGCGGGGTCGAAGAGGGCCACCGCCACCGAGCCCGCGTCCGCGGACGACGACACCATCACGCGCAGCGGCTGCTGAGGATTCGGGCGGCGCGGCGACTGAAAAATGGCGACCTGCCGCGTGTCCTCGCAGACCTCCGGGACGGCCATCGGTGGGGCGGCCGGACGTCGCACCGCGGCACCCTGCAAGCCCAGCGTGGGGCGCTGCCCCAGCACGATGACCTTGGTGATGCGCGCGAGGAACGAACCACGCGACGTGTTCGCGCCGAGCGTCAGATCACTGACGGCCACGCGGTCCACGCGACGCAGCGTCTCGCCCTCGGGCTGGCAAGGCTCGAGGTACTCGCTGAACGAGTGGATCACCATGGGCTTCCCGGCGCGGTCGCGGCCCAGGTACAGCATGATGTGCCCGGGGAAGTGCAGCAGCACCACGCCCGAGCGCGCGGCCTCTTCGATGACCTGCTGCTTGTCACGCAGGTTGGTCACGCCCTCGACGTCCACGGCGAACGAGCCCGCGAGGGCCTGCTGCGAGCTGTGCCGCGGAAGAGGGACCCCGAAGGTCTCGAAGACGTCGAGCAAGTAGCGTGAGCAGTCGCGGCCGCCCGCATGGTCGCCCCAGCCGTAGGGGCTGCCCAGCAGGGCGAACGCTTCCTCCAGCACGGCGCGACGCGTGAGTGGACGCTCGGTGCTGATGCCGGCTTCGGACAGGGCCCCGCGCACCACACCGCGCGCCGTCATGGCGAGGCTCTCGCCGGTCTCGAGGGTGGGCACGCGCGCCCCGGCGGGGAGCGCCAGCGGCTCGGCGCCCGCAGCGCGCAGGGTGGCCGGCGCCCGCAGGTGCGCGAAGGGCCCGTGCACGAAGGCGCGCTCGTGCTCCACCGGCAGCGGCGCCGACAGGGTTGCGTCGGCGTTCAGGAAGCCGATGGCGTAGCGCGTGCGCGCGAGGCGCAGCCCCCCGGGCCAGCTGGCCAGCACCTGGATGACCTCTTGCGGCCGCACCGTGCTGCACGCGTTGCGGTCGAAGTCGAGGGCCCGCGCCGGCGTGTAGTAGCCCGTCTCGAACGGCGCGCAGCGCAGCGGCACGGGCGCGAGGGCCACGCGCAGCTCGGGGGCGACGGGCGGCAGCTCCTCGATGCGGGCGAGCGCGCGCCGCTCGGTGGGAGTCCAGGGCGAGCCGTCGGCGTGCACGAACGCCCCGCTGGTGAAGCGCTCGCGCAGGAACGTGAAGCGCTCGTTGATGGAGCGCAGCAAGAGGTCCGTGCGCAGCGGCTGCAGCAGGTCCACCTGCCCGATGGGGCCGTCTTCGGCGCCCGCCGTCGACATGGCGAGCGCGTGGGCGGCCACCTCCTCGGGCGAGAGCAGCGGCGCGTCCACGTCACCGTAGGCGGCGGCGCGCTCCACCCAGTAGGCCAGCGTTTGGTGCTCGGGCAGCACGCCGGGAAGCGGGTCGGGGGCCGGCGCTTGGGCGGGGCAGGCCGCGCTGGACTCGCTCCCCGTCACGGCTTCGGGCTGCGCTTCGGGGCCCGTGTCGCCGCCGTGATTGCCGCAGCCCGCCAGCAGCAGCGCGAACGCGCAGACCGCTGCGAACGGGGCCTCGCAGGAGCGGGCCGGTGGGGTTCCGGGTGTTGGAAGAGGGGACATGAGCGCCGTCACGCGGAGGCGCAGGGGGGGCCCGCGCGGCGCTGCAAGTATCGCAGCGCTTGGGTCGCGACGCTGCCCGAGTCGCCATGACCGAGCTGCGTGCCACGCGGGAAGCCCACGTGACCTCCGCGGTCCAAGAACACGGTCTGCACCGCCGCGCATTCCTCGAGGTGGGGCCGCACGATGTGTTCGAACACCATCGGGTCCTTGGAGGTGGCCACCACCAACGTGGGGACGCGCACCTGATGCAGGATGGGGGCGACGGAGGTGCGTGCGTAGTAGTCGTCCGCCGAGGCGAAGCCGTGCCGCGGGGCGATGATGCGCTCGTCCCACTCGCGGATCGTGTCGATGGCGTCCGCCAGCTTCACGTCGAAGGGCACGGCGCCGCGCTGGGCCACGCCCTTGTAGATGTCTTTCAGGCCGCGCAGCACGTTGCGCCGGTAGATGCGCCCCTTGGGCTTGTCGATCTCCACCACGCCGGCTGCGAGATCGATGGGAGGACAGATGGCCGCCACACCCGCCACGTTCTCGCAAGCGCCCTCGGCGGCGTGCCGCAGGGAGACGTGACCCCCGAGCGAGTAGCCGATCAAGAACACACGCCGGAACGCGCGCACCTCGGGGCTCTGCAGCACGGCCACGATGTCGGCGGTCAGCCCTGCGTGGTAGTAGTCCGTGCCGAAGCGATCGGCCCCGCGCAGGTTCACCCGCAGGCACGCGTGACCGAGGGCCAGCGCGTCGTGGGCGATGTCCACCATGTAGTGGCTGCGATGGCTGCCACCCAAGCCGTGGATGGCCACCACCAGGTCGGTCTCGCTCGGGAGGGTGAGCTCGCTCGGCATCGTCAGGCGCCCGGTGAGACGGACCCGTCCGCGCGTCGGGTCCTCCACGAAGGTGCGGAAGTGCCGCGACGGCGGGGGCGCCTTCGGCCGGAGCATGTGCGCCACATAGGGACGAAAGGTCCAGACGTGCCCGTGAAGGTCCATGGTCTTCATCTTACGCTGACCACCTCGGCTCGTACAACCGGCCGAGGCGGTGTTCACGGCGTGCGCGGGACCCACGGAAAGTAGGGCGGTTCGTCCTCGCAGCTGGGCACGTCGTCGCGCGCGCAGAAGATGCGCATGTGGAAGTGGCTGCGATGCGGTGACCCTCGGGGCTGGTCCAGCACGGCCTCGGCACGCGCGATGACGTCCGCGCTCGCTCCGTGGGTCCGTGCGTGACGCAGCAGCGCAGCGATCAGCGGGTTGGCCACGAAGAGGTACTGCGGGTGCACCTCGGGGTGGCTGAGCAGCGCCTCCACCAGGGTCCAATTGCGGGCCACGTCGAAGCCGTAGAGGTGCCCTCCGTGCAAGCCGACGAGCTGCGCCGTCATGTGCACGAAGCCGGGTGCGGCAGGGAGCGGGCGCCCCTGCGGGTCCACCATGTAGAAGCCGATGTCCGCGTCCCGGCCGCTGCGGTGCGAGCGATGCGGACGGAGGCGACCACCGCCTTCGCGCGAGAGGTCGCCCACCACCAAGCGGCTGCCGGGCGCCGAGCGCGCCACCGCATGAGCGCCGTAGACCAGCAGCGTGACCAGCTCGGCGGTGCCGTAGTGCTCGCCGCGCGACTCCGACTTCACCAGCAGGGCGGGGTCGCTGGGGATGGGCACGCCGTGCCGCAGCAGGCCACCGTTGGAGCGACCCATCGACACCGACCGCGAGTGACCGACGATGGCCAGCACGGTGCCCGGCGGGGGAGGCGGCGGCGCCGGAGGGGCCGTGTGGGCCGCGTCCTCGGCGGCCTCTTCCCGCGCGATCTCGATGTCGATGGCGCGTTGCTCCGCCTCCGTGGGCTCGCCGTGGCCCGCGGCATGGGCGGCCTCGCGTTCGAGCTCCTCCTCCGTGACGGGGTGGGGCAGGTCGGCCAGGGCGCCCACGGCCAGCAGCGAGCACGCCAGCAGGGCGAGCACGAGCGAGCCACGGCGGTTCCGGGAGAACATGACCCCCCAGCATGCAGGTTCAGCCCGGGCAGGCAATGCGCCGGCCGATGGAAGAGTCAGCCGACCTCACTCGCCAGCAGGCTGGGTTCGGGCGGAAGCTGAGGCCGCTCGCGGCCTTGCGACCACGACTCGACCGGCCAACGTTGCCACGCCTCACGATGGAGACGCTGCATCAGCTCGGCGTCCCGGGTGACCAGCCCCTGCTCGTCGGGGGTCAGCGCGGCCGGACCCACGCGCAGCGCGCGCTCCACGAGACGCTCGAGGCTGGCCCGCTGGGTCGGGTCAGGGGGCTCGGGCGCCCTCGGCAGGCTCGCCAGCTTGGCGGCGAGCAGCACCGGGTCGAGCACGATGTCGCGAAAGCGCGCCGTGGCATCCGACGCGGTGAAGGCGCGTAAGGCGTCAGCCCGCACGAGCAGCTCGTCGGCTTCGAGCTCGGTGGGGACGCTGTAGAGGCCCAGCCGCCTCACGACGGCGCCGACGCCGCGGCTCGAGAGGATGGCGGTCACCGGGATGGCCAGCAGCCACGGCACGTAAACGGGCGCGAGCCATGGCAGCAGCCCGGGCTCGTAGGCCACCAGCAGCCCCGCGGTGCCAGCACCCGCCAACGTGGTGGGCAGCTCCGAGCGGACGACGGCCCCGAGCCCCGTCCCCGACCGCCGAGCCTGCGCCCCCCACATCACGGCGTTCCCGAGGAGGATGGAGATCACGATGCGCGCGTGGTGCAGCATCACGATGGGCGCGATGAACACCGACGACAGCGCCTCGAACAGGACCCCGAACACCAGCCGGAGGGGTCCGCCGTGGGTACGTCGGCGCCGCTCGTCGCGCAGCGCGTCGAGCAGCCCGAGCACGCGTGGGCCAAGCAGCATGGTGGCCGCCAGCACGCTCAGCCCGAGCGACACGGCCGGTGGAACGAGCGGGGTGGCCTGCGCGGTGGCGAGCCCAGCGCCAAGGGCGACGAACACGAGCCAGGCGGGCCCTGCGAGGAACGCCGACACGCCCACCGACATGTGGAGGCGGCTCATGGGCCGTAGGCCCTCCGCGAGGGCGATGCGGACGTGTTGGAGGTTGCCCTGACACCAGCGGCGGTCGCGCGCGACGTACTCCACCACCGTCTCGGGGAGCTCCTCGAAGCTGCCCCCGAGGTCCGTGGCCGTGCGCACCTTCCAGCCCGCGCGGCAGAGCAGGGCGGCCTCCACGAAGTCGTGGCTGAGGATGGTCCCGCCGAAGGGCGGCTCGCCACGCAGCTTGGGCAAGGCGCAGCACTCGAGGAACGCCCGCACGCGCACCGCGGCGTTGTGGCCGTAGTAGTTCCCGTCGTCGCCGGACCAGGCGGCGAGGCCGCGCATGAACACGGGCCCGTACACGCTGGCCGCGAACTGGTGGGTGCGGGCGAAGACGCTGGTGGCTCCGTGGAGCGCGAGCGGCGCTTGCAGCAAGCCCAGTTGGGGGTCGGCCTCCATGCGTCGCACCAGCGACAAGATGGTGTCGGCGTGCATCACGCTGTCGGCGTCGAGCACCACCGCGTAGGTGTAGCGGTGGCCGAAGCGCTCGAAGAACTCGGCGAGGTTGCCGGCCTTCTGGTGCTCGTTGCGTGCCCTCCGCCGATAGAACATCGGGATGGCGGCGTTCCCCGAGGACACCGTGCGACGGAACGCGCGCTCCTCGTCGGCGATGCGGTCGGGGTCGCGCGAGTCGCTCAGCACGAAGACCTCGAAGCTGTTGCCGCCGGGAGTGCGTGCCAGCGCCTCGCGCATGGCCAAGAGCGCGGCGAACACGTGCTCGGCGCTCTCGTGATAGATGGGCATGATGATGGCGCTGCGGGGCAGGGTGGCCGAAGCCGGCACCTCCGGCATGACGTCGTCACCCCGCGCGAAGCCTCGCACGGCCGTGTGCAGCCCCATGGCGCCGAGCGACGACAGAAAGGCGAAGAGCCCGAGAAAGACCACCTCGGGGAGCGTCACCCCGTTCGCGAAGAGCTCATGCCCGAGCACGGCCGTGGCGCCGAGCGCCAGCAACAGCGGGGGAACCAGGTTCGTGAGCCACGGCGGGAGCTGCATGCGGTCGAGCGACTGGTCATCGAACGTGCGGCGCGCGGGCGGCTTGCCCACGAACGGGTCGCCGAACGCGCTGACCTGCGCCTTCACCGTCGGCACGTCACCGCACAGCGCCGTGGGGTGCATGGCCAAGAACGCCCGCAGCCACAGGGGATGGACCTCGGCCTCGCGCTCGCCGAACACGTCGCGCCGGAACGCGCCCACGCGCGCCTGCATCGCTTCGATGGCGCGCCCCGCCAGCAGGCTCTCGTCGAGGTCACGTGGCAGGCTGGCCATCACCTCGCTGGCGAGCGCGATGAGCCGCTGCTCGTCCACCAGGCCCAGCGCCAGCAGGTACTCGATGACGCGGTGCTCCGCGCTGGTGGCCGCATCGAGCGGCCGCGTGCGATCTTGCAGGTGGCTCGACAGCGCGCTCGACGCCTCGTGTGGCTGTTGCGCGGGGGTCAGTGCGTCGGTTGCCACAGGTAGCTCCACGTCTCGGACAGCGCGTCGCCGTCGCTCTTCAGGAACGCGCGCAGGGACACGTCGGCCGCGCTCGGGCTCACCTCGAACGACGCCCGCACGCCGCCCGTGTGCGGGTTCGGCTCCACGTGCGCCTCGATCAGCTCGCCGCCCGCGGTGGTGACGTCCACGCGGATGTCTTGCCGCCCCGCGAGGCTCTGGCCCACGAACTCCACGATGAAGCGTGCGCGACCCCCCTCGACGTGCGCGATGCGCGTGTCCGTGACGCGGGCGCCCGTGCCGAGCAGCACGTCGTTGCGGAAGGACATGCGGTAGCGCAGCACGAGGCCCTCCGCGGGCACGCGATCCGGCACCCACATCGCGGCGATGTTGTCGTCCGTCTCGAGCAGCGTGCTGATCTCCAGCAGCCGGATGGCGCCCGGACCCCAGTCGCCGATGGGCTCCACCCACACGGACGGGCGCTCGTGATAGCGCGCCTCGAGATCCTGGTAGTGCGCGAACGCGCGATCGCGCTGCAGCAGCCCGAAGCCGCGCGGCGAGTCGAGGCGATGCGTGGTCACGGTGGTGCGCGGCGGGTTGCGCAGTGGCCGGACCAGCTGTTCGCCGTGGGACGAGAGGCTCAGCAGGACGTCGGAGTCGTGCACCTCGGGGCGGAAGTCCGCGTTGCGCGCGGGGCCCTCTTCGCCGAAGAGGAACATGCTGGTGATGGGCGCGAGGCCGAGCACCTCCACGCCTTCGCGCAGAAACACGTGCGCGGTGACCTCCACGTCGGTGGAACGGCCGGGACGGACGCGGAAGGCGTAGGCCCCCGCCGCGCGCCGGGACGAGAGCGAGGCGAGCACCCAGGCGTGCTCCTCGCCCGCGCCGGGCGTGACCAGATAGAACGCGTCGAAGATGGGGAACTCTTCGGCGTGCGCTGCGCCGGTGTCGATGGCCAGACCGCGCGCCGAGAGGCCGTAGGCCTGCCCGCGTGCGACGGCGCGGAAGTAGCTGGCGCCCTGGAACACCACCACCTCGTCGCGGTAGGCGTCTGTGTTGATGGGCGCATGCAAGCGAAAGCCGGAGTAGCGCTCCGCGTGCAGCTCGGCAGGCAGCTCTCCGTCGTCGAACGCGAACGCGTCTGGCGCATAGGGGTAGGGAGCCGCGCGCTCGCCATCGACGACGAAGATGTCCACCGGGGTGCGCGAGGTGGACCCGAGATGGAAGAACTGCGCCTCGAACTGGCCAGCCCCGCCGCGGAAGAGGCTCGCTTCGGGCCGAAAGCGAATGCGGCGGTGCGTGTCGTAGGTGAGTTGCCCGAGCGTCCCCGCGGCGTCCAGCGTGTGCAGCGGCTCGAAGGGCTCCGCGGCGCGACGACGTGCCTGCTCCACGAGCTGCGCGAAGAACGCGGGCGGCTCGGCCAGGCCTTCACCCAGGGTGAGCAGCTCGCCGAGCGGGGGCTCGCTCGCCGTGGAGCACGGGGGGGTCGCCGCCGGTGCCACCTCGGGCGCCGAGTGGGCGCCGCCGCACGATGCCCCTAGGACCGCGAGAGTGACCAAGGAAAGGATGCGGAAAGTTACCGCGCGAGCGCACTGGAGCAGAAGAGATGGCATCTGAATTTTGCCGCTGACGAAACGAGAATGTGCGTCACAGTGTTGGGTCACTTCGAGGACGCGCAAGTCATCGCGAATCCTTCGTGCAACCTTCGTAGATAGTTCGATTCATGGCGAACCCAGCAGCGCTCGTGGCGGCCTCGTCACAACGAGAAATCCTCGACTCACCAAGCACTCTCGACATCGCGGCGCGCTCGCTCCTGGCGAGCCAGGCCATCTCGGGAACCGTGGCCGCGCTGGTCGCGGAGCGCGCCCTTGATCACGCTTTCATTGGACTGTTTCAGTACGCCTTGATCCGCGTCGGTCCGGACTGCGCGCGCGAGGCACTCTCGCAACTGGTCGTGGAGCTGGCTTCGGATGGTTTCGCAGACCTCGGGATTGGCCGCCGCGCGGGGCTGTACCGCCGCCTCCGGCAGTCGCTGGCCGGCATCGAGCAGGCCCCGCTTCCGCCCCGCTCGCCGCTGTGGTGGAAGGTGGGGAACGCTCACGCCGACGACTTCGCCGCGCTACGGGCTGCGCTCGCGCCGCAGGTGGCGGAGGTGCTCGAGCTGCGCTTCGCGCGTCGGCTGTCGGACGACGAGATTGCGGCGGTCCTCGACTGGGACGTGGGCGAGGTGCGCGCCGCGGTGGCCCACGGTCTCGAAGCGTCGCGCGCGCGCTTCGGCGCCTTTCCTCCGAGCCAGGACAAGTCGCACGAGGGCGTGTTCCTCGAGGCGTTCGCGCTCGATCCCGCGCTGGCCGTTCCTCCGAAGCGTGGGCTGCGCGAGCCCGTGCTCGCCTCCGGTTCCATCGTGGCCAACCGCTACGAAATCGAAGGCTTGCTGGGCGTCGGCGCGTTTGCCGATGTCTACCGGGCGCGCGACTGCGAGGTCACGGGCCACGTGGTGGCGCTCAAGATCCTGCGCACGCGCTCGGCGGACGCTCGCTCCGTGCGCGCGGCGCTGCGCGAGCTGCAGCTGCTCGCCTCGGTGTTCCATCCGTCGGTGGTCCAGCTCAAGGATCACGGCTGGCACGACGACCATCTGTGGTTCGTCATGCCGCTCTACCGCGGGGAGACGCTCGCGCAGCGCATCGCTCGCGCTCCACTCACGCGCGCGGAGGCACGCAGCATCTTCGAGCAGCTGGCCGAGGCGCTGGCCACCATGCACCGGGCCGGCGTTCGGCATCAGGACATCAAGCCCGAGAACGTCTTCCTGGCCAACCTGGACATGGACGCGCCGGGCCTCGACTCCGGCGAGGACACCACGGGCCCGGCGCGAATCCTGCCCGTGCTGCTGGACCTCGGTGTCGCGGCAAAGGACGCCGAGCTGGTGCTGGCCGGCACGCCTGCGTACTTTGCCCCGGAGGTGGCGGCCCGCTTCGCGCGGGTACCAGACCCCCCGCCCGTCGGTCCCAAAGCGGACGTGTTCTCGCTCGCGCTCACGCTGCTCCGGGCCCTCGAGCCGCGTCCCAGCGCGCAGCTGCCGGCCGGCGCCGTGGACGCCTTCGTCGCCTTTCGCGCGGTCCAGGCGCCCGAGCCGCCCGTGACGCCGGCCCTCGCCGACCTGCGGCCCAGCTTCGAGCGCTGGTTGGCGGTGAGCCCGGACAAGCGGCCCACGGCCGAGTCGTTTCGTCGCGAGCTGCTGGCGCTCACGCGGCCGCAGGAGCGCGCCACTCGCCGCGCGGCCGTGCTGCGCTGGCTGGTGCCGGTGTCGGCCACGGTGCTGGCGCTGTTCTTCGCGGTGGTCACCGAGCTGAGTCGCCAGGCCGAGGTGTCGCGCACCGACGCCATTCGCGCCGACGAGCGCGCCGACCGTGAACAAGCCTACGCTCGCAGCGTGTCGCAGAGCCTGAGCGAGCAAGAGGCGCGGCGCGCCGAGCTCGAGGCCGACGTGCTGCGCCTCGTGCAGCAGTACCAGACCAGCCGCATGACCCGCGAGGAGCTCGCGTCGCGGCTGGCGCGCACGGAGGGGGAGCTGTCGCTGCTGGGTGATCGCGATCGCTCGCAGACCACGCGCCTCCGTCAGCAGGCCGACGAGCTCGAGAACGTCGAGCGTCAGCGCGCGCGCCTGGCGGGGGCGATCGCCGAAGCCGAGCCGCGCATCGCGGAGCTTAGCGACGGCCTCGCGCGGGAACGGGCGCGCGGCGCCGAGGCCGAGGCGAGCGCCAACCGCCTCGCGGAGCAGCTGCGCACCACGCAGCAGGACCTCGCGGAGCAGCGCGCCGAGGTCGCACGTCTCACCGAGCACATCGCTTGGCTCGACGCGCTGAGCAGCCGGACCGCGCGGCCCCGGACGGCGCAGGCCAGCCCGCCGCCGTCCTCTCCAGCGCCAGCTCCGAGCCCCCTCCACGGGGCTCCGCGCGTCACCGGCCCAGCGGCCGAATTGCCCTGAATTCTGGCCACTTGGCCGATGCCACAGGCTTGCCAAGACGGGCCTCGCGTGCTTTATGGGCTGCGGCTCGGACCCCGCGGTCCCACGCCACACGTCACCGTCAATCCCACCGAGGATGCGCATCATGGATCGCCCAAGTCTGCTCGCGTTGTTTCAGAAGATGGCCAGCGAGGTCGCCGAGAAGGATCTCAGCGGTCTTGAAGAGTCGAGCATCATCGCCGACATTGGAGTCGACTCGCTCGCCATGCTCGAGATCGTCGGCGAGATGGAGCGCGAGCTCGGCGTGCAGATCCCCGATGACGAGCTGGTCGGAATCGAGACCGTCCAGCAGCTGCTGAACCTCGTCGAAAAGCGCGTCGCGAACGCCTAGCCCCAGCGCTCGGAAGAGAGGAACACCATGGCCTCCGACCAGTACCACGAGAAGCTCTATCAACGGTTCCGCACGTTCTTCGACGAGGCGGAGGAGAACCGTCGGTGGAACCCGTACCGAGACGTGCCCTGGGACAAGATCAACCCGGAGCTGCCGGAGCACGTGGCCTTGTGCGCAGAGACGTTCCTCGGCGTCGAGTCGTTCCTCCCGGACTACATTCGCTTCGGCATGGACGCCGTGCGCGTCAGCTCGCTGGCGCAGCGTTGGTTCGCCGCCAACTGGGGCTACGAAGAGCTGAAGCACAGCATGGTGCTCACCGAGTACCTGATCCGCTCGGGCAAGCGCACCGAGAGTCAGATGTTCGACTTCCAGTCCTCGCTCATGAAGCAGGTGTGGGAGCGTCCTTTCGAGAGCGCGCGTCAGATGACCATCTACGGCGTGTTCCAGGAGATGGCCACGTTCGTCATCTACCTGCGGCACGAGAAGGTGGCGCAGCGCTACAACGACGAGGCGTTGGCCACGGCCTACCGCTTCGCCGCGCGCGACGAAGTGGCTCACGCGCGCTTCTACGAGGACGTCACCAAGGTGTGCCTCGAAGAAGATCGCGAGGGCACGCTGCGGGACATCAACCTCGTGGTGAAGCGCTTCGAGATGCCCGGTGTGGGTATCGTGCCGGACTACGACGCCCGCATCGAGGTCATGCGCGAAGAGGGCGCCGTGGATCGCGACCTGTTCTACAAGAAGGTCTTCTTCCCCACGCTGCGGCGCCTCGGGGTGGAGCGCGCGGAGCTCGGTGCCGCCGCCCGACGCGAGCGCGAAGAGCGCCGCGGGACCGAAGCAGCCGAGTAGAAATCGGCGTCGATAGGGCATAGTCTCGCGCCAGCCGGGGGTGGCCTGGCGTGGAGACTCCGATGCGACGCTGTACTTGGGTTGGGATCCTCTTGGTTGTGCTCGGGTGCTCGGGGTCCTCGGACGACCAGGCCCAGCAGGTGGCTACCGCTCCCGCCGCGCCCGCGGCTCCCACGGAGCCTGCCGAACCGGTGGAGCCGCCCCCCGAGGTGCCCGAGGGCGTGGACGAGGCGGCATTGCCCGTGGCCGAGGTGGCCCCCGCGGGGCTCGACCCTGCGCATGACGCCGCGCAGCCCACGCGTGGTGGCCTGTTCGCGCCCTTCGAGGCCGTGCCCCAGGACGCCTTCGCCGAGGTCTTGGACGACGCCACGCGGGTCAGCCCAGACGGGCGCTTGGCGGCCATCGCGAGCCCCAACGGAACCGTCGCCGTCTACGACACGCGGCTGGGCGTGGTGCGCGCCGCGCGGCGCTTGTTCCGCAGCGCGTACGACAGCGTGACCTTCGCGTGGGACTCGAGCTCCAACCACCTGGCCGTGTACGGCAACGGCAGCGGCGAGCTCTGCTTGTGGCGCCTGCCCCGCGACGAGTACGTGTGCACCCAGGCGGACGCCTCGCGTGGCCTCTCCGTGGCGCGCAACGGCAGCCGGCTCCTCTTCCAGAACCACCCAGAGGCGGAGAACCCTCGCTTCGAGACGTGGACCGTGGAGCGCCGGCCGCAGCCCATCAACGACTTGCCCGCCGACACCGACGTGCGCCAGTCGGCGGCGTTCGCGCACCACGTGCTGGTCTACGACGGCTCGCACACGTGGCTGCACACCGCGTGGGGCCGCAGCGCGCCGCCCATCGACCTCGGTGAGGTGAGCTTCCCCGAGCACCCGTTCGCACCAAACGGGCGGTCCTTCATCACACTCACCGCCGACAGCGTCCAGCAGCGCAACCCCAGTGATGGAACGGTACAACAGACGGTCCCGGTCGCGAACGCCGCGGCCCGCACGCGCGTCGTGATTCATCGCGACGGGTCACGCGCGGCCCTGTGTGCGCCGGACGGCCCGGTGGCGTTCGTTCAGCTGGCGCGCAACCCCACGGCCCAGGAGCTCACCGCGGCGGTGTGCACCGGCCTCTCTCGGCCGACCCTCACGCGGACCTCCGCCGACGTGGTGACCCTCGACGAGACCGGCCTCGACCCGCGGCGGCATCGCGATGTGCGCATGAACGGCCGCGAGCACAGCCTCTGGTCGCTCGAGATTGGCGAGGGCCGCGTGGTCACTCACCGCCGGGGCGGGGCCGAGCGCTTCAGCGCAGCGGGAGTGCGCCGCGTGCAGAGCCGCGCGGAGGCGGATGACTCGTTCGACGCGGAGGGTTTCAACGGGCAGGTGGCGCGCTCGCCCAGCCGTCGTTCCGTCTTGCGCGTCAACGGCGCCCATCGGCCCGTGCTGGTGGGGCGCGAGTCGCGTGTGACGCTGGTGGACGCCTCGCCCCTGTTCTGCCACGAGTACATGGGCTGCGCGGTCTCGGCCCGCTGGGACCGCGAAGAGCGCCGCCTCGCGCTGATGCACCCGAATCTGGTCGAGATCTTCGACACCGCCACGGGCCAACGCCTGGGCCACTGGAGCACGGGGCGCGGATGTCGCGAGGAGTGCGACGAGGGCCTGGTGTGCGTGCACGGGCAGTGCGAAGAGATCAGCACCGCGGTGGGGAACGCCGAGTTCAGCCCCAGCGGCGAGCGCCTCGTGGCCGTGGCTGGCGATGGATCCATCGGTCTCTTCAACGTGGCCGGTGAGCAGCTGCAGCGCTTGGCGCCGCGGGACCCGAACGCGGTGGGTCGTCAGGCGTTCGCGTTCAGCCCCGACAGCGAGCTCATCGCGCTGGTGCGACGTCGTCGCTTGACGCTGCTGCGCGCGGGCGACGGGAGCGAGGTGTGGAACACCAACCTCACCAACACGCTCGCGACCATCGCGTTCGGTGCGGACGGGCAGAACCTCCATCTGATCGACTCGGACGGGAACCAGCTGCGCATCAACGCGGCCGATGGCGCACAGCTCGAGACGCGCGAGGCGGGAGCGCTGCGCGCGGTCGACGGTCATGGCCGCTATGCGGTCACGTGCCGCGGCGGGCTGACGTATCTGCAGTACCTGACGCACGGGACCGAGCGCGGTCCGCTGGGCCGCTGTCCCGTCGGCGGCCGCTTCACGGTGGCGCCGGACACGGGCATGCTGGGCCACGTCCAGGGCACGCTCGCGCGCGTGCATCGCCTGAGCGACGGCGAGGTGCTCAACGTGCGCGCCATCTGGCGCGACGAGGCGCGCATCTACATCGTGTACACGGACTCGGGCTGGGCGCAGGTCATCGGCGGGCGCAACGCCGACGTCTACGTGCGCACCGGTCCCATCGCGCGAGGCGGCCTGCGCCAGCGCGGCAACAGCGACCGCATCCGCGAGACGCTGCTGGCCGACTTCTTCGGGGGTGTGGCGCTCCCGCCGCCGCCCGCCTCGGGGGACGTGGCAGCCGCCGCCGCTGCGGAAGCGGCCGACGCCGCGGAGGCCACCGAAGCGGCTGCTGCGCCGGCGGGTGGGCCAACGGCTACGCCTGCTCCGTGATGCAGGACGGCTGGCGCGGTTCGCGCGTTCACTGCGGAGGTGGGCTCGCGCTCGCCTCCCCGGGGACCACGGTGCCGCGATCCGTGTAGAGGCTCAGGACGCCCCATGGCGAGCTGACGTCGAACTCGAACCCGCCTTCCGGCAGTGCGTCCGCCACCACGACGGTGTCCTCGTACGCTACGCCCACCACCGTGCCTCCTCGCACGTCGGAGACGGGTGTGCCGGCCGTGAGGGTGATCCGCAGGCTCCTGCCCGAGCCGAAGCCGCTGCCCGAGCCGAAGCCACGCCCGTACGCCGGCCCGGGCTCGATGCGGAGGTCGCGCGTGCGCGCCCAGCCCACCACCTCGAACCGCTCGACCGAGTTCTCGGTGCCCTGATAGACCACCAGCCGGTGGCCGCTGCGCTCTTCACCCAGCAGGTACACCGCGTGCTCGAAGTACTCCTGCTCGTTCTGCGGTGAGAACCGCGCGATCACCCGGCCGTTCGGGCGGTCGCGTAGCACCGCACGCGACTGCAGCATGGACCAGTCGTTCCCCTCTCGTGTGGGCAGCTCGACCGGAGGGAACACCGGACCCAGCGCAGTGTTGGGGACGAACCCGCTGAACGCGACCGTGGCGGCCGAGTAGGCAAACTCCGTGAAGTCGCCGCGCAGCACGGCGCCCGGCAGTCGGAACCCCGGGTAGAGACGCACCCCTGCGGCGTCGTTGGCCGGGGGCGCCGCCGTTCGCGCGGTGCGCACGATGACCACGTCGACCGGCACGCGCGTGAGGTCCTGGGCCCGCACCCACACCAAGATGCGCAAGCCGCGGGTCTCGTGGAGCAAGCGAACGTCTTCGTCCACCACGTCCACCACGACGTTGGGCCAGATGGGTGTGTTCGGGGCACCCTCCTCCGCCGGACGCACGGCGCCGTCACGCGTGAAGCGAAGCGGCCCGCGTCGCTCCACCCAAGCTCTTCTTCCGTGGGCAGCCAGCGCCTCCTGCGACAGGAGCTCCGCGACCTCGGGCGGTAGCGGCTCGGCGGCGGGGATCGCTGCCGCGGCGGGCTCGGTCGCAACGTGGTCCGCCAGCGGAGCTTCGCTGGACGGCTCCGTGGCGGGCGGGGGCTGCTGCAGCGTGGTCCCGCCACAGCCGGCCACCATGCATGCAACCAGACCCATGCAGGCCCCTGCGGCGCGCAGGCTTCGGCGAGAGGAGACAGTGGATCGAGTCATGTGCGCCCCCGGGGTGAGAACCAACCGGTGAACGTTATCAGACGGGCACGGTCACGCGAAGCGCAGCGGGCAGCGCCTGCCCGTAGCGATGGTCCTCGATGGTGATGCTGCGCTCCTCCAGGAAGCGTCCGAGCGCGGTGACGGAGTGCGTGACCGTCGGCTGGTCCAACACGCAGACGTCCCACGGCAGCGTCGCGCACGCGCGCACCAAGGCGTCGCTCGGCGGGCTCACGGTCCGCAGGGTGCGGAGCCCCGCGCGCACCAGGCGCTCGCGCAGGAGGGTCGGTTCGCCGGGCAGCATGAGCACGTTCTCTCCGAGCTCCGCCAGCCACTCGACGCGGTCGTCCCCGCAGTAGGCGAGGGTCACGGCGGCGCCCACGGTGGCCGCGGCCACGAGCTCACGGAGCACCCGGAAGGCCTCGTCATCGTCCTGCACCGTGAGGGCCACCCCTCGGCGCGGGACCGTCGTGGCGAGATTGCGCTGCGTGGCGAGCCCGCTCTCGTCTTCGCCCCGCGCGAGGTCGTGCTCGAACGCGGCGGCGTCCGCACGTGCCAAGCGCTGCAGCCGCGTGAGCTGCTCGCGGTCGAGCACCCGTGTGGCGGCGCTCAGCCACGGCATGCTGAACGTCAGCGGCACCACCACGCCCTTCGAGACGGGGCCCCGAGTAGCGTCTCCCGGCGATCCCGTCGCGTCCTCGAGGCGCATCAGCTGACGCACGTAGGCCCGGCCACCCGCCTTGGCGCCCGGGCCCAAGCGCGATGCCTTGATGCCGCCGAAGGGCTGCCTGCGCACGATGGCGCCCGTGGTCCCACGGTTGACGTAGGCGTTGCCCACCTCGATGTGGTCCAGCCAGCGTCGTTGCTCACGCGGGTCCAGGGAATGCAGCGCGCCCGTGAGCCCGTAGGGCGTGGCGTTCGCGAGGCGGATGGCGTCGTCCAGGCTCTCGGCGCGCATCACCGCGAGGACGGGTCCGAAGAGCTCGGTCTGGTGCGTGAAGCTGCCGCGGCGCACACCGAGCTTGAGCGACGGCGCGAGCGAGCACGGGTTGCTTGCCGACACGTCGCCCCGCAGCAGCCAGCTCTCCCCGGGCTCGAGGCTCTCGAGCGACCGCGCGAGCGGCCCGCGTGGCGGCTCGATGAGCGGCGTGACCACGTTGAACGGCTCCCACGCGCTCCCCACGTGCAAGCTCGTGGTCGCGTCCACGAGCCGCCGCTGGAACTCGGGGTCGTCGTAGACCTCACGCTCGCAGATCAACAGGCTGGCCGCGCTGCACTTCTGGCCGGCGTGCCCGAACGCCGAGCTGACCGCGTCACGGATGGCGAGATCCCGGTCGGCCGCCGCCGTCACGATCAGCGCGTTCTTGCCGCCGGTCTCGGCGAAGAGCGGCAGACGCGGCCGCAGCGCGCGGATGGTGCGCGCCGTCTTGGTGCTTCCCGTGAGCACGATCGCGGCGGTGCGAGGGTCGGCCACCAGCGCGGAGGCGAGCTCGTCCGGGATGATCAGCAGGCTCAGCGCGCTGTGCGGAACGCCTGCCGCGTGGATGATGCGAACCAGCTCGCGCGCCACCAGCGGTGTCTTCGGCGAAGGCTTGAGGACGACCGCGTTGCCTGCCGCGAGGGCGGCGAGCACACCGCCCGCGGCGATGGCGAGCGGGAAGTTCCAAGGCGACGCTACTACCACGGTGCCGAGCGGCGAGGCCCGCAGCCGGGTGTCCGCGGTGAGCTCCAGCAGCGAGCGCGCGTAGTACTCCGCGAAGTCGATGGCCTCGCTGACCTCGCTGTCCGCTTCCGTCACGCGCTTCCCGGCATCCAGCACCATGGTGGCCACGAGCTGTGGGCGCGCGCTGCGCAGCCCATGCGCCACCGCGGCCAGCGCCTCGGCGCGCTCGCGCGGAGGCACGTGGGACCAGGTCGACCGGGACGCCACCTCGAGCGCTCGCGTGATGGCACCGAGCTCCGACTCGACTACGAGGTAGGGCGCGACCCCAGGGCGCGAGGGATCGTTGCCGGGTCGCGTGGTGCCGGCCTGGTCCTCACCGCCGACCACGGAGCACACGTCGCCGATGCCCGAGGGCGTGGCGTTCTCGAGCCGCTTCACCGCCGCGAGCACCGCCTCTCGCTCCCGGCGCACGGCCCAGTCCGTGTCCGGCTCGTTTGCGAATGGACTGTCGAGCACCTTGGCTGCGGTGACCCGCGGCGCGGCGCGCAGGCTGTCTGTCCGCGTGTGGCCACGAGCTTCGGCGGACGCGCGGTAGCGCTCCTCTTCGCCTTGGAACGCGGCGTCCCCCGGCTCCATCGTGAACGACGTCCGCAAGAAGTGCTGTGGCGCGGTCGCCTCCTCGAGCCGACGCACCAAGTAGGCGATGGCGGCGTCCAGCTCCCCCGGCGGCACGATGGGGGCGTACACCAACACCGGTCCAGCGAGCTGCGCCAAGACGCGGCGCAGGGGGTCGGCCATGCCCTCCAGCAGCTCCAGCTGCACGTGCTCGGCGGAGCCTTGCTCCGCGCGCACTACCAGCGCGAAGGCCAGGTCGAAGAGGTTGTGGCTCGCCACGCCCACGTTCAGCACCCGCGCGTTCTCGGCCGCGCACGCGCGCTCCACCAGCGCCAGCCAGCTCGCGTCGGTGTCGGCCTTGGTGGGGTAGATCGGGAGGGGATGTCCACGCAGCGCCGCGAGGTGCCGCTCCATGGAGAGGTTCGCGCCCTTCACGAGGCGGACGCGCAGCGGGGCACCCCCACCCGCCACGCGCTCGCGTGCCTGGCTCACGAGGGCCTCGTAGCGCGCGTGGGCGTCGGGCAGATACGCCTGCAGCACCACCCCCGTGGTCAGGTCGGCCAGGCTCGGGTCCGCGGACACTCGCTGGTGCAGCGCCAGCGTCAGGTCGAGGTCGTCGAAGGCCTCCATGTCGAGGTTGATCAGCACATGGGGGCTGCGGCGCTGCGCCTCGGCGTACAGCCGCGTGAGCCGCGGGCAGAGCAGATCCAGCGTGGCGCCTTCGCCGGCGAGCGACACTTGGCTGGCGATGGACGAAAGCTTGATGGAGATGGCGCGCGCGTCGGTGGTGCGGATCACCTCGCAGTACGCCACGAGGCGACGCACCGCCTCGGCCTCGCCCAACACCACCTCGCCCACTGAGTTGAGGTTCACCTCCGTGTGTTGGGCCCGGCGCGCGGCCACCAGCGCCCGCGTGCTCTTCGCGTCGTCGTCGTGCACGAGGCCCGCCGACGCGGCGCGCACGGCGTAGTGCACCGCGCGGGCGACGACCACGTCGGGGACGGCTCGCGTGCCTGCCAAGCTCATGGGCGCGCGCAAGGCCGCTGGCAGGAACTCAGGGAGCCCCAGCGCCTGAATCAGCCAGCGCACCGTGTCGGCGATGCGCGCGGGGTCGCGCGAGCGATGCACCCGGTCGGCGATGGCGGACACGAACGCCTGCCCACTCGGGTCCGTGCACAAGCGCCCGAGCCACGCCCTCCGCTGGCGGTCGACGAGCCCCTCGGCTCCACGGCTGGCCGGGGCCAAGACCCGTGCCAGCTCGATGGAAGCGGCGATGCGCTCGGTGTCCGACCGGAAAGAGCGCTGGCAGGACCGCAGCAGCGCTGCTGCACGCTGCAGGGGATCCTCGTCGCGCGGTCGAGTCACGTCTACGAGGGTAGCAACCCCGGCAGGCGTGCGCTGGCGATGGAGTGTGGGAACAGGGCCTTCTCCGCGGCGTACACCGCGTGCAGCGCCGCCATGTCGATGCCGGTCTTCGCACGCAGCTCTTCGACCGTGCTGTCGAGCTCGCGCTCGAGCGGCACGCTGTCGATGCGCACCGACGAGCGCGCGCCCACCTGGTAGCCGAGGTCGAACACGAAGAGGTCCGCCTCGCTCATGCGGTAGTGCCGCGGGTAGAGGCGCTTGGCGATCAACTTGAACGTCTCGAGCAGCTCTTGATCGATGGACGAGCTGGCAGCGCCCATGGTGTAGCCCACCACGAACGCCTCATCGGCGCCGAGCAGTCCGCGCCCCAGCAGCACGTGGATGCAGTCGTGACGGTCGAGCGCCACCGCCCCGGGCAGCGCGTACGGCGAAGAGGGGTTCTCCACGAGCCTCACGAGCGAGTCGATCTCGTCGGGCCGGTTGGCGGGCAACGTGCGCAGCACGCTCCCAAGCGTGCGCGTGTCCGGCCGGAAGAAGCCGGGCACCCACCGCGTGGCGGCATCGGGCATGTGAAGCGTCGGGGCGGCGGCTTCCATCCCCTTCAGCATAGCGGCTCCATCGGTGCGTATCGAAGTCCAGCCACACCTGCCACGCAGCGTTCACTCGGCCGACACGGGCGGATAGTGCCCGCGAGAGATGGCGAGGATCTCGTGGACGCGCTGCGTCGTCAGCGGACCGAGGCGCCTCGGCCTCCGGTGCTCACTCGCCCGACACGCTGGGCTCGAGCCGCACGCTGGCGAGGAACGTCTGGAAGTCCGCGAGCCCGGCCTCGAAGTCCTGCGCGCGGTTCACGTAGCTGGCGAGCACCATGACCGGGATCACCCGCCAGCTTCGCACCTGCTCTTGCCGGTAGTTGGCGCGCACGAAGACGAAGGCGCCTCGCGCCATACCATCACCCGAACCGCCCTCGAGGAGCACCATGTGACCCGCGTGCCCGCTGAGCGCGATGGGAGTCTCGCCGACGATGTGGAGGTTCTGGACTCCGCCCTGGAACTTGTCGCTCGCCGCGCTCGTGCCGGTGGCCGCGTCGCGCGCCACGCCGCTGAGGTCCTGGTCGCGCGTGCTGATGTCCAGCTCGATGACGTCCATCGCGATGCGTCCAGCGTTGGTGCGATGGCGCAACGCGAGCCCACCCGCGCGGCCAAATCGACCGTAGACGTGCTGGCGCCGAACGGGGCGCTCCTGAGCGTCCAGCTGCCAGCCGTCCACCAGCCAGTCGCGCGAGACCAGGCGTCCTTCGACCGCCGGCTGCACCGACACCGGGTATTCGCGGTCCTGGTATGCCCCCCGAACGAACGGGTTGCTGCTGGTGCACCCCGCGAGGAGGAACACGGAGGTCGACGCGAGGATGGTCAGCCGAGTCATCGGGCACCTACGATGTGGATCGCAACGTTGAGCATGATCGTGTAGAGATTCGAGTTGTCGCCGCCCGGTACGCCGAACAAGGCGCGCAGGGAGAGGTCGGCGTGTCGGGCTTGAATACCGACATCGAGACCCGGCTGAAGCAGTCGGAATCGAGCGCTCCCGGTCTCGCCGCGGTAGTCCTCGACCGTGAAGCGTTGCGCACCAATCCGGAACGCAGGCGCGGCGAAGAAGCCGTAGCCACCCGGGTGGATGCGCGCCGACAACGTCAGGCCACCGCCGTGCCCCGTGACCGTGTCGGCGTCGGAGTAGTAGCCCCCGGGCGTGGAGTCTTCCCCGGTTTCCAGCAGGAAGGTGCCGAGGTAGTCGAATTCTGCGACGAACGAGAAGCCACGCGACGGGGTGAGCCGAATGGCGGCGAAGATTCGCAGCGCGGGACCCGGAGCGAGCGGACGGATGCCGTAGTCGTAGTCCGTTTCCCTGCCGCCGAACAAGCCCCCGGCGCCGAAGCCGATTCCGGCCAACAGCGCCCACGCCTGGCGGGGACGCCACAGCCAGTTCTCCGGGGGAACCTCCGGCAGTGGCACGGCGCTGGCGACCGGAAAGGCGTCTGCGAAAGGACGCAGCGCCTCGGAGGACACCATCACGGCGGCGCCACCGGACGTGGCTCTCACGAAGGTGGAGCGGTCGGCGACGGTCGGATCGCGCTCGGCGGCGGCCTGCAGCAGCGTCCTCGCCTGCTGGAGCAGCTCCTCCGCGAGCGAGCGTGTCGCACCCTCCGGCATGCTGCTCGGAGAGACGTGCTCGCCCGCGCGGTGCATCAGCATCTGCGCGGCGTCCCAGAGGAACGCGGCGACGAACACCTTCATGTCGGCCGAGAGCTCGGGCACGTCGAGGGCGCGGATCTGCTGGATGGCGGCCGTGTCGGTCGTGCCCTCCGTCACGTCCGAGGCCTCGCGCAGGATGCGCATCAGGCCCACGCGCGACAGCGTGTCGATCACGTGCGCCGCCTGGGTGGCGTCCGCCGGGAGCACTGGCACGCGGCCGTCGCGCAGCCGCTGGCGGGCCTGGCGCAGCGCGTCGTGTAGCGTGGCGAGAGGCACTGCGATGGCCACCCCCGCCACACCGCTGGTGACGTCGCCGCGCGACACCACCATCCCGACGACCCGGTCGGACTCGTCGATGACCGGACCGCCCGAGTTGCCTGGGTTCACGTCCATGTCCAGCTGCACCCCGCCATCGTCGCGGAGACCGCCCACGATGCAGCGAGACGACTGCGCCTGACGGCGGCTGGCGTCGAGCGGGTAGCCCACCGCGAACACGTTCTGCCGCGTGCGGAGCGTGTGCTCGGCGGGCTGCAGCTCGAGGGGCGGCACCTCGCCCGCGATGTCCAGCACCGCGACGTCGCGTTCCTCGTCCCGGAAGACCACACGCGCCGGGAAGTACGCCCCGTCTCCAGGGAGGCGCACCACCACGTAGAGAGCGTTGGTCACCACGTGCGCGGCCGTCAAGATCAAGTGATCATTGCCGGTGACCGCGAAACCTGTCCCGTGCCCCATGTTGGGGAGAGCCACCAGGCGGGTGCCCCGCGATGTCTGGACCTCCTCCGTACCGACGTTCTCCACCGAGAACACCCTTACGGTGGCCGCGTCCACCGCGCCAAACTGGATGGCGCCTTGAGCTTCGACCCTCGCCGCCGTCACGAAAGCGAGACTGAAGATGGTGGTCACCAACGACGCGACCGAGACCCTACGAGCCAATGCTGAACTCACTATGCCTCCTGCCAAGGGTCGCGAGTTAGGCACAAGCAGCTTCGAATTGCCAGCCGACAGCGCAAGTCCAGTGCTCGCGGCATGATTCGTGCGTTGGTCTCCCGCGCCGCGCTACTGTGCCGCGCTGTGCCAAGGAGATGCTCGATGGTCTGTGTCACTAGAAGACGGGTCCCCCTCGTCGGTCGCTGGTCCGTCGCCGCCATGGTGGTTGGCGTCGCCGGCTGGTTGTTCCTTGGATGCGGCAGCTCGCCGGACGTGGCGCTGGACGGAGGCACGGACCTCCCGACCTCCGAGCCCGACATCGGGACGCACGAACCCGCGGACGAGTGCTACTGGGGCGCCCAGTTCGCGGACTGCGGCGGCGACGGAACACCTCGGTTCGCTTGCCCGTCAACGGGCCTCGGGTGCTACTGGTTCACCGGGGGAGTGGTAGCGCAGGGCTTCCTCGCGTGGCCGTGCGCCGACGGCCGCATCTGTTGCGAAGAAGGGCCAGACGCGGGATTTCCGCACCACCTCGACATCTACCCCGCCGCGTTCTTCGGCCAGTACGGCGCCGAACCGTGGACGCGGGAGCGCGCGCTCGACCTCGGCGTCACCCTCGACCCGCTCCTCACGGGGGAGGTTGAGGTGGACTGCCAGCGCGAAGGCAGCGCGGTCGACGATGTGGGCCCGTGCCTCCCGCCCCAAGGCACGCCGGAGTCCATGAACCCCTACGTGGTGTACTCCGACATGCGCGACACGCTGACCGTCAGCGTCTTTCAGGTGGTTGGGTTGGGGTCCCAGGGCATCACCATCGAGATCATGCTCGGGGACACCCCCGACGCGCTGATGGCCCGCGTGTGTGAGTCCGGAACCACCGATCTGGTCGTCGTCTCGTGCGAGACCAGCACGTATCCCGTGCGTGAGTGCGCGGACGAGGGGAGCATCCGACTCAGCGCCGCGCCGACCCGCGATCAGGCAGACCTCTCGGGCGTGGTCGTCGCTGGCGAGGCGATCTTTCCGAGCGGACTCGAGGTGTCGTTCACCGTACCCCTCTGAGCCGTGGGAGACGGGGCGCCCACGGCAACGCCCGCTGCCCGCTCAGATCTTGCGGAGCTTCATCTGCACGTCGCTCGAGTAGTGGTTCTCGAACGCGCGGACACAGGTGCTCAGGTAGCGGTCGTAGTCGTCGTAGAGCTGGTTGCCCCACTTCTCGCGGATGAGCGCCTCGTGCTGCTGCATGCGGCGCAGCCACTCGGCCGTGGTCTTGCCGTAGCTCACGCGCTGGGTGCGGAGCTCTTCCACTTCCCAGTACGGGTTCACCGCGGCCACCAGCTCTTCGAGGCGCGGGTTGAGGCCGCCCGGGAAGATGACGTCGGCCGTGAAGGCGAGGTCCGACAGGTCCTTGCGGTTGCGCGGCACGCGGTTGCGCAGGATGGCCTGGAAGCCGAAGCAGCTGCCCGACTCCACCCAGCCGGCGGTCTTCTTGAAGTACTGGCGGTAGATGTCGATGGCGAGGCCCTTGTTGGCCTGCGCGGGCGAGCAGAGGTGGTCGATCATCTCGATGGACTGCAGCGCGCCGTACTTCTCTTCGGGCTCGTAGTCCTTGTAGTCGCAGACGATGGCCTTCACGCCCGACAGGCCGCGCGAGTGGATCCACTCACACTGCGCCGTGGAGAGCGTGATGCCGTGTGCGCGCTTCACGCCGCGCCCGTGCAGGTAGTTCAGGTTCGAACCCCAGCCGCAGCCGATGTCGAGCGTGAGCGTGTCCGGCGTGATCTCCGCGTAGTCGTACAGGATGTCGCACTTCTGGATCTGCGCCTGCTCGAGCGTCTCGTCGCCCGTGTGGAAGCTGGCCGACGTGTAGTGCATGTCCTTGTCGAGCCACAGCTCGAAGAACTCATTGGAGACGTCGTACGAGACTTCGATTTCGCGCTGCGTGGAGGTCATGGGGCGGCACCATGCCATCGGGCGCGCGCGTATGCCATCCCTGCACCACTCTTCGGTCGGCCGTCCGGCCAGAAACTGATAGCGTGATGGGGATGGTGATCGCAGAAGAACACGTGGCGGCCGTGGTCGCCGAGATCAGCCCGCAGCTCTCTGACCCCGCCTTCGCGCAGGCGCGCATTGGTGGCTTCGTCGAGACGCAGCCCAACGCGGCCCGCTTCTTGACGCTGTCGGTGGGCCGCAAGCGCGGTCCCGAAGAGGCGATGCACGCGGTCTTCCACGCGACCGTCATCGAGTCCTGTTTCGTGCGTGCCGGCGCGCAGCTGCCCGTGGCCACCTTCGCCGCGCTGGACGCCGTGGGCGACGACCCGTGCGAGGCGCTGGTCGCGGAGCAGCCGTCCATCGCGGACTACCTGGCCAGCAACGTGGAGTTGCCGGAGCAGCGCGCGCCCATCTGTCGTGTGGCCGTGTGCTGGTCGCGCAGCCTCCCGGCGGTCACGCTGCGTTCATGATGCGCGCTCGCTCGGCCTCGGTGTTGCTCTCGGTGTTTGCGCTGCTGGCTTGCCGGAGCGCGCCGCCGAGCGTGGGGCCCGAGCACGAGTCCGACGCGCCCGCGCAGGGCCAGGTTCAGCGCGAGCAGCCCTCCGAGCCGGAGACGCCCCGTCGCGCACGTCGCAACACACTCGGCCCGCTCACGGCGCACTTCGCGGGTGCCGTTCCCGAGGACGCGCAGCACATGATCGTGCTGCTGCACGGCTTCGGCGACCGGGGTGACGGGCTCGCGATCATCGCCGACGAGCTCTCCCGCTCGCGACCCGGTCTCGGTGTGGTGGCGCTCGCCGGGCTGCTGCCTCATCCGCAGGGCGGCCGCATGTGGTGGCCCATCGACATCCCGCGCATCCAGCAGGCGCGCGCCGCCGGGGACTGGCCGGCCCTCGAGCGCGAGCGCGCGCCGGGCGTGGATGCGGCTCGCGACGCCGTGGTGGCCGCTCTCGAAGAGCTGCACGAGCGTGGGGTCGAGCGCGAGCAGCTCACCCTGGCGGGCTTCTCCCAGGGCGCGATGCTCGCGGTGGACGTGGGCCTCGCGCGGCCCGAGCTGATGGGCGCCGTGGTGGCGTGGAGCGGCGCCATCATCGACCGCGCCGCGTGGGAACAGCGCGCCCCGGCGGGCGTGCGCTTCACCGTCGTGCACGGCGAACGCGACACCGTGCTGCCCTTCGCGCAGGGGCAGAGCCTGTTCGCGCTCGTGCAGCGAGTGGACCCGAGCGCCGTGTGGGTGCCGTTCGATGGACCACACACGGTCTCGCTCGAGGGTCGCCGCGCGCTGTTGCGTGCGCTCCCCGCCCCTTGACCTGTTCAGGCCAGCGCGCGCTCGAGGTCGCCCGAGGGGCCACTGTCGCTGTCCGGGCTGTCGGGCAGGTCCGTGGGCTCTGGCGAGCCGTAGCCCAACAGGTAGCGCACGTGCAGCCACCACATGGCGACCACGCCCCAGATCAGACCCAGCACCACGCCGCCGTCGATGATGCCGAGGTACGGCTGGGGCAGCTGGCGCACCGCGATGATCACGGTGACCAGCACGCTCAGGAAGATGTAGCGGGCCATCAGCTTGCGCGCGGGCGCGTGGAAGAGCGTGAGGCAGAAGGGCCCCGCCAAGAGCACGTGCAGCAGGCGAGGGTTGCGACCCAGGTGCACCGCGCGCGCCACCACCCGCGGGCAGAAGCGCAGCTGGAAGCCGCGATAGCCCTCGGTGTAGCCCTGGAAGACCACCCACGCGACGTAGGCGGCGGCCAGCGCGGGCGTGAGCATGTGCTCGGTGATGGGCACCAGGGCTTGCTGCGTGAGCCGCACGATGGCCCGCATGAGGATCAGGGTCACCGACAGCACCCCGAAGGTGGCGATGAGCTTGCTCTTCAGGCTGTCGGGCGTGGGCGTCACGCAACCGACTTAGCGCGGATGGCCGGCGGCTTCCAGCCTTCGCGTCACGAAGGGTCAGTCCGGGTGTCAGTCCGGGCGACGACGGCGCTGGAAGTGGTCCACTCGCGACAGCAGCTCTTCCACCCGAAAGGGCTTGCGGAGTCCGAACGTCACGCCTGCGGTCTCGCGGAACGACTCACAGCTCGTGAGGAGCAGTGCGGGTGTGGGCGGCCCTTGGTGGAGCGCCATGCCGCGGAGCAGCAGCGTGCCCGTGCGGCCGAGCGGGCCCTCACCCACCACCACGAGCGAGACGGGGGCCCCTTCGGCGTCGCTGGTGCGCAGCGCGTCGAGGCCGGCTTCGGCGCTGCCGGCTTCGACCACCACGTGTCCCTCCGCGCGCAGCAGGCGTCCCAGCGCCTCGCGCTGCGCCCGGTCGCTCTCCACCACCAGCACCGCGTCGGGTCTGGCGTCCGGCGTCGCGCCGGCGGGCGAGTGGGTGAAACGAGCTTGGGACATGGGCGATTCGAGATGGGTTTCTTCCACACAACGCGTCGGGCGCCCAGCAAACTTCCGGCGCGGTTCGTGTAGGACAAGGGCCTACTATCGAAATGACGGACCAATTTCTTGGTTGCGGCGCTCGCCGCCGCGTTCACGCGCGATCCGTCGGATCGACGTTGGAGCCTGCTTTGCGAGCGAAACCAGGCCTTCCGTGGAATGCTTCCGCGCTCGGGCGGTTCGACTGGCGGGCCGCCCGAGCCCGCATCGATGCCCCTAGACCGCGACAGCGCGTTCCTCGCCGCCCTCGGCGCCTCCATCGCGGCCCACATCGTGGGTGCGGGCGTGGCGGCGTTCGTGCGCCCCGAGCTGGCGCACGCGGCCGTGATCCTGCGCGATGGCCCGGTGGAGCTCGAGTGGATCGACCTGGCTCCCGCCCCGTCCCCCGTGCCCGAGCCCGCGCCCTCCGACACGCCGCTCGAGCCGGCGAGCGCGGCTGCGCCTGTGACCGCCGCGGTGGCGCAGGCGCTCGCGGTGAGCGCAGCCAGTGTGCCGACCCCGCCCGGGGGAGTGGACACCGTGCAGCCTGGCCTGCCCGAGCGCACGCGCACGCCGGAGCACGGGGCGTTGCCGCCGGGCTCGCTCGACCCGCGCTCCGTGGCGCTCGGCGCCATCGACGTGGCACGGCATCAAGTGGCCCCGCAGGCGCAGCCCGTGGCGGAGGACCCGCGGGCGCGCTTTCGCCGCGCCGAGTCCACGCTCGACGCGCACTTGTCGGCGCAGGCCGCCACGCGTCCCGCGGTGTCGGAGCGGCCGCGTCCGCAGGTGCGTCGCCAGCCGGACGGCTCGTACGTGTATGCGGGCCACGCGTTCCGCGCGCGCATCACGACCGATGGCCAGGTGGTGTTCAGCGACACGTCCCCCATGCGCTACAACGGAGGGGGAGACATCGAGGACTCCGCGTCCTTGTCGTTCGGCTTCGACCTCACCGACGCGGCGTACCGGAGGCGCGGCCAAGACCCCTATCAGGCCGAGCGCGAGTGGTTCATGCGCGAGACGGAGACCATGCGCGAAGAGCTGCAAGACGCCGCGCGGGCCCGCGAGCGCACGCAGCTGGCGCGTCAGATGGCGGGCCGTGTGCAGCACGTGTGGGACACCGTGGAGCGCACCGAGGAGTCGCGCCGCCGGCGCATCTTCTCGCTGTGGGACGGCTGCGCCGAGGGAGACGCGGATGGGGACGCAGCACGCCGCGCCATCTTGGGCTGGGTGCGCAGCCACTTGCCCGCGGGCAGCGCGAGCGCCTTCACGCCGGCCGAGCTGGCTGCCATGAACGGGCGGCGCCAGAGCAGCGCGGCGTTCGCGCCGTACTGACTCCGCGCGGACTCCGTGCCGACTGGCTACGCCTTGCGAGGCCCGCGAGGGCGCACGGGGTAGATGATCTTGTTGCCCTCGATGCGGGGCTCGAGCACCTGCAGCACGTCCAGCTTGATGAGCTTCTTGCGCTTGTCCGGCATGCGCAGCATCACGCCGCCGTCTTCTTCCATGCTCTCGATCTTGCAGATGCCGAACTGCCGGTGATCGATGTACTCGCCCACCTCGGGGATGGGCTCGTCGAACAGGATGCTGTGCGAGTCGTTGGCGAGGGGGTCGACGATGGGGGGAGGGCGGTGCGCCGGGGCCTTCTGGTCCAGGTCCACCGGGGCGGCGCGCGCGACCCGTGCGGGAGGGCGAGTCTGCTGCGCTTCTTCGGACGCGCTGGCGGCCATGGCCCAGGTGACCCCGGAGGACGACGTGGGCGGCGCCACGCGCGTGGGCTCGGGGGCACGCGCAGGCTCTGGCCGCATGGGCTCGGGGGCACGCACTGGGGCGGCTTGGGCCGCTGCGGGACGCCCGCGCTCGGGGGCACGCTCAATGATGGGCTCGCGCGCGGGAGCACGCTCGATGATGGGCTCGCGCGTGGGAGTGGGCGGGCTGGCAGCTGGGCGCCCTGCTTGCGACCCCCCGCGCGTGGACTCCACGAACAGGTCGAGACCCGTGGCGGCATCGCGCTCGCGCACCAGCGCCACGTCGTCGAAGGACTCCACGTGGAACTCGAGCGCGAACACCCGCCCACGCACGAGGTGGCCGCCCACCAGCTGGATGCCGTTGTCGGTCTCGCGCGCGAGCGACACGCTCAGGTTCACGAAGGGCTGGTCGCCGAGGGACGCGATGTTCCCCGTCAGGCTGAGCACCTCGAGCGGCGCGTGGAACAGCCGCGCGGGCCCGTAGGCCTGCGTGGCTTGGTCGTATTCGCTGAGCTCCGCCGCCTCGAGCGCGCCGAGCGCCCGGACCCAGCCCGCCTGGATGCCGTGCTGCAGCGCCAGGCCGCGCAGCGCCGTGTGGACGTCTTCACCGCGCTCGCAGCGACCGACGAAGTGCCGCACGCGCTTGCTCTCTTTGGCGAACATGGGCGCTACTTAGTTCGGAACGCGCGGCTCGGCCACGTTGGACCCAACCGCCTCAGTGGAGGCGGCGATAGACCCCAACCACCACGCCCATGATCTGGTTGCTGAGCCACTCGTTCTTGGGCACGAGGATGGGCTCCATGCTGCTGTTCGCGGGCTGCAGACGGATGTGGTCGCGCTCCGGGAAGTAGTACTTGCAGGTGGCGTCGTCCCCGATGAGCGCGATGATGATCTCGCCGCGCTTGGCCTCCAGCTGGTTGCGCACGAAGACGTAGTCGCCGTCGTGGATGCCCGCTTCGATCATGGACTCGCCCACGATGCGGAGGCCGAACACGTCGCGGTTGCCGCCCACCAGCATGCGGTCGATGCGCACGGTGTCCTGCGCGTGCTGCGGATGCTGGATGGCTTCGGCCAAGAGACCGGCCGCCACGCGACCGACGATGGGGATGCTGAGCAGGTCGTCGTCGGCATCGTTCGCCGCACGCGTGGCCAGCCCCGCGAGCGAAGTGAGCCCGCGCAGGCCCCCGCGCGCACCGTCGTTGGCGTCGAGGTCCGGGAGGTCGCCGTCGCCGTCACCGGCGCCGTCGTTGTCGTCGTCCATGGAGTGCCCGTCTGGCGAGCGGACCAGGCGCAGGGTGCGGCTCTTCATGTCTTCGCGCGTGAGGTACCCCTTGCGCTCGAGCGCGCGCAGGTGGTCGTTGACCCCGTTGGTGCTGCGGATGCCGAGGCGGTTGCCGATCTCGCGCAGCGTGGGCGGAAAGCCCCTGTCGGAGATGGACTCGGAGATGAATTCGAGGACCGCGCGCTGTCTGTCCGTGAGCTTCTGCATGATGACCTGCCTCCGAGGGTACTAGACATCTGTTCAAGCTGTCAAGCTGAGCAGGTGTCGGCCGGACACTACTGATCATCCGAGGAGGAGTCAAAGATTCGACGGGCAGCGAGCAGCGCTCGCGCAGAGCCCTGAATTCGCGTACTGTCCGGCCGTGTCCGAGGTGACTCGATTCGGGCCCTTCGAGCTGGTGCGCCGCCTCGGTCACGGGGGCATGGCGGAGACCTTCGAAGCCCTCCGGTATGGGGCATCAGGGGTGACACAGCGCGTGTGCATCAAGCGCATCCTCCCGGCCTTCGAGCGGGACGAAGAGTTCCTGCGTCTCTTCCTCGAAGAGGCGCGCGTGTCGGCCAGCCTGCATCACGGCGCCATCGCTCAGGTGCTGGACTTCGGCGTCGTGGCGGGCTCGCACTACCTGGCGCTCGAGCTGGTGGAGGGGCTCGACCTGCGCACCGTCATCAATCGCCTCACCGAGGGCGGCGACCGACTCACCACCGGCGTGGTGGCGCACCTGGCGTTCGAGCTGGCGGGGGCCCTCGAGTTCGCGCACGCCGCGACGCCCACCGGGCGCGCGCGCGGGGTGGTGCACCGCGACATCAGCCCCAGCAACGTGCTCCTCAGTCGCCACGGCGAGGTGAAGCTCACCGACTTCGGCATCGCGAAGGCCATGAGCGCCGACGTGGCCACCCGCACCGCGGCGGTGAAGGGCAAGCTCCCCTACATGGCGCCCGAGTACGCGAGCGCGGGCCAGTTCAACGCGCAGAGCGACCTCTTCTCGCTGGGCGTCACGCTCTACGAGTGCGTCACGGGGCGCCGGCCGTTCGACGGCGCGAACGACCTCGAGACGCTCGAGAACCTGCAGCGTGGCAAGCACCGCCCGCTGCACGACGCGATGCCCGGCGTGGACGCGGCCTTCGCCACGGCGGTCGAGCGCCTGATCGAGTCGGACCCCGCGCGTCGCTACGTGACGGCCACCGAGTTCTTGGACGACCTCACCGCCATCACGCCGCCCGGCACGGCGCAGCTCATCCTCGGGCGCGTAGTGAGCGCCCTCCACGATCACCACACCGTCGAGAAGAGCGCCCTAGAGGACGCCCTGGCGCACACGGCGCTACGCGAGACGCAGCTGAGCGACGGGACGCTCGCGCTCGACGCGGTGGTGTCCGCGGTGGCCAACGTTCCCGTGGAGGAGGCGGCCGTGGACGCGAACACCCGCACACGCGCGCCGAGCGTGGTGGCCGACGTGGGCGCCCCGGCCGACGTGGGCGCCCCGGCCGAAGCCCCTGACGCCTCCCCGCTGGGCGATCCCACCACGCGTCACTTGCGACAAGCCAAGCCGCGCACGCCGGAGTAGAAGCGAAGCATGAGCGAACCCCAGAGCCCCCTCGAGCGCGCCCTCGGCCGACTCGAAGCCACCCTCGATCAGCATCTCGATGACCTCGCTGCCCTGGTGCGCATCGGCGGCATCAGCGCCGAGCCGCCGCCCAACCCCACGCTGCAGCGCAGCGCCGAGGCCGTGGTCGCGTTGATGACGCGCGCGGGTCTTCACCAGGCGCGCGTGCTCGAGCTGCCGGGCGCACACCCGTACGCGTACGCCGAGTGGCTGGGTGCTCCCGGGGCGCCCACGCTGCTGCTCTACGGCCACCACGACGTGCAGCCGGTGGGGCGCGAGGCCAAGTGGGTCACGCCTCCGTTCGAGCCGGACGTCCGCGAGGGCCGCATGTACGGGCGCGGCGCGGTTGACGACAAGGCGGGCGTCATGATGCACATCGCGGCGTGCGCTGCGTGGCTCGACGCGACCGGCTCGCTGCCTGTGAACGTGAAGTTCGTGGTGGAGGGCGAAGAGGAGATCGGCTCCGGCAACCTCGAGCGCTTCCTCGAGACGCACGCCGAGCTGCTCGCGGCCGACTGCATCGTGCTCACCGACACGGCCAACCTGGACGCGGGCATCCCGTCGCTCACGGTGTCCTTGCGCGGCCTCGCGGCGGTCACCGTGGAGGTGCGCGCGCTGCGGCAGCCCGTGCACAGCGGCATGTGGGGCGGTCCGCTGCCCGACCCGGTGATCGCGCTCTCGCGGGCCCTCGGCGAGCTGATGGACGACGATGGCCAGGTCATGGCGCCCCTGCGCGCTGGCGTGGCCGAGCTCACGCCGTTCGAGCACGCGGCACTCGCGCGGCTGCCCTACGAGGAAGGCGACTTCCGCTCGCAGGCCGGCCTGGTGTCCGGTGCCACGCTGATCGGCCGACAGGACGTGCCGCTCTATGCGCGCATCTGGCGCCAGCCCGCGGTGGCGGTGATCGCGTTCGAGTCGCGCGCCATCAAGGGCTCCAGCAACCAGATCATCGACTCCGCGCGGGCGCGGGTGAGCGTGCGCACCGTGCCGAACCAGGACTCGAAGGTCGTGCAGGATGCGCTGGTGAAGCACTTCGAGACGCGCGTACCGTTCGGCCTCGAGGTGCACATCGAGCGCGAAGAGGTGGCCAGCTCGTGGCTCACCTCGGCCGAGGGGCCGGCCTTCGACGCGGCGCGGCGCGCCATGAGCGCGGGCTACGGGCGCGAGTGCGAGATCATCGGCTGCGGCGGGACCATCCCGTTCGTGGGGCCGTTCGCGCGCGTGCTCGGTGGCGTGCCAGCGCTGCTCACCGGCGTGGAGGACCCGCTGTGCCACGCGCACTCGGAGAACGAGAGCCTGCTGATCGACGACTGGAAGAAGGGCACGCGCGCGGCCGTGCGGCTGTACGCCGAGCTGTCCACGGCGCTGACCCCTCGCTGACTCCGCTGACTCGGTGTGGCACCGCGGACCGAGGTCGTGTCAGTCCGGGGTGCCAAGGGTGCGGGTTTTGGAGCACATGCAGTACGGTCAGTCGCGCGCGACGCGGGCGTGCACCAAGTGCTGGAAGCGGAACTTGCGCGCGCGGTCGTAGGTGCCCGTGTGGGTCAGGCACGCCTCGTCGAAGTCGTCCGCGCGCACGGACCGAAAGCCCAGCTCGAAGAGCAGCGGCAGCGCGTGGTCCACGCCCCAGATCATCGGCTCACCAACGGAGCCAAGCCGCTCGCGTGTGCCCTGGTCTTCGGGGCTGGTGCCCTGGCCGGCCACGAAGCGCCGGCCCACGTGGTCGAACACGAGGGTGCTGCGGGGGTGCAGCGCCTCGGCCACGCGCCCCAGGGTGGCCCGCACCGCGGCTTCGCTGAGGTAGTAGCTGACGCCCTCCCACAGCACGAGCGCGGGCACGCCGCGGTCGAACCCCACGGCGGCGAGGCGGTCCACGAAGTCTTCGGTCTCGAAGTCGCAGGACACCTCGACGGCGTCGCTCCGGTAGTCGGGCAGGAGCGCGAGGCGTCGCTTGCGCTCGGCCAGGGACGCGGGCGCGTCCACCTCGAAGAAGCGCACGCCCTCGTGCGCCAAGCGCTTCGCGCGCGTGTCGAAGCCCGCGCCGAGGATCACCACCTGCGAGACGTCTTGCGTGGCGGCGCGCACCACGGCGTCCAGGTAGGCCGTACGGACCGCGACCCACAGCTCCATGTTGGGCGCGACCGCGTCCATCTCACGCGCGAACGCGAACCCCTCTTCCCCGGCCAGCGTCCGGGCGTAGGGGTCACTGCAGATCGGAGCGGCGGCCTCGCTGGCGCGCGCGCGGTAGGCGGCCACCAGCATGGCCGTGCGGCTTGGGCTGTCTGTGTTCATGCGTCGATGGTAGACTGACAACGTGTCGACACGCACTGGATGGATGCCGCGCACCACGCGAGCTGCTAGGGGAGCCCCGTGAATCAAGCCGCGCGACATCGATTGCAGGTGGACGAGCGCCGCAAGCAGCTCTTGGACCTGGCCCTCGAGCTCTTTGGAAACCGCCCGTACGACGAGATCTCCATCGACGAGATCGCCAAGGAGGCCGGTGTCTCGAAGGGGCTGCTCTACCACTACTTCCCGAGCAAGCGGGCCTTCTTCGTGGCCGCGGTGGAAGCGGCGGCCGAGCGCCTGATCGACTCCACCGACGTGCCCACCGCCGGGCTCGTGCCCACCATGGCCGAGATGCGCGAGGGCGTGGCCCGCTACCTCGACTACGTGGACCGGCACGCGCGCAACTACCTGCTGCTGGTGCGCGGCGGTGACGGAGTGGATGAAGAGGTGCAGGCCATCGTGGACCGCACCCGCATGGCGTTCCTCGAGCGCGTGCGAGAGGCGTCGGCGCTGCTGCCCCCCGGCCCCGAGGTGGACATCACGCTGCGCGGCTACATCGGCTACGTGGAGACCGTCAGCCTCGAGTGGGTGGAGCACAAGGCGCTCTCGCGGGATGCGCTCGCTGACCTGATCGTACGCCAATGCATCGCCCTGTTCTCGACCGTGCAGCGCTGAAAGGGGGCCGCCAAGTCGCCCGATCGTGGCCCCTTTTCCAGATGGCGTTCGTCGTGTTCGTGGCGCTCGCGCTGTGGTTCAGTGGACCAACAGTGTCGGCCCGGCAGGAAGACCCGCTCTCGGAGGCCAACCGGACGCTGCGGCTCACGGGCAGCGCGAGCACATCCCGAGGAGGGCCGAGCGCGGGCTCGCTCGAAGGAGGCGTGCCGTACCCCCTGTATGCACGCGGGTCCGGCTTCAACGCACGGCGCAGCCTGACGGCGCGCTATGGCACAGTGGAGCTCGTGCAGGCGCTCATGCGTGCCGGCGAGCGGGTCAACCAGCTGCATGGCGGCGAGCTGGTGGTGAACGACCTGAGCCTCGCGGCTGGTGGGCCCATCGCGCACCACGGCAGCCACCAGGGTGGGCGTGACGTCGACGTGCTGTTCTACGCGCTCGACGCTCGCGGAGAGCCACGGCCCGCGGTGGGCGCGCCGCTCGACCTCTCGGCGCGCGGGGTGGACTTCGGCGACCTCGCGGTGCCCGGCGACGACGTACCCGTACGCCTCGACGTCGTGCGCACCTGGGCCTTCGTGGAGGCGCTGCTGTCGGACCCCCAGGCAGCGGTCCAGCGCATGTTCGTGGCGCGCCACCTGCGCGCTCGGCTCCTGCGTCACGCACGCGTGCACGGCGCACCGCAGGCGGTGCGGCGACGCTTCGAGCAAGTGGCCTGCCAGCCTGGCTATCCGCACGACGACCACTTCCACATCCGTGTCTTCTGCAGCGTCGAAGATCTGCGGGCGGGCTGCCTCGACTCGGGGCCCATGCCCCCCTGGCGCCGCGCCGAGCTCGCTGCCGCAGGCCTCACGCCACGCATGGCCGGCCCCGAGCGCCTTCGCGCCGAGATCACCACCGCCACAGAAGCCCGCGCCGCCGCCGGACCCATGCACGCCGACGTTCGCGCCTGGCTAGACGCCCGCGAAGCCTGGATGAACCCACCCCGCGGCCCCGGCGTCTGCCGATAGGCGTCACCAACCAGGCGGTGGCAGCGAGGGGACGAGGCGCCGAAAAATCGTCCGAGCGCGAGCGCGCCCACAGGGACGGGGCGAAGAAATACTCCCGTATTTCGAGCCTTGGCCCGCGGACGTAAGCCGCGCCCGGGCGATTTAGCGGCGTCTCGTCAGCGGGCCTGGTCGACGTTGCACTGGGGACTGCCATCCGCCGCGCTGCAGTAGTAGGTGGCTTCGTGCTCGCAGCCGGTCACGCGGAACACGTACGGGCTGATTTCGGCCACCGAGACCTGGGCCTCGTCACAGGAGAACTCGGCGGCGAAGCGCTGGTTCGCGAGGATCGTGAGGTTGGAGCACCAGCGGTGGTCCGTGCCCACGCCCGTCGGACACTGGTAGACACCGACCCGTCCGCACCCGCGCACGATGTACGTGTCATTGCTCCGGCGCGTGGTCTCGAGGTCGCCGCTGTCGCAGGTGAAGTCCACCTCGGCTTGGCGCTTGGCGGCGCTGAGCCCCGGTGAGCAGGCAGAGAGCGCGAGCAACCCGAACATCAACAAGGCAACCCTAGTCATGGCCGGAGAGGGTAACCCGATGTGGGCATGGACGGCACCAAAATCATCTTACACCCCCGAACGAGGACTCCTGAGACGAGACTATGACAGAAATGCGAGGGTGAACCGCTGAAGGTGCGCGGATACTGCCTGGGCAACCATGGATGATTTCGCAGTCTTCGTGTTCGTTTGCTTGGGGCCGGTCGTCACGCTCGTGGGGCTCACGGCCGCCATCCTGACCGCGACCGCCAACGGGCGGAGGCGCGCCGAGACGGCGCAGCTCCGGGAGGAGCTCGACCAGCTGCTGCGCCAGCACCGGCAGCTGACCCAGCAAGTGGCGCGGCTCGAGGCGCGGCCGGTTCCGGCGATGCCCGTGACGCAGGCTGCTGCGGTCGCCGCTCCCGTGCGGGCCGAGGCGGCGCTCGCCGGCCCCCCGAGCGAAGCCCGTGATGCCCTCTCGGTGGCGACCGACGCGACGTTGGTTGGCGTGCCCCTCGCAGCGCCGGACGCGCTTGGCGTGGCCGACGTGGGCTATCGGGCCGACGTGGCCCACGGGGCCGACGTGGCCGAGGCAGCAACGGAAGGCGGGGTGCTTCCGTTCCATGCCGCCGCGGCTGAGCGCGCTGCTGTCGAGGCCGCTGCTGCGGAGGCCGCCGCCGCGCCCGCGTTCGCCGAAGCGGCGGGCGCGCCGGAGCCTGCGTCTCCGGATGACGCGGCAGCGCAGGCACCCGGGGCCACCGGACCCGTGCCGCCCGCGGGGGCACCTCCCGGCTCACCACCGCGTCCTGTCGGGCCACCGCCGCGCAAGGAGCCCGGCCTCGAAGAGTGGCTCGGGGTGCGCGGCATCGCGTTGCTGGGCGCGCTCACCCTGGTGGTCGCGGGCATCTACTTCTTCCGCTACTCGGTGGAGCACGGGCTGATCACGCCGGCCATGCGCGTCATCCTCGGCGTGGTCACGGGCCTCGCTTGCATCGGGGCGTCCGAGCGTCCGCTGCGCGCACGGCACCCGCTGCTGGCCAACTTCATCGCCGGCGCCGGTGTGGCCATCCTCTACCTGGCCAGCTGGGCCAGCGGCGCCATGTACGAGCTGGTGCCGCGGCCCGCCGCGTTCGCGTTGATGGGGGTGACCACGGCCGCCTGCTGCGCGCTCGCCATTCGCTACAAGGCGCTCAGCATCGCGATGATCGGCCTGCTGGGTGGGTTCATCACGCCCATCTCGTTGTCGACTGGGCAGGACCGCCCGCTCGCGCTCTTCGGGTACCTGCTGCTGCTGGACGTGGCCCTGCTGGCCGTGGCCCAGCGCACGCGCTGGGGCGTGCTGGCGCTGCTGAGCGTGCTGGGCACCTTCGTCTATCAGGTCGGTTGGGTGCTGGACCGCATGGGCCCGGAGCGCGTGTGGCTGGGGGTCGCCATCGTGGTGAGCTTCGCGGTGGTCTTCGCCATCGCGTCCATGCAGGTGGAGCGCAAGGTCGCGGCCGAGGGGCGCGCTCCCACCGACCTCGAGCGCCTCGTGACCAAGGCCACGCAGGTGCTGGCCATCTTGCTGCCCTTCCTCTTCCCGCTCTTCTTCGCGGGGCAGCCCGAGCTGCGCCTCGACGTGGTGCCGATGCTGGTGCTGGTCACGGCGCTCACGGTGGGCGCGGGTGTCATGGCGCTGGCCACGCGCAGCTACTGGCTGCAGCTGGCCGCCGCCGCAGCCGGCGGCGTGACCCTGATGGTGCACGTGCTCGCGTCGCATCGGGATCCGCTCGGCTGGCTCACGGCCGGGCTCGCGCTCGCGGTCGCGGTGGCGCACTACGCCGTGGTGGAGCGCTGGGGCTTCCTGCGGCGCAGGTCCGAGCGAGAGGTTTCGTCACCCGGCGCCGGCAACGCCGACTCGCCCGGCTTCGACTTCCACCCCGCGCATGCCTTCCTGCTCTTCGTGGTGGCGGCCCTCTTCGCCGTCTTGCTCGCCGCAGAGCGCATGCTCCCCGGCGCCGCCGCGCTCACCACGCTGGTCTTGGTGCTGGGCGCCACGCGGGTCTCGGCCATCGGCACCCTGCGCTTCATGGGCGTGCTGGTCGCCCCGCTCGCCACGTTCGTGATGGTGGTCATCCACGTGGCGCAGGGGCATCACGCCGGGGGGCCGAGTGAGCTCCTGTGGCTTGCGCTGTGCTTGGTGCCGACGGTGGCTTCGCAAGGGGGCGCGCTGCTCGGCGCGTCGGACACGCGGCGCTTCCTCGATCACGGCGCGGGGCTCGCGGTCGTGGTCTTCGCCGCGCACCTGGTGTTCCTCCCGACCGCGGTGCCTTCCACGCCATGGCTGTATGCGCTGGCGGCGGCGAGCGCCTTGGTGCTGGTGGCGCTGCCGCTCGCGCGCTCGGGCATCGGCGCCTACTTCGGTCCCGTGCTGCTGATGCTCGCCAGCGAGGCTGCCATGGTCGGCGGTCGCAACGCGGCCTCCGCGGCGCCCACGTCGTGGCTGGTCTGCCTGGTCACCATCGCGGCGAGCGCCACGCTCCTGCCCATGCTGGTGCTCGGTGAGCGCGCCCGTCGCGCGCCGGGCTTGTATCGCGGCGCGGCGCTGGCCATGCCCCTGTTCTTCCCCGCGATCCTGGAGGCGTACCAGGTCATCTTCGGCGCCGCCACGGACGGAGTCCCCGCGATGCTGGCGGGCGTCGTCGTGCTGCTGTCGCTGGCCATCGCCAAGCAGCGCGCGCCCGCGTCGGTGCGCGTCTCCGCCATCGCGTGGCCAGCCGCGGCGGCCCTCGGCTTCATCACGGTGGCCATCCCGCTGCAGCTCGAGAACGAGTGGGTGACGGTGGGCTGGGCGCTGATGGGCGCGGCGCTCCTCTTGCTGTTCCGACGCGTGGACCACGCGGGTCTCAAGTACTTCGCCCTCCTGCACTTCGGCGCGGTGGCCATCCGCCTGCTGATGAACCCCTACGTGCTCGAGTACCACCCGGTGTCCACGTGGCCTTTCCTCAACTGGCTGGCCTACACCTACCTGGTGCCCACGGCCGCGGCGCTCGCCGGCTTCGCGTGGCTGCGCGACATCGAGATCCCTCGCCGACGAAGCAGCGAGGCGGCGCTGATGCCGGCGAACGTCGCCCTGTTCGCGAACGCGCTCGGCGTGCTCGCGGTGGTCCTGGGCTTCGCGTGGATCAACCTCACCATCATCGACGCCTTCTCGCCCGACGGGCCGCTCGAGATCGAGCTCGACCGGCAGCCGGCGCGCGACCTCTCGCTCAGCCTCGCGTGGGCCCTGTACGGCGCCGTGCTCCTCGGCATCGGCATGTGGCGCAAGAGCACCGCGCTGCGCGGCCTCAGCTTGGGTCTCGTGATGCTGACCATCGCCAAGGTCTTCCTCGCGGACCTCGGCAATCTGCAGGACCTCTACCGCGTGGCGTCGCTGGTGGGCCTCGCCATCTCGTTGATCGTCATCTCGCTCGCGTATCGGCGCTTCGTGTTCCCGTCGTCGGACACGGACGCTCAGGAAGGTGGACAACCATGAAGTGCTCCCTCGACCGCGCGGTGCGTCGGGCAGCTCACCCGCTCGCGCTGCTGCTCCTCTTGGCCACGTGGGTGTCCGGGTCACGGCCCGTGGTCGCCCAGGATACGAGCGCGGCGGAAGACGTCCGGGCGCTCTTTCCGCAGCGCGCGCGCATCGAGACGAACGGCGTCTACGGACTGGTGCGGGCTCCGCTGCCGGCCGAGGTGCTGTCGGCCGTGCGCGCGGACCTGGCCGACCTGCGTGTGTTCGTGGGCGGGAGCCCGGCCGAATTCATGATCGAGTCGGACGCGCCGCAGCGCGCCACCGAGACGCGCGCCCTGGTGCCCGTGGACGTGCGCGAGCGCTCGGGGGGCGACGCCGCGCGACCCACCGTGGTGGAGACGTGGGACGTGCTGCTGCCCAGCGACCTGGCCAGCACGGGGGTGGAGTGGCGCCTGCGCTTCGGCCTGACGTCCAGCGAGCTGGTCCGCGAGCTGACGGTGCACCGCGTGGACGCGCAGGGCGCGGAGTCGCCGGTGGTGTCCACCACGCTCTTCCGGATGGCCTCTCCGCTGCGCGAGAAGGTGGAGGTGGTCGTCCCGCCGGCGCCCGGAGCGCGCTTGCGCCTGCGTCTCAGCGGCGCGGCGCCCGCTCTGCGACCGACGCTGACGCTGGTGAGCGCGAGCGTGGGCAGCGCGACGCGCGAGCTGCGCATCCCCCTCGAGGTGGTGAACACCGAGCGGAGCGGCGGGAGCGAGACGATCTTCACGGTGCGTCGTCCTCGCGGCGTGGTGCCCGAGTCGCTGGTCTTCGAGACGAGCAGCGGCGCGTTCCAGCGCGACGTCTTGGTGGAGGACGCCGGCACCGGCGGCCTCGGAGCGGTGGTCGGGAGCGCCGCCATCTACCGCATTCCGGACTGGAACGAGGCCTCGCTCGAGGTGCCGGTGCGTCGCTCGTCGGGCGACCTGCTGCGCGTGCGCGTGGTGGACCGCGACGCGCCGCCGCTCGCGGAGGTCAGCATCACGGCGCGCGTGAGGCAGCCGGCGGTCCTGTTCGACGCCTACGGCACCACGGCGGAGCTCTTCTTCGGCGGCGCCCGCGCCACACGTCCGGCCTATGGACTCGAAGACGCGCTGCGCTATCGCCTCACGCCCGACGCGGTGGTGGGCGAGGCGAGCGTGGAGGCGCTGCTGCCGAACCCGCTCTTCCACGCGGGGCCCGTCCTGGCCTTCGCGATGCGTCCGGGCGCGAGCGTGAACGCGGCCGAGTTCTCGCACGTGCTGCCGCTGCGTGTGAGGGAGAGCCCCGAGGGGCTGACCCGCGTGCGACCCACCATCGCCGCGCTCGCGGCCGGCCGTGAAGGGCAGGGTGACTTCCGCGTGGTGGACGGTGACGGTCGTCAGTGGCCCTTCCTCTGGGGCGACGACACCCACGAGGTGAACGCCACGGGGGCCGTGACCACGCAGCCGGAGGGGCGCCGCTCGGTGCACGCCATCGCCGTGCCGGCCGGGGGGCTCACCGTGGACCACGTCCTGCTGGACGTGGAGGACGCGCTGGTGGACCGCGCCTACCAGCTTCGCACGCGCGACCAGCCCGACGGAGAGTTCTTCGCGTACACGGCGGAGCCCCTCGCCCGCGCGCCCGGCATGCGTGGACCGCTGCGGGTACCGGTGGGTCGTCACGTGCACGCCATCGAGCTGGTGGTGGAGAACGGAGACGAGCGGCCGCTGACCATCCGAGGCGCCACGCTGGTGACCCTGACGCGCGACCTCTACCTCGCGGCGCCGGCGGGGGACTACCGCCTGTTGGTGGGGAGCGACCTGGTCGAGGACCCGCACTACGACATCGAGAGCGCCCGCGCGCTGGTGCTGTCGGCGCGCGCCGAAGACGCGGTCCTCGGGGAGCTGGCCGCGAACCCCGTGTACGCACCGCCGAGCCCGAGCCGCGACGCGATGACCGAGGCCGCGCTGCTGGCCGTGCTGGCGCTGGCGGTGGTGCTGCTGGGCGTCCTGACGTTCCGCTTGGTACGCAGCGAGCCGGTGGAGCGGGTGGAGCCGGTGGAGCCCGTGCCCGCCGCGGCCCCAGCCGGAAGCGAGGGTGCGTCTCCCGACGAGCGTGACAAGCTGCCGTCATGAGCGCACCCGAGTTCGAGTACATCGACCACCCCGACGACCTCGCGCGGGCGGTCGCCGACGCCGCGAGCGCCGCGGCCTATGCGCTCGACACCGAGTTCCATCGCGAGACCACCTACTACGCGAAGGTCTGCCTGGTGCAGCTCGCGTGGAACGGACGCGTGGTGTTGATCGACGCCCTCGCCGTGGACCTGCGCGCCCTGCGACCACTGCTGGAGGGGCCGGGCCTCTGCGTGATCCACGCCTGCTCCCAGGACCTCGAGATCTTGCTGAAGGACGTGGGCGTGGCCCCGAGCCGCCTGTTCGACCCGCAGATCGCGGCGTCGTTCTTGGGGATGGGCACGCCCGCGCTCGGCAAGCTGGTGCAAGACGGCCTGGGCCTCGTGCTGGGCAAGGGCGCTCAGCTGGCCGACTGGACGCGCCGCCCCCTGGCTCCCGACGAGCTGCGCTACGCGGCGGAGGACGTGGTGCACCTGGTGGCTCTGGCCGACGCGCTCTCGAAGCGCCTGAGCGAGCGCGGCCGGCTGCGCTGGTGCGAGGAGGAGTGCGAGCGCGTGCGTCGTGAGGCGCGCTCGGGCCGCGACCCGCTGACGGCGTGGTGGAAGGTGAAGGGCAGCAGCTCGTTCCGCCCCCGGACTGCCGCCATCGCGCAGGAGCTCCTGGCGTATCGCGAGCGCACGGCCATGGCCGCCAACACGCCGGTGCGGCGCATGCTCCCGGACGTCGCGGTGCAGGCCATGATCGACCGTCCTCCCAAGAACCTGGCCGAGCTTGAGCGCGTGCGCGGGCTCGACCGGCGCGCCATTCGTGGGCACGAGGCGGACCTGCTGGCGGCGCTCGACCGCGGCCGGCAGCTGGACCTCCGCGACGTGGTGGCGCAACCGGTGCTCGCAGCGGCCACCGCCCCTCAAGGCTTGATCGGGCTGGCCATGGCCTGGGCCCAGCAGCGCGCCGAGGACGAGAGCATCGACCTCCAGCGGTTGGGCAAGCGCGAGGACATCGCGGGCTTCGTCTCGGGCCAGCCCGGCACGTCGCTGGCCGATGGGTGGCGCCACGAGCTGCTGGGGCGCTCCCTGCAGCGGCTGGTGGACGGGGAGGTGTCGCTGGGGATCGACCACGGTCGCGTGGTGATGATCGAGCGGTGAGCGCCATCGTTCACGACGCCACCTCATGACGCGTACGCTCGACCTCTTTGCTCTCGACCGGGACCCGCGCCGCAACCTGCTGCCAGCGGACGGCGAGGTCTACGACCACGGCTGCCTCTACCGTGACGAGGAGGCGGCCGAGCTGTTCGCGGCCCTGCGCGAGACGGTGCCGTGGCAGCACGACGAGCTGGTGATCGCCGGCAAGCGCCTGGTCACGGCGAGGCAGGTGGCCTGGTTCGGTGACCGCGAGAAGGCGTACCACTACTCGGGGGCCACGAAGCTGGCGCAGCCCTGGACGCCCCTGCTGACCCAGGTGAAGGAGCGCGTGGAGGCCGCGGTGGGGAGCCCGTTCAACGCCTGCCTGCTGAACCTCTACATGAGCGGCGACGAAGGGATGAGCTGGCACAGCGACGACGAGGGCGCGCTCGGGCGCCTGCCGACCATCGCCTCGCTGAGCCTGGGGGCCACGCGCCGCTTCGACTTCCGGCACAAGGGGGACCGCCGCAAGGTGTCGTTGATGCTCGAGGGAGGGCAGCTGATCGTGATGACCGGCGCCACCCAGCATCACTGGGAGCACGCGCTGCCCAAGACCAAGCGGGTGCGCACGCCGCGCATCAACCTGACGTTTCGCACCATCCTGTAGGTCAGGCAGCTCGGTGTGCCCGGGCCGCCGCGGGGAGCTCGTGGACGGCGAAGAAGCGCCGCACGAGCTCCAGCGGGTCAGCGGGGAGGGCGCTGCAGTAGGTCAGGAAGGGCCACAGCTCCGTGAAGGCCTGCGCGGCGCGCGCGAGCGCCGCCAGCTCTTCGGCCGTTCCGACCGGGCGCTGCCCCTCTCCGTCGCCAGAGGGGAAGCGTGGGGCCACCGGCTGCCGGCCGGCCACGGCCGCGGTCGCGTAGCGCTCGAGGGTCTCGAAGTAGGTCGCCTCGGGGATGCGCCCCCGCAGCGCCGCGCTGCGCTCGTGAGTCCCGTCCAGCACCGCTCGGCACGCGTCGCCGAGCGCCGCGAGACCGCCTTCGAAGGTGACGAGCAACTGCAGGTCGTAGACCGGCGAGAAGTGGAAGTTCTCGAGCAGGTGGAGGACCACCTCGTCCCGCGTCGCGGTGAGACCGCCCGGGTCTAGCAGGGTGGCGGGATCACCCAGCGTCAGCAGCACGTAGTACAGCCGCCGGCCGATGCCGCGCGCCTCGTTGAGCGAGCGCGCCCCGGGCTCGAAGAGGAAGCGCACCATGTCGGCTCCGCCGAAGAGCAGCTGCGCGCGCGACGGAACAGCGGGGATGCGACCTTCTCGCTGGCTGCGCTCGAGGCGCGCGTGGACGTCGTCGTAGTCCAGCAGGCGGACACCCACGCGAGCCACGCGGCGCGCCGCGACCGCGATGTCGCGCGGGGTCCCGAGGGCGACGATGGCGTACTCGAGCGGCGAGCGACGTTGCAATCCATGCGACGGCGAGCGACGGCCGAAGATCTCGTCACGCCGTACTTCGTACCAGCGCGCGAGGCGTGCCAGCGGCGCGCCGAGTTCAGGGCGCGCCGCTGCCGAGTCGCCCACGGAGGTCATGGCCCTGCTTTACACCGCTCGACCACGGCCGTCGAGAGCCGCCCGCCGGGCCGCCGCCCGACGCGCTATAGTTGGCCGGCACTATGTCATCCAGCGCCAATCCGGTAGACTCGGCCCACCGCCAAACCTTCGACCGCGAGGGCTTCGTCATGGTGGGCGGGGTGTTCGACGACGAGTCGGTGACGCACGTCAGGCGCTTCATCTACTTCGCGGCGCGCCGGCTGTTCGACGGGTTGGCCGCGGCCAACAGCAAGGATCCGTCCGGCCGCGACGCGGAGGCGCCGTGGGAGTCGCGCCACCTCGACGACGTCGTGTGCGCTGTGCAGCGCGACGACCGCGCGCTCTTCGAAGCGTTCTACGACACGCTCCAGAACGGGGCCGTCCTCACGCGCTTGCTCAGCGCGGGTCGCACCCTCGAAGCGGTCGCGGCCCTGCTCGGTGAAGACGTCGATGGTCTCGCCCTGTCGGGAGCCCAGCTCCGCGTGGACGTCCCTCGGGATCCCTCGAACGGCCACGAGTGGCATCAGGAGCGGGCCTACTATCCCCAGAATCCAGAGGGGCATCGTGGGCTGGTGCTCTCCGTGGCGCTCCAGGACACCCCACCGTCCCTCGGGGCGCTGCGCGTGGCCCCGACCAGCCACCTTGGCGGGTTCACGTTCGGCGGGCACGAGATCAAGCGCGACGGAAACTCGGAGGCGAAGACGTTGCTCCCCGAGAAGTTGGTCGGCGTCCGAGAACACGCGATGGACTTCAAGCGCGGAGACGCGCTCTTCACCGGGATGAACACGTTTCATCGCGCCGGTCGCAACGAGGGGGAGAGGGTGCGCTTCACGCTGCTGGGCCGCTACCACCAGGTCGCGCAGGATCCCCACTACGTCGCGACGCGAGCGCGGTTGGACGCGAACCCGTGGCTGAAGGCGCGGGCGGAGGCGGTGCACGGGCGCCTGTTCTGAGCGTCGGCTCACTAGAGCGTGATCCAGGATGGGCGCAAGGGGA